>CAYOXS010000001.1:0-8330 GCA_964407935.1 uncultured Caldilineaceae bacterium
TGGGTAGGGGTAGTTCCCCCCAATTTTCTCCTCTCCCAACTCACTTTGGTCACACCCATATAATTTGCAGTAAAGAAACTAAAAAACAGGTGAACCAATGACAACTCAATCTTTAGACATTCTAATGCAGGATTACCTGCGCGTTGAACAGACCATTCACTATCTTGAAGCCAACTTTAAAAACCAGCCCTCGCTGGATGCCATTGCCGGACAGCTCAATTTGAGCCAGTACCATTTTCATCGCCTGTTCAAACGCTGGGCCGGCATTACGCCCAAGCAATTTCTGCAATATTTAACCATCAATTACGCCAAACACCTGCTCACCGAGTCGCACTCAGTATTGGATGCCAGCCTGGAAGTGGGGTTGTCTGGCCCCGGCCGGCTGCACGATCTGTTTGTTACGTTTGAGGCTATCTCCCCCGGCGAGTACAAAACCAGCGGGGCTGGACTGGTGATCAAATACGGGTTTCACCCCACCCCCTTTGGCGAGTGCTTGCTGGCCGTAACCGACCGCGGCGTGTGTGGCCTCTCATTTGTGCCGCCGCAGCAGCGCCCGGCGGCCCTGGCCCGGCTGCGCCAAAACTGGCGCCGCTCAAAGCTGATCGCCGATCAGGCGGCTACCGGCCCTCTGGCCCAGACAATTTTTGCCGGCGCTGGCCAAAATGGGCCGCTGCCGCTGTTTGTCAAAGGCACAAATTTTCAGGTAAGAGTATGGGAAGCGCTCATCAAAATCCCGGCGGGCAGCGCCGCCCATTACAGCCAGATTGCGGAGGCCATTGGCCGGCCGGCCGCCGCGCGGGCCGCGGCTAACGCCATTGGCCAGAATCCGGTGGCGTATCTCATTCCGTGCCACCGGGTTATTCAGAAAACAGGGGTTATTGGCGGTTACCAGTGGAGCCCGGCGCGCAAAAAAGCAATTCTGGTGTGGGAGGCCGGCCAGCGGGCCGCCTGACTTTATGTGAAATTTTTGCTTGTGCTTTGCAGTTTGGTGCGGTACAATGACTCTAAATTTGCTCGACAACGGTTGCTTTCCCGGTGAGATTTCTTTTGAGAAACTTCAGCAGTATATTTATTTCGCTCATTTTGGCAGTTTTGGTGTGGGTAGCCGCCGTTAGAGAGCAGGACCCCTCCCGCGAAGGTGAGTACGCCCGGCCCATTCCCATCGAGGTTATTCCTCCCGCCGAGGGATTAATTAACACCGCCCTTTTGCCCGAAGCCGTCCGGTTGCGGCTGCTGGCCCCGGAAAGCAGTTGGGCCACGCTGTCGCCCTCGCAGTTTACCGCCATTGCCGATCTGTCGGCGCAGCCGGTTGGCGCCCGGGATATCCCGGTCACCGTGACCACCACCGACCCCTACGTGAAAGTGGTTGAGCAGTTGCCGGCGATGGTCAGCATTAATATTGAACCGCTCAAAACAATGACGCTGCCGGTAGAAATTGATGTGCTCGACGGCCCGCCGCTGGGTTACACCAACCGCACCCCCACCGCCAGCCCGGCCACAGTCAGCGTTACTGGGCCAGTGTCGCTGGTAGACCAGGTGACAGCGGCGCTGACCGAGGTGTTTATCCGCAATTCAAAGGAAACCGTGCAGGCTGCGCGGGAAGTTGAGGCCCGCGACAGTGAAGGCCGGCTGGTGCGCGGCGTTACGGTTGATCCGCTGCTGGTAGAAATTACCGTGCCCATCGAGCAGCGCTTTGGTTACAAAGATGTCTCGGTGCGGGTTAATCTGGATGGCCAGGTTGCCCCCGGTTACCGGGTGAGCAACATTCGGGTAGACCCGCCCACGCTTACCGTGGTGGGCAACCCCAAAGGATTGGCGCAGATTGCCGGGCTGGTGGAAACCGCGCCAGTTAACCTTGATCGGGCCACCAAAAGTATTGTGCGCACCGTGCCGCTAAACCTGCCCGATGGCGTGACTACTGTTGTCGCTGAGCAGGAAAAAAACGGCCCGGAAGGGGTGCAGGTAACGGTTGAAATTACGCCCATCGAAGATGGGATTAATTTGCAGCGGCCCATTACCCAGCAAGGCATCGATCCCGATTACTGGTGGCAGGCTGCCCCGGACGAAGTGAGCGTTTTTTTGTCTGGCCCGCTCACCCAGCTTCAGGTTCTGCGCGCCAGCGATGTTGAGGTACTGGTTGATCTGTTTAACCTTGAGCCGGGGGTACACATTTTGCAGCCCACCGTTTTTAAACCCGATGGGCTGCGGCTCGACGCGATTGTGCCCGATACCATTGAAATTACCATTGGCCGGGCGGTGACGCGCCCGGTACAGCAAACCGGCCTCAATAGCCGCTACACCTGGCGGGTATCGCCCAATAATATCAACGTCCGTTTGTCAGGCGACGCGAATCGACTAAAATTGCTTCAGCCGCGAGAAGTTGAGGCCCAACTGAATCTCGATGGCTTGCAGCCGGGGGTTTACCCGCTGCAACCAACTATTATTATGCCCGATGGCTTGAAGGTGGCTTCGCTTTTGCCAGAAACCGTTACCGTGACCATCGATCTGAAACCCGAGCTGCGCGGCACGGCCTCGCTAACACCAACGGTTAGCCCGGCCAGCGCCACATTGCCAGCTAAAAAGGATGTTGTTAAACCGTGAGTGAAAAAAAATCTAGCCGCAAGCCAATTGTCGCCCTGGTTGGGCGGCCCAATGTGGGCAAATCCACCCTGTTTAACCGGCTGGTGGGCCAGCGCAAAGCCATCATCGAAGACCTGGCCGGCACCACCCGCGACCGCCTGTACGGCGACGCCGACTGGGGCGGCCGCGATTTTGTGGTGGTTGATACCGGCGGCATCGAATTTGATTTGATGTCGACCACACCCGCGGCCCGCGCCGCCGATCTGGAAGCGCAGCAGCAGGCTTTGCAGGGCGGCTACACCGCCGGCGTCTCGAGCCGCCTGTTTTTAAAGGAAATTCGCCAGCAGGCCGAAATCGCCATTGCCGAGGCCGAGGTAATTGTTTTTCTGGTGGATGCCGATGCCGGCCTCACCGGCCCCGACCAGGACATTGCCGACCTGCTGCGCCGCACCGATAAACCGGTGATTCTGGCGGTGAACAAAGCCGATAACCCGGCCCGCCGCGGTGAGGCGGTTGAATTTTACGCGCTGGGCCTGGGCGAGCCTGTCCCGGTTTCGGCGCTGCATGGCACCGGCACCGGTGATTTACTCGACGCGATTGTTGAGTCGATGCCGCCGTTGATGGTGGAAGAAGAAGAGGACGACTCGATAAAAATTGCCATTGTGGGCCGGCCCAACGTGGGTAAATCATCGCTGCTGAACCGGCTGCTGGGCGAAGAACGGGTGATTGTGTCCGACGTGCCCGGCACCACCCGCGACGCCATCGACATGCGTATTAAATACGAGGGGCTGGAGCTGACGCTCATCGACACCGCCGGTATCCGGCGGCGGGGCAAAATTGAGCCGGGCGTTGAAAAATACAGCTTTTTGCGCGCGCTCAAATCCATCAACCGCGCCGATGTTTGCCTGCTGCTGATTGATGCCGGGCAAATGGTTACCTCGCAGGATGCGCACATTGCCGGCATGATCATCGAAGAGGGCAAAAGCGCGGTGGTGGTGGTGAACAAGTGGGACGTGGTAGAAAAAGATACCGACACCATGAACGAGTACACTCAACTGGTGCGGTCTGAATTGAAGTTTCTGGATTTTGTGCCGGTGCTGTTTATTTCGGCTTTAACCGGGCAGCGGGCGCAAAAAGTGCTGCCCACGGCCTTGCAGGTGCAGGAAGAACGGCTGCGGCGCATCCCCACCGGCGAACTCAACCGGCTGGTTCACGAAGCCGTGGCCGCCAACCCGCCCAAAGGCGGCCAGCGCAGCCAGCTAAAATTTTATTACATTACCCAGGCCCGCACCGATCCACCCACATTTGTCTTTTTTGTGAACGACAGCAATCTGGTGCACTTTTCTTACCAGCGTTATTTAGAAAACCGCATTCGCGAACAGTACGGTTTTTTGGGTACGCCCATCAAACTGGTGTTTCGCAGCCGGGGTGAAAAAGAACAGTAATCAACCTTCCCGCAGGAATTTCCACACCAGCCCCAGCGCCGCCAGCAGGCTCGCCGCGCCGGTGAGGCTGACGCCCCACAACCCCACCGATTCCCACACGATGGTCGTCAGCGGTGAACCAATGGCCACGCTCACGGCTGTGCCCAGCCCCACCAGGGCAAACACCGTTGCCCGCGCTTCGGGCGCCTGCTCGGAGTAGAGCGGGATCAGCGACACCACCGTAAATTCCACGCCCAGCGACAGCAAAAACAGGCAGCCCACCGCCAGCACCAGGGCATGTTGAGTGGCTGGCAGCAGCAGAAAAATGAGCGCGCAAAACAGCAGCCCCAGTATGCTGCCGCGCTGCTTGCCCATGCGGTCAATGAACAGGCCAGATACGCCGGAGCCGCTCAGTTCGGCCAGGCCGGCAATAGTGGCTACCAACCCCAAGGCCGATGCCGTCAACCCAAAATCAAATGTTAGCCAGATACCCCAAACCGTGGACAAAATCGATACGGCCAAAAACAGCAAAAAGCCAACGCCAATGGCCGCAGCCACATTGGGGCGCAGGCTCACCCGCCAGATGTCCGGCAGCGACAGGCCGGCGTGAGTTTTGTGCTCGGTGATGGGCAGGCCAAACCAGATGGCGGCTGCCCCCAGCAGGCTAAACAGCACCAACCCCAGCAGCGGCCAGCGCCAGCCAAAAGCATCGATCATCCAGCCAATAATGGGCAGGCTGACAATGCCGCTGATGGCCCAGGCAAATTCCACGGCCGCCAGCGCCCGGCCTCGTTTTTGGTAGGCCACGCGGTCGCTGAGGTAGGCTTGCTCAGCAGGGATGAACGCAGGCAGCGCCAGCCCAAAAATAAACATGGGCAGCACCGTCCACCAGCCGGGCAACGCCAGCACGCCGGCGACGCCCACCGCCTGCGCCAGCAGCCCCAGCGACATCAGCGCCCGCCGGCCAAATTTATCGGCCAGCATGCCCAGCAGCGGGCCAAAAATGCCGGCAATGGCCCGCACAAAAAGGAGCCAGCTAAAACCAACAACCGTCAACCCCAGCCCGGCGGCAAATTGGGGGATAAAAGGATAAACGGCGCGGGTGCCGGTATCAATCACCAGCCGGCCAAACATTAAAATACCGATGACGGACACGCCAATGCCTAAAAATTCGGCCAGCCGCTGCCGGCGCGAGGGCGGATTAATGGGGGCGATGATCAGCCTCCTGACAGCAGGCCGCGCCGGTGAGCTGGCGGCAGTAAGGCGCAACCGGCGGCAGCGCCAGCCCGAGCTGCGGTAAAGCCGCGGCCAGCTCGCCGAGCGGGAAGCCCATCACGCTGGCAAAACAGCCATCCAACCGGGCCACCGGCGCAAATTGCTCATCCTGAATGCCATACGCCCCGGCTTTATCCAGCGGCGAACCGCCGGCCACGTAGGCGTCAATTTCGGCGTTGGTGTAGGCCCGCATCCAGACCGTACTCTGCTGTAGCCGGGTAACGGTTTGCCCGCTGGCAGCGTGGATAAGGGTGAGGCCGCTGACCACCCGGTGCGGGCGTTCGCGGAGCTGGCGCAGCATGGCTGCCGCTTCGGCGGGCGAGGCGGGTTTGCCCAAAATGGCCTCGCCCAGCACCACCGAGGTATCGGCAGCGATAATGACCGGGTTGGGGTAGCGGCTTGCCTCCGGGAATACGTCTGCCAGCCGGCTGGCCACAGCCCGCGCTTTGGCCAAACTGAGGCGCTGCACCATGCGGCCGGGCCGCTCGTTGGGCAGCGGCGTCTCGTCAACCTCCGGGATGGACTCCACTTTGCCCGGCGCCAGCACGGTGAATGGAACGGTCAAGGCGCTCAAAAATTGCCGCCGGCGCGGTGAGGCCGAGGCCAGTACAAAATAATCGGGGCGTGGCAGCCCCGAGTGCAGGTTGGTCATAGTCAATCCAGGGGTAACAGCACGTAAAATTTGCTGCCGGGCGAGTCTTTGGCGTGGCGGCCCTGGCTTTCTACCCAGATGCGGCCGCCGTGGGCTTCGACAATGCCTTTGGCAATGGGCAGCCCCAGCCCCAGCCCGCCGCCTTTAAAGGCGATTTTACTGCTGCTGTGGTAGGCTGTATCCTCAATAATGTAAAAGCGCTCAAAAATGTCCTGCTGCTCCGAGCGGTCAATACCGATGCCGCTATCCTGCACCATAATGACCACACTGCGCTGCTCGGATTCCCAGGTTGACGGCCGGAACTCGGGGACGGGCCGGCCGGATTCCGGCTGCGGCGCTACCCAACCGGCAATCAAAATAGAACCGGCGTCGGGGGTGAATTTTATGGCATTACTGAGAATATTCCAAAAAACCTGGCGCAAACGGCGTTCGTCGCCTTTAATCGGCGGGAGGTCATCCAGCCCGGTTACCGAAATGTGCAGCGATCTATTGTTTTTGTTGGGGTCAAGCTCGTTGAGGGCGGCCTGAACCACGTGCGGCAGGTAGACCGGTTTCTGTTCCAGCCGCATTTCATCGGCATCGATCAGCGAAATATTGAGAATATCGTTGACCACATCGCTCAGGCGGTGAACCGAGTGATAAATGCGGGTAGACAAATCGGCGACGCTGCCGTGCTCAATTGCGCGGGCATCGGGCGGCGCGGTTTTCCTTTGCAGCAGGCGAGCGTAGCCGTAAACCAGGGTAATGGGCGTGCGGAGTTCGTGCGCGGCCACGGTAATAAAATCGGATTTAAGCTTGTCGATTTTTTGCAGCCGCTGGTTGGCTTCTTCCAGCTCCAGAATTTTGCTTTCCAGCCGTTCCACCAGTTTTTGGCTGTATTTGCCCAGGTAGTGCTCGCGCTCATCGGTGGAGATGGTTTCGCGGCGGCCTTCCAGGTAGGCAATCACCTGGTGCGGAAACTGGTCAATATCGATGGGTTTGGGGATGTAGCCATCACAGCCGGCGGCCAGGGCCATCTCACGCGCGCCTTTGGTGGTGTGGGCCGTTACGGCGACAATGGGCGTTTGAGCCAGACCGGCCAGGGTGCGCATGCGGGTGGTGGTTTCGTAGCCGTCCAGCCCCGGCATGCTGATGTCCATTAAAACCAGGTCGGGCCGATGTTTTTGGGCAAGCTGCAAGCCCTCGATGCCGTTGTTGGCCTCGAGAACGATGAAGTTGTAGCTGGAGAGCAGCCGGTTGACCAGGGTGCGATTGGTGGGGTCATCGTCAATATAGAGAATGTGGGGTTGTGCTGCCAAAATACTCGCTCCGCAGAACCGTGGTTTTGGTTATTTTAACACATCGCTGATGCTTTCAAACAGCTCCTCTTCCATAAATTCCCCTTTTTGCAGCAGCGACTCCACCCGCCCGGACAGGCGGCGATAATCGTCGCTGGTCAGGTCTTTGGCGGTAATCACAATCACGGGGATGTTTCTGAGCTGCTCGTCTGCCTTTATAGTATCCAGTACGGCAAAACCGTCAACATCCGGCATCATCAAATCGAGCAAAACCAGATCGGGCTGCTGGGTGCGGATCAAATCAATGCCGCTGGCGCCGTCATCGGCTTCAAAAATTTTGTATTTGCGTTTGTACTGCAAAATTCTGCGGAGCAGCAGCCGCGCGTCGGGTTCGTCTTCAACAATGGCGATGCTTTGCACGCGCTCGTCGAGCCGCTCCAGCGCCGCCAGTAACCTTTCCTGCCGCAAATGGCCGGTGTCGGTGACGCTTTCAACTTCGTGGCGGGCCAGATTTTGCACCCGGGTGTGGCTTTTAACGCTTTCACGCTCAAGGATTTGCTTTTCGATGGGGAAGGCGTGGCCGGAGGCGTTAACCACCACCGTTTCGTCGGCGTTGATGAGTCCTTCCTGCATCATTTTGATCAGGCCGGCGCAGGCCACCGCCGCGGCCGGTTCCATCGACAGCCCTTCGAGCTGGGCCATTACCCGCAGCGCCCGAAAGGTGGCTTCGTCTTCAACTTTAACAAACGCGCCGCCGTGCTGCAGCACCAGATTGCGCAGGTAGGGGTAGGCCGGGCCGGGATTGCCAGTGGACAGTACGTTAATTACGCTGGATGGCTGCTCGACAATTTCGGCGGTTTCCAGCCCTTTTTCAAAACTGTTGACCATTGGCGCGCAGCCGGCGGCCTGAATGATGGCCAATTTGGGGATTTTATCGACCAACCCCATCTGGTACAGCTCGTGGAAGCCGCGCCACACGCCAATTGGCCCCATGCCGCCACTGACCGCCTGAATGTACCAATCGGGGGCGGCCCACGGCCGGCCCAGTTTTTTGCCCAGTTGTTCGGCGGTTTCAAAGGCCAGCGTTTTCATGGCCTCGCGGGCGGCAATGGAGCGAATGCC
>CAYOXS010000001.1:8430-15223 GCA_964407935.1 uncultured Caldilineaceae bacterium
CGGTTTCAAAGGCCAGCGTTTTCATGGCCTCGCGGGCGGCAATGGAGCGAATGCCCTTGTCCAGAAACAGGTTGCGGTGTTTGGCAAAGCGGGCGGCCACCTGTTTGGTGTTATCGTAGGTACTGGACACTTTGATCACTTCGGTGCCGTACAGCGTCACTTCGCGCATTTTTTCGTGGGGCACGTTGCTGTCCAAAAAGGCCCACAGTTTAATTCCGGCGCGGGCGCAGTAGGCCGAGTAAGAAATGGCCACATTGCCGGTAGAGGCAACCACCAGTTCAGTGACGTTGGATTCTTTGATCACCGAAATAGCCAGCGACGCCTGCCGGTCTTTGAAAGAGGCGGTGGGGCCTTGCCGCTCGTCTTTGATAAAAATGTGGCGGTGGCCGAGCATCGCGCCCAGGTTGTCGGTGTGGATCAGCGGCGTCCAGCCTTCGCCAAGGGTGACAATGTGGCGCGGGTCCAGCAGGGGCAGCAGTTCCCAGTAGCGCCACATGGTGTTGTCCCGGCTCGATAGCTCATTTTGCCAGATTTGGGCGGTTTCCGGCAGGTTGTAAATCGGGTCCAGCCATTCGCCGCCGCAGGCCGGGCAGGCGCTAATCTGGGCGGTGTACGGTTCCGAGTGGCCGCAGTTAAGGCACTGGTAAAAAAAACTTTTGGTCACAAATTTTCTCCACCGTTAGTTGTTTAACGGGTACTCTACAGGTGTGGCGGCAATTTGTAAATAGCCTTTGTGTCACGGTACTTTGGTTTAAATGAGCGCCTTTTCTTCAAATTTGAGCCGTTCCAGCGCCTGCGCCACATCTTCCAGCAGCTCTTTTTCCGAGAACAACCCTTTGCGCAGCAGCACTTCCACCTGCCCCGTGAGATAATTTTGCTCTTCTGCGGTTAGCTCCTGCGCGCTGACAATCACAATAGGAATGTGGCGGGTGGCTTCGTTCTTTTTGAGCGCCTCGATCATAGCAAAGCCGTCCATTTCTGGCATGTTCAAATCCATAATGATCAAATCTGGATTTGTGGTGGCTACCAGTTCCAGCCCCTCTTTGCCGTTGCCGGCCTCAAAAATGGTGTGATTTGACTGGGCCTCTAAAATGCGCCGGATGAGCAGCACGTCATCGGCCTGGTCATCAACCACCAGCACCCGCGTTTCTTCTTTGTGGTGGGTGTCCAAATGTTTGAGCGCCTCAACCAGCTCGTTTTCAATAATTGGTTTGGTCAGGTAATTGGTAGCGCCTAATGAAAACCCCCGGTTTTTATCGCTGACAATGCTGCAAATGATCACCGGAATATTTTTGGTGAACGGGTCGTCTTTGAGCTCCTTGATTACGGTCCAGCCGTCTTTCTCGGGGATGATGATATCAAGCAAAATGGCGTACGGTTCAATTTCCTTGATTCTGGACACAGCGTTTTTGCCGTGATTCAGGCCGACAACCTGATAACTGCGCTGTTCCAGAAAACGGCGGTACAGTTCAATCACGCCGGGGTCGTCATCGATGGCCACAACCACCCGTTTCCGGTCAAATCCCGGGTTGTCAAAAGCGGCGGCGATGGCCGGCGTGTCCTGTTTTTTGCTCGGCGGCGAGGTGGGAATGTAAAAACCAAAGGTGGTGCCGTAACCCAGCCGGCTTTGGACCCAGATTTCGCCGTGGTGCATTTCAACAAAGTGACGGCTAATGGGCAGCCCCAACCCGGTGCCGCCCACTTTGCGGGTGGTGCTGGCGTCAACCTGGGTGAACTCTTCAAAAATGTGCTCCAGCTTTTCTTCGGGGATGCCGATGCCCGTATCAGACACGGTGAAAACAACGCGGCCCGGCTCGGTGTAAACGCGAGTGGTCACTTCGCCCTCATCGGTGAATTTGCAGGCGTTGCTGACCAAATTGAGGATAATCTGGCGCACCCGGGTGGGATCGGCCCAGATTTTGGGCAGGTTGTCCGGCAGTTCCTGTTTGAGTGTAACCGGCTTGTCTTTAACCAGCGCAATGGCCGTAGACATAACCGTTTTGATGATCGGCTCAATATCGGCCTCTTCAAAATTAAGCTCCATTTTGCCGGCCTCAATTTTGGACAGGTCGAGGATGTTGTTGATCAGCCCCAGCAGGTGCTGCCCGCTGTTGTGGATGGATGTCAGGTCGGCTTTTTGCATTTCGGTGAGCGGCCCGTCAATCCCTTTGATGATAACCCGCGAGAAGCCGATAATTGAGTTGAGCGGCGTGCGCAGCTCGTGGCTCATGTTGGCCAGAAACTGGGTTTTGAGCTTGTCGATTTCTTTGAGCCGCTCGGCGGTTTCCTGCTGCTCTCTAAAGGCCCGCGCGTTTTGAATGGCTACGGCCAACTGGGCGGCCAGCGTTTCCAGCGTTGAAATTTCTTCGCCGGTGAAGCCGGAGGGGGTGTTGGTGTGAACGCTCAGCGCGCCAATCAGCGCGCCGCCTACCTGCAGCGGCACCGCCAACTGCGACTCAAATTCTGAGCGGTGGTTGGCCACCAGTGGCGCGGTGTCGTCGTCGGTGGCGCGGGCCATTATGGCCCGGCGTTTGGCAATGGCCTGCCCAACCACGTTTTGACTCCCACCGGCGATTTTTTCGGTGAGGCCCAGCACATCGCCTTTGTGCAGCACGGCGTGTTGGCCGGCGCTGTCCATCAAATAAATTTCGGCGTGCTCAAAACCAAAGCCTTCGCGGATCAGCTCGACAATCTGGTCCATCATCACATTCTCATCCAGAATCGAGGTGGCCACGCGGCCGACATCGGAGCTGGTTTGCAGCAGCGCCGCGCGGCGCTGTGTTTCTTTGATCAGCCGCCGGTTTTGCAGAGTGATGGCCAGTTGGTCGGCCATGGCTTTGGCCAGGTTCATTTCCCGCCCGGTAAAGTGATGCCGTTCTTCCACCGCGTCTGCGCCGACCGCGCCCACCACCCGATCGTTAATCACAATGGGCACCAGCAGCAGCGAGGCGATGCTGGTAGAAATGCCGTGTTTGCGCACTTTTTCCACCAGCGGGTCGGTGGCAAAATCATCGATGGCCACCGGCATTTTGGTTTCGATCAATTTTTCGTACGACATATTGCCGGCAATGGGGATGACCACCTGCGGATTTTCAACCGGCTGGCCGTCGCGGAACAGGGCGTGCAGCCGGCCGGTTTCGCCATCGTCATTAAAAAAGAGGATGCCGCCCTGCTTCAACCCCATTGTCGACAGCATTTTGTCGAGCACGGTGTTGAACATTTCGGTTTCGTTTTCGGTGGCCACCAAAATCCGGCCCACTTCGTACAGCGCTTCGGCCTCGCGGCGCGAAACCTGGGTTTGCTCAAACAGCCGGGCCGCTTCGATGGCCTGGGCGGCCTGGTTTGAAACCGCTTCGACAATGGTCAGCAACTCGCTGTCCAGCGCGTCCTGCGGCTCGGCGGCCGGCAGAACAAGTTCGAGCGTGCCGATGACCGATTGGCCGTAGGGGCTGAGCGGGGTGACCAGCCGGGCATCCGGGGCGGGCTGGGAGTTGTTGCTGCCGGCGTTGGGCGCGGTTTGCAAGGCCACCACGCCGCCATCTTCGGCCAGTTGAAAGCCGGTAATTGTTTCTTTTTCTTTGAGGTACGATTCCCACTGTTCCTGCAGGTAATGCTGGTGAATTTTTTGCACCTCTTCCAACGCCCGGGTCGATTCCCGGTAGGCGCGGGCGGCCTCGATGGCGTTGGCAAGCTGGTTGGCCATTGATTGCAGAATGGTCACATCGGTCTGTTTGAACGCGCCGCGCCGGGTGCTTTGCACATCGAGCGCGCCGATGACGCGTCCCTGGGCCACCAGCGGCAGCGCCATCTCCGAGCGGGTATCGGGCAGGAGCGGGTTGTTAAAGTGGACCGCATCTTTACCCACGTCCAGAGCAATGCGCGGTTTGGCCGTGCCGGTGGCCGCGCCAACAATACTTTTGCCGCCAACTTCCAGCTTGTGTTTCATTTCCAGCATTTTTTGCCCAATTTCGCCGGTTGAGGCGCGGACAACGGCGTAGCGCCGGTAGTCATCCACCAGAAAAATGGAGGCGTGGTAAAAATTAAAGCGCGCTTTAATCATTTCCACGGTTTCAAAGAGCAGAGTATCCAGATCAAGATAGGCCGTGGCCGCCTGGCTAATATCGGCGGCGGTTTGGAGCTGCCAGGCGCGGTACTGCGCCTCTTCAAACAGACGGCGGTTTTCCAGCGCCCCGGATGCTTCGCGGCCAATGTCTTCGTACAGGCGAATGGTCTCGGCGGGGAAGGCGGTGCTGCTCTGGTTGCCAACCAGCAAAAAGCCGTTGACCTGCTTGTTGATCCACAGCGGCACGGCCACCATCACTTTGATTTGCATCATAATGAGCAACTGGCGCAGCATCGGTGAAAAGCGCTCGTCTTCCGGGCCGTTGCTGGAAATAACCGTCAGCCCGGTTCTGAGCAGCGGCACCAGCCCCAACTCAGCGGCGGACAGCCGCGACCCCACCGGAATGGTTGGCCATTGCTGGCCGGGGTAATCCCACACATCAACCAGTTCCAGCTCAACGCTGGACTCAATCTGGTCGTACATAAAAATGGCCGCGCCGCGATCCGGTTCGGTGGCGGCGATGGCTCCCAGCGTGAGGTTGTAAATCGCTTCCTGGGTATCGGCGGTGAGCAGGTTTTGGCCCAGGTTTGACATAACTTCTGAGTAGACCAGATTTTGCTGGGTTTCATCAACCAGTTGCAGGTTTTGCAGCACCACCGCGGCCTGGCTGGCCAGTGTGGCCGTTTGGCTGATGGTGTTCACTTTAAAGGCGTACCGTTCAAATTCGCTGCCCAGCAGTAAAGCACCCAGCCAGTTGCCGCCCACGCTCAGCGGCACGGCCAAAATACTGCGCAGGCCAAACAACCGCGCATCGATGTTGGCCTGGGTGGCCGGTTTTTGCTGGCTGTAAAAAATCTCAACCGGGGCGGTAGAGTCAAACTGGTGCAAAAACTCAAAATCGGCGGCAGACAAAACCAGGGCGGAGGCGGTCACTTCGCCGCTGTTTTTCTGCCAGCAGGCCCTGATCTCTACCCGCAGGGGCAGGCCGTTGTTATCCAGGCCGGGGATAAGCCCCATCGCCATATAATCAATGGCTGGGTCGATGAGGTTTTGGGCCATCACCCGCAGCAGGTCGGCGGCGGTTTGGGCGGCGTTAAAGCCGCGGGTAATGTTGTACAGCAGTTCGGTTTCGTGGAGAACAATGTTGGTTTGGCGCAGCAGCCAGGCGTTTTCCAGCGAGGTGGCGGTTTGAATGGCCACCGATTGCAGCGTGGCCACCTGATCTTCGTTAAAACTGTTTGGCTCGTCGTGGTACAGGCTCAGCACTCCCTGCAACGTGCTGCGCTGCGAGATAAAAGGCACGCAGACAAAACTGCGTACCCGCTCCAGATATTTGGTGTTGGCCAGCGGCCACATATCCGCCGGAACATCATCAATGGATATGGAGAGAAGCTCCTGGTGGCTCAGGGCGTAGGCTTCGTGGCCGTTGCCGGTGCCAATGGCCATCAATTCCGGCCGGGGCAACTGTTGCCGCCGCCGAATGGTAGAGGCCAGCGACACAAACTCGTCGCCGTCGGTAATGTACAGTTCGCCGTCGGTAGCGCCCAGGCTTTCAATAAAATTGAGCACCACATTCTGCACCTCGCCCACCGAGGTGGTCTGGCTGAGCGTTTGGCCCAGCTCGTACAGCAGCGAGGCCCGGTCGCGTTCCTGGCGGGTGGTTTGCAGCAGGCGGTAGTTTTCAATGGCGATGATCGCCTGGTCGGCCAGGGTTTGGTACACCCGGACTTCTTGCGGGCTGTAGGTGTGCGGGCTTCTGGTGTAAATTGACAGCACGCCTTTGTAGGTTGGCCCCAAAAACATAGGGGCGGAAAACAGCGTCACCGCGCCCAGTTCGTTGGCGGTGTACTCCCGAAACGCTTCGTCCAGCCGTTCGTCCTGATTTTCCGGGCTGCGCAAATTGTGTGAAATCAGCGGGTGGAACGGTGGTTTGGCAAACGTTTTGACCAGCGAAAAATTGGAGCCGGAAAAACGGGTGCCGACCGGCAGCCGATGGCTGGGGTCGCGGTCCCAACTGGCGGCAATCACTGTGGCGTCGTCGTCGGTATGGTCCGGGTCGATGAGTGAAATGCTGACCCGGTCGACATCATACGAGCGAACCGTTTCCAGAATGGTGTTGAACACGTCATCAATGCTGGTGCTTTCTACCAATTTGCGGCTGATGTCGTACAGTTTTTGGGTGTCTTTGAGGGCGGCTTCGGTTTGCTCAAAAAGCTGGGCGTTTTCAATAGCCACCGTCACCTGAGAAATAATGGCCTGCGCCAGTTGGAGTTCGTTGGCGGTGTATTCGTGCCGCTGCTGGTGGTGCTCCACTTCCATCAGTCCAATCAGCGTACTTCTGACAATAAGCGGGAAGCGGGTGAGGGTGCGCACCAGCCGCTCTTGATTGCGGGTCATAAAGGCGCGGGTGGGCGCGTCCAGCCCCAGGTCGTTCAGGTGCTGGATAACCCGCTCCGGCCGTTTGAGCATCTGCTGCAACAGCGGAAAATCCTCCACCGCGGCAATCCGGGCTTCCGGCAGAGTAACCGGCTCGCTGTGCTCGCTGCGCCCCTTGGCCAGCGACAGGTGAAAATGGGTTCGGGCCGGGTTGAGCAGCAGCACGCTACAGCGGTCGGCGTTGAGGTAGTCCATAATCTGCGTGGTCAAAATATCGTAGATATTTTCAAGCTGAATGGTTTCAGTCAGTTGGCGGGTGGCCTCAAACAGAATGGACAACTCGTTGGTTTGTTC
>CAYOXS010000001.1:15323-68874 GCA_964407935.1 uncultured Caldilineaceae bacterium
ACCGGCTTGCCGGCCTCGCTGCCGCGCTGGCGTTCGGCCAGCTTTTCGTGGTGCTGGAGCTTGTACAGGGTTTTGATTTCCTCGATGCTGTCTTCGAGCTGGTCAATTTTGCGGGTGTGGCGCATTGTTGAGGCCAGCAGATTGGCCAAACTGGTGAGGCAGGCAATATCTTCGGGCGGAAAGGCATCGAGCTTGCCGCATTCCAGCCGCAGCACACCCAGTTTTTCGCGGCCAAATTTCAGCGGGATAGCCAGTTCTGAGTTGTGGGGCGGCTGGTCGCCGGCCGGTTCAAGATAAGCGTAGGGGCTGGCGCTGATGTTGGGCACGTAGATAGTTTCGTCACGCCGGAGCGCATCACTGACAATATTAACCTCGTCCACCGAAAATAAATCCGGAATTTGGGTGACGGGTTTGCTGCTGCTGCCTTTTTCAAGGTAGAGCCACACATCGTTGCCAGAGGCGGAGAGCTGGTAAATTTGGGCGGCCAGGTAGCCCAAACTGGCCAGCAGCCGGTCGATGGCGGCCGACAGAATAGCTTCGGTGGCCTCATCGGCGGTGATGAGTTGGGTGATTTCCTGCAGCAGGCTGAGCTGGCGCGCGCGTTTTGCGGCGGTGGTTGTTTTACTCATTGGCCGGTCCTCCCGTGCGTGAGTCCCCGTTGGATTTTGGCGGGGCAGCCAGGTGAATGTAGGCGCGCTTGTTGGCAATGGCGTTGCCTACTTCTTTGACGGTGGTCTGCAAAATGGTGTCGAGGTTAGTTGACGCCCGCACGCGGGTGGTAATTTCTTTGATGAGCGCCTCGCGGCGAGCGGCCTGCTGGCTGGCCCGGTAACGTTTGGCGTTGTCCAGCGCCAGCACGGTTT
Source organism: uncultured Caldilineaceae bacterium (assembly GCA_964407935.1). Lineage (GTDB taxonomy): Bacteria > Chloroflexota > Anaerolineae > 4572-78 > J111 > J095. The sequence goes on from CAYOXS010000001.1 coordinate 16,187, forward strand.
GGCTGATGAGCGCCTTCAAAAAACGAACGTGCGTGTCGGTGACGGTGGCGGTGAGCGAGCGGTTAAAGCCGGCTTCTACCAGCCCCACGTTTTCGTGGCGCAGCACTACCGGCGTAAACAGGCGCACCCAGTTGGCGTGCCCTTCAACATCGTACAATTCCTGGTTAAAACGAGGGTCCCAGCCGGAAATAATTTCGGTTTTGCCGCTGCGGACAATATCGGCCATGATGTCGCCGCCGTCCAGCGGCTGCACGGCGCGGGCCAACTGGTTTTCCGACAATCCCACCCCGCCCCAGGCTTTAATCTGCTGGCTGGCCGGCTCTACCATCGACAGCATTACGTACTCAAAGCCAATTTCAGAAATACAGGCTTTAAAGAAGATGTCCAGAATATCGTCAATATCCAGCGTGCCGGCCAGTTGCTGGCTTACCTGCTGCAGGGCGGCGGTTTCGTGCAGCCGTTCTTCGGCCTCTTTTTGAGCGCGGGCCACGTGTTCAAACAGGCGGGCGTTGGTCAGCGCGTTGGCCAACTGGTCGGCCATTGTTTGGAGCATGGTGATGTCCTCGTTGGAAAAGGCGTTGCGCTCGGTGCTTTGCACAGTGATCGCGCCCAGCACTTCGTCGCGGCTGATCAGCGGCAGGGCCATTTCCGAGTGGGTATCGGGCAGAACGGGGTTGACAAAACGCACCGCTTCCTCGCCCACATCAAGAGCGATCCGCGCTTTGCGGTTGGCCACGCTCCAGCCAATCATCGACTCGCCGCCAATTTTCAGCCGGTGCTTCCGGGCAATCTGGATTCGGCCGGCTTTGCCGGTGCCGGCGCGCAACACGGCCCATTCTCTGGCTTCGTCAACCAAAAACAGCCCCACGTAGTAAAAGCCAAAACTGTTGCGGATGAGGTTGACCGAGGTATTGATCAATTCGTCAACATCCAAAATGGAGCTGGCCGCCTGGCTCACTTCGGCGGCGGTTTGCAGCCGCTGGGTACGGTAGTTGATGGCTCGCAGCAGTTCCCGGTTTTCCAGCCAGATGGTGAGCTGATCGGCCACCACCTGCCCAATTTCAACGTCATTTTGCGAAAAGGCGTAGCCGCTGCCTTCTGCACCCACCGCCAGCGCGCCGATCACCGTATTTTGCATAATCATTGGGATGAACACCAGCGACTGCACCGCTTCGTCCTGCTGCCAGAAGCGGGGGCTGGTTTTGGTGAGCGGATGCCGGCGCACGTCGTCGATGACCAGCGGCGTTTTGTGCTCAATCAAATGGCGGCCCACCGTGTCCTGCTGCGCCGAAAATGACAGGTTGCTGGGCACGGGCCGGCCTTTTACCACCAGCGCCCGCACCTTGCTGAAATCTTTGGCGTGCTCAAAGCGCAGCACGCTGCCGTAGGCCGGCTGAATGTTGAGCAGGCGTAAATATTCTACCAGCACGGTTTCGTACAGTACCTGTTCTCTGGCGGCGCTGGCAATAGCGTTGCCAATCCGGTACAACGACTCGGTCCGTTCCAACGCCATCAGCAGCCCCTCTTCGGCGCGCTGCCGGTCGGCGATTTCCTGCTGGGCCCGCTGGAACAGCATGGCGTTTTCAATGGCGTTGGCCAACTGGTCGGCCATGGTCTGCAAAAAGATGATGTCTTCGCGGCTGAAGGCGGCCTGGTCGCGGCTTTGCAGGGTGATCGCGCCGATGGCTTTGGTGTGGTACAGTAGCGGCAGGGCCATCTCCGAGCGGGTTTCGGGCAGGTACGGCTGGTTGAAAACCACGGCTTCCTGGCCCACATCGAGGGCCAGATTGGGCTGGCGGTGCAAAATGCAGCGGCCAATGGGCGATTCGTCATCGAGTTTGAGGCGGTATTCGGCGGCCAGCAGTTCCGGCCCGGCCGGGGGGGTGCCGGCCATCAGGTTGGCCCACTCGCCGCTGCCGTCTACCAGAAATATGCCGGCAAAGTACAGGTCAAAGCGGTCCAGCATCAGCGCCGCCGCCGATTTGAGCAGGCTGGGCAAATCCACCAGCGAGCTGGCCGCCCGCACAACTTCGGCGGCGGTTTCCATCTGGATGGCCCGGTAGGCCGCTTCCTGTATAAGCTGGCGGTTGCTCAGGGCCATGCCGGCCTGATCGATCATGGCCAGCCAGAAGCGGCGGGTTACCTCCGGGAAACTGGCGGGTGTGGTAAAGTGAACCAGCACCACCCCGATTTTTTGGCCGATGAAGCTGAGCGGCAAAATGGCGCTCGAATGCGCGCCGGCGGGCGCAAAACAGCCTCGCTGTTCGGCGGACAGGCGTGGGTCGGCGGCGATGTCTTCTACAAACACGGCGTCGGCAGCACTGAGAATATCGCGCAGCGGCGACTCGGGCAGGTAAATTTGGGCGGGGGCGGGGCCAGCGGCGCTGCCTGGTTTGGTCCAGCTATCGCGCAGTTCCAGCCAGATGGGTTCGTCGTGCACGCTGCGAATACGGTAGGCGGCAATCTGGCAGGGGTCGTACCGCCGAATCTGGTTGAGCAGCGCGGTAAAGATTTGCCGCTCGCTGAGCGAGGTGGCAATTTGCTGGGTGCCGGTGTACAGCGCCGACATTTCGGCCACAAACTGCTCCCGCTCGGCTTCGTGAGCGCGGCGTTCGGTGACATCGTGGCTCAGGCCCAACAGGTACTCTGTTTCGCCGCCTTCGCCGGGAATGGGGATGAGCCGGGTGTAGGCGACGTGCTCGGCGTTGTCGGCCCACAGCGTTTTGTCTTCGTGCTCAAAAATTTTGTTGGACTCAAACACCACATCGTCGCGGCGATAAAATTCGGCGGCCAGTTCCGGGGCAAAAAAATCGCTGTCGGTTTTGCCCAGCAGCTTGTTTTTGGCATAGCCCAGCACCCTGGCGTTGGCCTGATTCATGGCAATCCAGGTGTGGTGGCGGTCTTTAATAAAAATGGGGTCGGGGATGTGATCAATCACGGTTTGCAGAAAACGGCGGCTGTGTTCGGCTTCGGTGTACAACCGCGCTTTTTCAATGGCCGCGCCGGTTTGCGAGGCCAGCAGCGACAGGGTGTACAAATCGTTTTCGTTGAAGGCTTGCGGGTTAGAAAAGTGCAGCACCTCGATAGCGCCCACAATTTTGTCCTGGCTGTGAATGGGCACATTGAGCACCGAGCGCACGGTTTGGCCAAAATTAAACTTTTTGGCCAGCGGATGCTCCGGCCAGTTGGCGGCCAGCACCGCCTCGTGGGTTAGCACCACGTGGCCGCTCAGGCTGGCGGTGGCTGGTTCGATGGTGTTAACGTGCAGCCCGGCGGGCGGGCGATAGGCCGCTTTAATTTGCAGCGTCTGGCTTGAAGCATCAAAAAAGCGCAGCAGGCACGCATCGGCGACCACCAGTTTGGCGCTGAGGTCAACAATATCGGCCAGCAATTTATCAAGGTGATGGGCGTTGCTGATTTGCAGGTTGATGCTGTGCAGCGTGATCAACTGTTCAAGCTGCTGGTCGGCGCTGGCGTAGAGGATGGCGTTTTGCAGGGTGTTGGCCAGTTGGACGGCCACGCTGTTTTGAAAAAGCCGCACAAACTGCGGGGTGAGCTGCGGGGCCGATGGCTTTACCAAAATAGCGCCCACAATTCGGCCCCGGTTGAGCAGCGGAAAGGCGGCTTCGGTGATGTCTGCGTCTGCGCCGGCCGGCTGCGGCTCCTGCTGGAGAATGGCCCGGCCAACCAGCGACTCGCCATCGATTTTGATTTTTTGGCCGGCCGGGGAGTCGTCGCCGGCGGCGGCGCGACATTCGGCCCACTTTTCGGTGCGGGTGGTTAAAAAAATGAGCACCTGCGCAAAGCCAAAGTGGTTTTGGATAATATTGGCCGAAATATCCAGCAGTTCATCCACGTTGGCTATTGAACCGGCGGCGTCTGAAATAGCCGCGGCTGTTTCCAGCAGCAGTTCCTGCTGGCCGGCCAGCTCGGATAGCTGGCCCAGCCCGGCCAGCACCGGCCCCAGCGATTGCTGGCTGTCTGCCGGCAGGCCGGCGATGGCTTGGGCCAATTGGTCAACCCGGGTTTGAAGTAGTTCTGAGACTTTGCTGCTCATAAGCTGTTCCCTCTACGACGACGCATCGCCGTTGCGTTTGGCGGTTTGTGGCGGCAGTTGCAGGGCAATGCGCCCCTGCGATGTGCCAATCACTTTGCCCAACTCGGTGATGGTGGTTTTCATAATGTCGTTAACGTCGGTGGCGTTGCGGATTTTGCCGGTAATTTCACGGATAATCTCTTCGCGGCGAGCCCGTTTCTGCGAGTCATCCAGCAGGCGGATGTTTTCCAGCGTGACAATCATCTGCCGGCCAACCGTGGTAAAGAAGCGAATCTGGTTGGCGCTCATCTTTTGCAGCGGGCTTTTGTAGCTGGCCATAAAATAGCCCAGCCGCTCGTGGTAGGCCGTTAGCGGCACAACCAACTGCGATGAAATTTGCAGTGCGGCCAGAGCTTCGCGCATTTGGGCCGAAAGGCGCGGGTCGGTTGCTACGTCTTCAACTAAAAACGCTTCGTCGGATGAAATTTCATGTTCCAAAATAAAGTCCGTCACTTTGAAGCGGCTGCCGGGAGCCAGAGCCGGCTGGCCGTCGCTGCTCCAGACGGCTTTCACTTCAACAAAGGGATCGGCCGCGCCGGGCTGCGTTTGGTTATAAATAAAGATGGTGGCCGCATCGACGCCGGTGGTGGCCATTGAATTGATGGCCAGCCGGTAAACCGTATCTTCATCGCGGGCCGAAGAAATGGCCTGGGTGAGCAGGTACAGGGTTTCCGCTTCTGACAGGGCAATTTGCGATTGGGTGAACAGTTCGGCGTTTTTGATGGCGTTGGCCAACTGGTCGGCCATCGTTTGGAGCATGGTGATGTCTTCGTTAGAAAAGGCCAGCCGTTTGGTGCTTTGCACGGTCACCGCGCCCAGCACCTCGTCGCGGCTGATCAGCGGCAGGGCCATTTCCGAGCGGGTATCGGGCAGCACCGGGTTGACAAAGCGTACCGCCTCTTCGCCCACGTCAAGGGCAATCCGGGCCTTGCGCTGGGCCACGCACCAGCCAATCATCGACTCACCACCGATTTTGAGTTTGTGGTTTTTGGCCAGTTGAATGTTGCCCGCTTCACCGGTGCCGGCTTTGAGCACAGCCCATTCGCCGGCCTCATCGAGCAGGAAAATCCCAACGTAGTAAAAGTCAAAATGGTCGCGGATGAGGTTGACCGAGGTTTCGATCAGGGCGTCGATGTTGAGGATGGAGCTGGCCGCGCGCGAGACCTCGGCCGCGGTTTGCAGGCTGATGGAACGGTACTGGGCTTCTTCCAACAGTTGCCGGTTTTCCAGCCAGATGGTGAGCTGATCGGCAATGGCCTGACCAATTTCAACATCTTCGTCAATAAACATGTGGTCGGGGTTGGTCGCGTCGATGATGATGTCGCCCACCAAAGTGCCGCGAATGAGCAGCGGCAGCACCAGCATGTGCGTTACCTGCTGCTGGCTGCGGGTGTCTCGGGCCGATTTGACCAGCGGGCTTTCGGCCGGGTTGTTGATGAGCAGCGGCCGGGGGTCCTGCCGGAGTCGGTTGAAAATCCGGTCTTCGGAAACGGGTAAAATGAGTTGGGGCGGCGCCGGGCTGCCCTCAATAAAACGCGCTTCGGCCACGTTACTGTTGGCCGCCCGGTTAAAGAGCATAATTGCGCCCTGCTGCAAGCCCAACAGATTCAGGTATTCGCCCAAAACGGTTTCAAAGGTGCTGCGGCGTTCGGTGGCGGTAGACAGGGCGGCGCTAATGCGGAACAGCGTTTGGGTGCGTTCCAGCGTGCGCCGGGTTTCGCTGATCAGGCGTTCGCGTTCAAGTTCGCGCTGTTTGATGTGGGTAATATCCTGGATGATGCCAATGAGATAGTCCGGCCGGGTTTGGTTGGCGGTGAGCGCCAGCGGCACTTTGCGGGTATACAGGGTGCGGGTGCTGCCCGAAGCGTCGGTGATGGTTTCTTCGGTTTCGTGCGGCTCACCGGTGGTGAAAACCTGGTTGTCCTGCTCCCAAAAGAAATCGGCTTCGGCGGTGTTGGTCAGAAAATCGTAGTCGCTTTTGCCCAGAATTTCTTCTTCCGGCAGGCCAAAAATACCCTGGGCAAAGCTGGTGTTCACCACCACCCAGCGATGCTCCCGGTCTTTGATAAAAATGGGGTCGGGGAGCTGGTCGATGATGGTTTTCATAAACGTCTGGCTTTCGCGGACGGCCTCAAACAGCCGGCTGTTTTCGATGGCGTTGGCCGCCAGCAGCGCCACCGAGTCGAGCAGCGAAATGTCGTCGTTGCCAATACGGTGGCCGGGCCGGTCATCGTATATTTCAAGCAGGCCGATGACTTCATCGCGCAGCAAAATGGGCACAAAGGCCATCACTGTACCGTGATGCCGGGTGAGATAATCAAACTCGCGGCCGGCGGCTTCCGGGTCGTCGGCGTAGATGATGAGTTCCTGTTTGGTGGCAATTACTTTGGTCAGGTTGACAAAATCGGCGGCGGGCGCGCGCTGGCCGGCATCGACTTTAAAAATTGAGCCTTTGCGAGCGTAATCGCTGATGGTGTACAGGGTGTCGCCGGCTTCCAGCAGGGTCAGCGCGCAGCGGCCGATGTGGAGCATTTCGGCGGTTTCCGAGACAAGAATGTGGGTGGTCTGTTCCAGGCTGAGGGTGCTGCTGATGCGCGTGCCAATGCGATAGAGCATGGCCTGTTCGTGCAGGCGGCGCTGGGTTTCTTCAAACAAGCGGGCGGTTTCGAGGGCGGTGGTAATCTGATCGGCCATAATTTGCAGCGCTTCGATGTCTTCGGCGGCAAAGGCGTTGGGCTCAACGCTCTGCACATCGAGCGCGCCAATGGTGACGCCGCGGGAAATCAGCGGCAGGGCCATTTCTGAGCGGGTATCGGGCAGGAGCGGGTTGTTAAAATGGACGGCGTCTTTACCCACGTCGAGGGCAATGCGCGGCTTGGCGTGGAAGGTAACAAAGCCCACAATTGAGTTGCTGCCCACGGCCAGCCGGTGCGGCCGTTCAACCATAATTTTGCCCACATCGCCGGTAGAGGCTTTAACCACGGCCCATTCGCGGCGGTCGTCAACCAGAAAGATGGAAACGTGATAAAAGCCGAAGCGGTCGCGGATCAGGTTAACCGTCAGCCGGAGCACTTCGCTCAGATCGGTCAGGCCGGTTACGGCCTCGCCCACGGTGGCCACGGCGCGGAGCTGTTCGGCCCGGCGCTCGGTTTGTTCCAGCAGCAGCCGGTTTTGAATGGCAATGGTCACTTGATCGGCCATGGCCCGGGCCAGGTCCGTTTCCCGCTGAGAAAAGCGGCGCTGCTCGTCGGCAGAGACAACGGTGAGCCAGCCGATGGTTTCGCCGCGCATAATCATGGGCGCTTGCAGCACCGCGCGGATGGGTTTGGCCAGAGCCGCGTGGCTAAATTCGGCCAGGGGGATGTCATCCGGCAGCCGGTTGGTGACAAAAGGCTGGCCCGATAGCATAAGCTGCTGGCTGGGGTTGCTCCGGTTAAGCGGGAATGAGAATCGCTCAACCGGTTGAACATCGCCCTGATTCATGTAAACGGCCAGCTCGCCAAACTGCCGGTCATCAGAAATTCGGACGACCGCGCCCTGCTGCAAGCCCAGGCTGTAAACAAATTCAACCAGCGCTTCCTGTAGCACGGCCTGAACGCCGCCGGCGGCGGCCAGCACCCGGCCGGCCCGGTAGAGGGTTTGGGTTTCGGCCAGGGCGTCTTCGGTGCGCTGAATCTGGTTAACGTGTTCCAGGGCGATGGTGGTTTGGTTGGAGAGAGTCTGGTAAAGGGCCAGTTCGCGTTCGTTGAAAATATGGTGGGCGGCGTGGCCAATCAGCAAAATGCCAACCACGTGAATCCGCTGAATGAGCGGGTAAATGGCAATGCTGCTCAGGCCAAGCTGGTGCAGCAAGTCGCGGTCGGTGGCCGAGAGGCGCTCGTCTTTGGCCAGATTTTCAATAACCAGAATATCCTGGCTGGCCGCCAGATCGGCCAGGGCCGGATAGTTTTGCAGATCAAGATGTTGTTTGGTGAGTTTGTGGACCGATTTTGGCGATTTAACATTGCCCACAAACGAGACTTCGGCGTGGGTGGGCAGGTTTTTGCCGCTGAGGCCGTAGCATACCAGCATGGCGCACATATCTGCGCCAATGGCCGCCACACTGTGCTGGATGGCGCTATGCACGCTGCGCAGGTTTGATGTGCCGGAAAGGTGGCGGCTGATGTCGATCATCAGGTGCGCTTCGGTCAGGCTGTCTTTAATATCGGTCACCTGATAGGCGTTTTCCAGCGCGATGACAATGTGGTCGGTGAGGTTGCCCAGCAGGTTGAGGTCCTGTTCGTCAAAATGGTTGGGCTGCGGATGCACAAAGGAGAGCGCGCCCCGCAGCCGGCCGCGGCTGATTTTGATGGGGGCGCAAATAGCCGAACGCACTTCGATGGTTTGGTCCGGGTGTTTCACGTCGAGCCAGCGGTCATCGGTTTGGGTGTCCAGCACCAGGGCCATCTGGTCGGTTTGCTGCACCCAGGCATCCAGCCCCTCGTCCAGCACCCGGCGCACCAGTTCGCGCCGGGCCAGGTCGTCCAGATTGTTGCGCTCGGGGTAGGTGCTTTTAAAATAAACATCGCCGGTGTCAGACAGGAGATGGATTTCGCCAGAGGTGGCCCCCAGATGTTGGGCAAAATTTACAGCTCTGGCCACAATGGTTTCAAAATCAAGGGCGGTGCTCAAAGAAACGCTCACATCATGCAGCAGGTTGGCCCGCTCTACCTGATGTTGCAGTTTGGTGTTTTTCTGGGTTAGCTGCTCAAGTTTGGCTTCAAGCTGGCTGACCAGTTCCTGAGTCGGTTCATTCATAACTGTATCTCCGACAGTGACATACCGGCGTGATTACGCTGGCTGTTGAGTTTTTAATGAACAAAGGCTCCGCCCAAATAGTGCGAAACCGGTTAACTTTGATACCCAAGGTCCCAAACTGATTCCCCCTGTAAAATTGAAATGATCTGATTGGGAAATTTATCGGGATCGATGGGTTTGCCCAGAAAACCGTCAAAACCGGCCAGGCGGGCTTTTTCCATAGCCGTGGAGTTGGCGTCGGCGGTTACGGCCACAATTCTGGTGTTTTCAAAACGGGGGTCATTTTTTAATTTGGCCAACGCATCGTACCCGTCTTCGTAAGGCAGGTGCAGGTCCATGAGCACCAGATCAACCCGGGGCATAGTATCGGCAAATTCAACCACCTGCCAGCCCGAGGCTTTCCATTCGTACCGGCGCACGCCGACAAAAGCCAGCAGCCGGGCAATTAACACCAGGTTTTGCAGGTTGTCTTCGACAACCAGCACGTAGGCATCTTTGGGATTAACCGGTTCGTAGCGGGTGGACTCCGTGGTCGCTAGCTGGTTCATTGGTAACCACCTTTAATAAAATTCTCTACCTGCACAGGTAGATCATCAACGTCAATGGGTTTGGAAATATAACCGTCGCAGCCGGCCTGAAACACGTTTTCACGGTCTTTTTTCATGACGTTGGCGGTCATGGCCACAACCGGGATGTGCGCGGTTTTTTTGTTTTTCTTCAGGGCGTCGGTCACCTCGTAGCCGTCAATATCGGGCAGGTTGATATCGGTAATGATCAAATCCGGCAGCAATTCCTCGGCCTTTGATAAACCTTCTGTGCCGGTGCCGGCGGGGATAACTTCGTAGCCTTCAATTTCAAGCACGCGTCTGACCAGGGTCATGTTATCAAAATTATCTTCAATATATAAAACTTTGGCCTTGCCCATACAAAAAAGACTCCTTATCAACCTGGGTGCGCGAGCCGGGAATTGTTACTGGTGGCAAAAAGATTGTAGGTTAAATCGCGCAATTGCGCGGTGGGGAAGGGTTTGGTCAGGTAACCGTCAACGCTGAGTTCTTTGACTTCCGTTTGCACATCACAAGAACCAAAGGCCGTCATCAAGATGACCTTAATATTGGGCTGGAGTGAGCGGGCAACCTCTACCAGGGTAAAACCGGTAATATCCGGCATTTTTAAATCGGTAATGAGCAAATCGTAGGTGGTGCTGGTTAACTTGCCCAGGGCATCGTCACCACAAGAAGCGACATCGATGATGAAGTTGCGGCCGCTCTCTTGCAGCGATTGCTGCAAAAAAAAGATTAACGTGGCCTCGTCATCAACAATTAATATGCGCCTGGGAAAAGTACCATAATCTGGCATAAGAGCTTGCTCCTTATTGTTAAAGACCATACTAACGCTCTTAATATAACACAAAATTAAAGCCAGGCGACGTTACAGGATTGTTACAATTGTTAACGTGTGCTCATTAAATAACGGCCGCCGGCAACGGTGGTAACGTATTTGGGCGCGGCCGGATCCGGTTCCAGTTTGTGGCGCAGCCGATGAATATGCACCCGGGCAATGGCCCGCGCGTCAGTTTCGTTGGCCTCGTAGCCGCGCACCAGCCGCACCAGCGTCATCGCGTCGATGGCCTGATTGGCGTAGGACATAAGCGTGGTCAAAATATCAAATTCGGTGGGGGTCAGCTCGATGCGCTCCCCCGCCCGCAGCACCTGCCGCGAGGCCCGGTTTAATTGAATGTCCTGCACTTCCAGCACCTCACCGGTGTCCGCCGAGCGCGGTGGGGGCGCGGCGGCGCGCCGGGCAATGCCGTCGGCCACGCTGGCCAGCAGTTCTTCGGTGTTGTACGGTTTGGTCAGATAATCGTGCGCGCCCTGACGCAGCGCCTCAATGGCGGAATCAACGGTGGCGTAGGCGGTTAAAATGATCACGCTGGTATCGGGCGTGGTTTTGCGCAAATGGCGCATTATTTCCAGCCCGTTCATATCGGCCAGTTGCAAATCCAGCAGCGCCACTTCAAAGGTGTTGTGGGCAATCAATCGCAGCGCCGTTTGGCCGTTGGCGGCTTCAGATACGTGATAACCTTTGTCTTCAAGGTGCAGCCGCAAAAAGTAACGCAGCGTATCTTCGTCGTCTACCACCAAAATTTTGTGTGTCACAGTTGTCTCTGCTCCCCAACAGGCAGTGATAAAGTAAAGCACGCGCCGCGCCCGGCCTCACTGGCAACGGTGATGTCGCCGCCGTGTTCCTCAATGATGCGCCGGGCCACGCTCAACCCCAACCCTGTTCCCTTGGTTTTGGTTGTGTAAAAGGGGTCAAAGATTCTGGGCTGGGTATCCGGGTCAATGCCCGGCCCGGTATCCGACACCCTGATAATGACCGCCGGCCGGGTGGCGTCGATGGCGGCAGAAATGGTGATGGTTCCCCCCTGCGGCAAAGCCTGGGTAGCGTTGATGACTAAATTGGTTAACACCTGTTCCAGCCGTTCGTTATCTACCCACAGGTTGGGCAACTGCTCGTCAATATTGATGACCAAAGCAGCGCCGCTGGCTTCAATTTGCGGCTGGCAGCGATGCTGAACCATGCGCACAATCGGCGGCAGCGGCTGCGCGGTTTTGTTCAATTGCAGCGGCCGGGCCACAAACAAAATATCTTCCAAAATACGGTTGACCCGTTTGACCTCATTTTGGATCATCGCCGCGCCCTGCGCTTCGGCGGTGCCGGGCAGGGCGTTGCGGGTGAGATAATCCACTCCGGCGGCGATGCCGGCCACCGGGTTGCGGATTTCGTGGGCCACCACTGCCGACATTTCGCCCAGCGCGGCCAGCCGGTCCAACCGGCGGTGTTCGGCTTCAAGAGCCTTGATCTCGCTCAAATCCTCAATAACGCCCACCGCGCCGTTTTCCTGGCCCAGTAAAGCCGTGCTGATAGAAATTGCCAGCGAGTGGCCGTTGCGGTGCGCCGCCAAAATTTCGGTTCTGGGTACGGCCTGCCCGCTGGCCAGGGTGGCGTTGAACACGCCGGCCAACTGTTCCGCCGCCGGGATGGCCTGAGCCAGCGGCCGGTTGAGCGCCTGCTCAATGGGGCAGCCGAGCATGGCCGCCGCCGCCGGATTAAAGGCGGTGATTACCCCGGCCCGGTCAATGGCGATCAGGCCGTTGGTCATATTTTTAATAATGTCTTCGTTAAATGCCCGCAGGTTTTCAGCCTGCTGGAAAAGCTGGCTGTTTTCAATGATTATGGCCAACTGGCCGGCCATCACCGTGAGCAAATCCAGGCTGATCTGCCCAAACGGGGCGCTGCCGGCTTCGGCGGTGAGAATCCCGGCCAACTGGCCTTTGATGAGCAGCGGCAGGGCCGCGCCAACAATGTTCACCCTGCCGGCGGCAGCGCTGATTAATTCGCCGCTGCCCAACACCCACACCGGCTGCCCGGACTCGGTAACGGCCGTGAGCGCGGCCACCGGCAGCGTTGAGGCCGGGGCAACAGCCGGCACCACCGTTACCTCGGCGTTGCTCTGCGTGTTGAGCCAGGCCAGCCGCGCCGCGCCAAGCTGGGTGCAGGCGGTTTCCAGCACGCGCTGCACCAGCGACACCTCGCCGCCGGTAATTTGCAACATTTTGTTGATTTCCAGCAGCGGCAGCAGCGTTTGCAGCCGCAGGCTGTCGCGCAGCAGGTTGCGTTTGGCCAGGCTGGTTTCGATGGTTTGCACCAACTCTTTTGGCTCAAACGGTTTCATTAAAAAATCCTGCGCTCCCAGCCGGATAGCCCGAATGGCGTCTTCCATTGTGCCGTAACCGGTAATTAAAACCACGGTGATGTGCGGGTCAATTTCTTTGGCTATTTTCAGCAGCTCCAGCCCGTCAATCCGCGGCATTTTAATATCGGTCAGCAGCAGATCGAATGTTTCCTGCCGGAGCACGTTGGGCACGGCGGTGCTATCGGTAATGCCGGTTACCACAAAATTGTTGCGTTTTAAAATGCGCTCGCACGAGTGCATCACCGCCGGTTCATCATCGACAACTAAAATTCGTTCGCTTGCCACAGTGAGTCTTCCTGTTGAGATTGGTCAGAAACCGGTTCTACCGGTAGGGTAACGGTAAATGAAGTGCCCTGGCCAGGCGTGCTATCGACGGTAATGGTGCCGCCGTGCTGCTCGATAATGCTGTAACTGATCGAAAGCCCCAGGCCGGTGCCCTGGCCTACTTCTTTGGTGGTGAAAAAGGGATCGAAAATTTTATCCAGATGTTCCGGGGCAATACCGGGGCCGGTATCGCTGACGGTGAGGGTGATGGTGGGCGGCTGGCTGTTGGGGTTGGCGCGGGTGGCAATTATCAGCTTGGCGGGCCGACCCTGATTGTTGTCCTCTAGCATGGCCTGAACCCCGTTATTTAGCAAATTGACCACAATCTGTTTAACCTGGTTGATGTCCAGATAGAGCGGCGGCAGTTCGGACAACGATTTTTCCAGATCGATTTTGTAGCTGACGCTTTTGGTGTACACCAAAAAAATGGCATCTTCAATGAGCTGGTTCATGTCGGCGGCCTGCCGCTTGGGCGAGCCGGTGCGGGCAAAATCCAGCAGGCCGCGCACAATATCGCGGGCGCGCTGGGCTTCGCGGTTAACCATGTCCAGGTCATCGCGGGCCTCGCCGTCGATGGTGGTGCCCGGCGGGCTTTCCAGCAGCAGGCTGGTTAGCCCCAAAATGCTGGTGAGCGGGTTGTTGATTTCGTGAGCGATGCCCGCCGCCAGTTCGCCTACGGCGGCCAGCTTGGCGCTCTGCACCAGTTGCGATTGGGTTTGGGCCAGCCGTTCGATGGTTTTGGTTTTTTCGGCGTACAACTGCGCGTTTTCTATGGCCGTGGCTGCCGGAGCCGCCAGCGCTTGCAGCAGTTCCTGATCGTCCTGGTTAAATATGCCGTCCCCTTTGTTCATCACCTCAATCGCGCCGATGGTGTGGCCCTTGGTTTGCAGCGGCACGCACAAAATTGAGCGGGTGGTAAAGCCGCTGTGCTCATCGATGCCGGGGAAAAAGCGCTGGTCGGTGTAAACATCCGGCACAATTACCGGCTGGCCGTGTTCGGTAACCCAACCGGCCACGCCCCGGCCGCGAGCCATGCGCACCCCAATCACCGAATGGGCGCCTTTGCCGGAGGCCGCGGCAAACCACACATCCTGGCGCTGTTCATCCAGCAGCGCCACCGACGCGGCGGCCACGTTCATAATCTGGATGGCCTGGCTGGTAATGAGCGTGAGTATTTCCTGCAAATCCAGGCTGGAGGTGATGGCCTGGCCAATGTCGTTGAGCGTTTTCAATTCCTGCACCCGCCGGTGAATGGCATCGTACAGGCGGGCGTTTTCTATGGCAATGGCCAGTTGATCGGCCAATGTTTCCAGCGCCGCCACGTGATACCGCTCAAAGGCATCGAGCTGAGTGCTTTGCAAATCCAGCACGCCGATGGGTTTAGTGCCCATCACAATGGGTACGCACAGTTCGGAGCGGATGGCCTGCTGGCCGCCGGCCGGAATATAGCGCGATTCCTGCAATACATCGTTGGCCACAACTGTTTTGCGCGTGGCCGCCGCCCAGCCAACCAGCCCCTGTTCCATGCGGTAGGTGGGAATGTAATCTTCCGCGCCGGCGACGGGCTGGCTCATTGACGATTTGGCGTGCAGTTCAACCAAATCTGCGGCGGGACTAACCAGATAAATGGCCGCGCTGTAAAACGTAAAACTGCGCCGAATGGCCTGCACCACAGTGCGGAGCATCGCATCCAGGCTGAGAATAGAGGTGGCGGCCTGGCTCACTTCATTAATGAGCGCCAATTGCACCGAGCGCTGCATTTGGTTTTTAAAGAGGATGGCGTTTTCAAGGGCCATGCCAATTTGGGCGGCGGCGGCCTCAAGCAGGGGCAGTTGGTCGGCGGTGAAATGGCCGGGCGTGTTGTGCCCCAGCAGATAGACGGCGCTGGCGTTGACCCGGCCCAAAAACAGCGGCAGCGCGACCACGGCATGGTCGGCGGCGGGCAGGTAGGGAGCGTGCAGCCAGCGCGAATCCTGCCGGGTGCTGCCGATGATGGCGGTTTGTCGCTGCCGCAGCACCCAGCCCTCCAATCCATTGGCTACCAGTCGCTGGGCAAATTTGCGGCCAACCGTGCGGTTCAATTCTTCCCGGCCCGGCTGCGTAGAGCGATAGTACATTACCTGCTCATCTTCCAGCACCAGCAGCGCGGCAAACGAGGCGTTCAGGTAGGGGGCCAGTTCCAGCACCCGTTCAAACAGGTCGTTGATATCCAGTTGGCCGCTCAGAAACTGGGTGATGCCAAACAACAGCGGCAAATGGTCAAGTTTTTGCGGTTCAATGTCAAAATCAGGTGAGCGGTGCGGAAAGTGGCGGCCAAGCTGGCTCAGCACATCATCCGGGCTGCGGTCAAGATGATGCAGCGAAATGTGGCGCGCCCGCAGCCAGGGCGGGAGTTCGTCTTTGGGGTTGGCGGAAAACACCAAAATTGTGGGCACGCGCACGTACTGGCCAGATCGAGGCTGGCGGGCCGTGGCAATATCCAGCAGCAGAATGTTGACCCCGGCCAGTTCCGAGACAAGGTCGGCATCCTGGCCCAGCAAAACGGTGAGGTAGCCTTGTTCCTGCAGGGTGGGGCGCAGCGCGGCCAGCCGGTCCCCGTCAATTAACGCGATGCGGATAGAGTGTTGGGCGAGCTTCACAAATTGCTGATCCTGCACTCTCATGGTTGTAAACGTGCCTTAACGAATTTAACATTTGACCCGTACAGTATAACACGACCCCAAACGGGTCGCAACAGGATTTTGTGGCTACGCGGCAGGCTGCGACTTGAGGTGATAAACCGTGTGAACCAGCCAGATAACCGCCGTTACGGCACTGACCAGGCCCATTGTCAGGGCTATTTGATGGGGACTCCAGCCCAGGTTGTCGCTGGCCCAACCGGCCCACAATGTCGATGTTGCCGAGGCCAGAGTCATCATGGCCATATCAAAGGCGAAAACCCGGCCCAGGTAGCTGGGCGGCACTGTGAGTTGCAGCAGCGATGAGGCGTACACCCAGTTAATGCCGGTGCCGATGGTGCGAATAAACGTGGCCAGCAGTACAATGGGCAGCGACGCGCCCCAGCCCAGCAGTAGATAGCCGGCCAGCATCGCCAGATAGCCCACAAAAATGGCCCAATACATCGGCGATTTTTCGTCGCCGGTAATGCGGCGGGCCACCACCGGGCCAAGCCCAGTGCCCAACCCCACCGCCAGATAGATTAGCCCCAGCGTGGCCGAGGCGTCGCGCCCCAGCGGAAATATCTGTTCCGCAAAGGTCACCTGCACAATTTCAATCCCGCCAAAGGCCAGCGCCGAGGACGCTTTTAGCAGCGCTACCATCAGCGTGCCCGGCCGGTCCCACAGATAGCGCAGCCCGTCCACAAACATGCCCCAGCCGGCACTGGCCGGCTGGTCGCCGGTATCGATAAGGCTGGCCCGGTCGCTGAGGCGGGTAATAAACCAGGCCGACAGCAGGAACGTGGCCGAGTCGATGACAAAGGCGCTGGTGATGCCCAGTGCCGCCGTCGCCAGCCCACCCAGCGCCGCGCCGAGCGCCAGCATGGTGCTCCAGGTAACGCTGGCCAGTGCGTTGGCCGTAACCAGATTCCGGTAATCGACAATGCCGGGCAGAATGGCGGCCCGGGTTGGCTCAAAAAAGGCGCTGATGCTCAACTGCAACACGGTGAGCACGTACAGCAGCCACACATTTTGCGGGGTGCGCACCAGCAAAAAACCGAGCACAATCACGGCCCGCAGCAGGTCGCTGGTAATCAAAATTTTGCGCCGGTCAAAACGGTCGGCCACCACACCGACCACCGGTCCAAGCAAAAAAGGCGGCAGCAGCCGGGCAATAAACAGGCCGCCAATGGCTAGCCCCGAGCCGGATAACTGGGCCACCAGTGCCGCCGAGGCGATCAGGTTGAACCAATCGCCCAACTGGCTGATAATCTGGCTGAACCACAGCCGCCGGAAATCGTGATTGTGTTTGACCAGGGAGATGTAACTCTGCAACAGGGGCAGGCGCATAAAGGGTCCTCGTGTAAAATGAATATTACGAATTGAACTGTTTGAACTGTCAAACACCTTTTGAGTACTATCTACCGTACTATTTGCAGCGTAGCACATGGCCCAACCGGGAGATTTTTTATTGCTGTCACATTTCGGCTGGTCCGACCCACCCGAGTAACTTGTCGGCATTGAGTTGGGCCGCTACCCCAGGCCGCCCTCTGGTAATTAACTCTGCCGCGATGAGTGTCTCATTTAACCGCCAGAAAAATTGATAGCTGATCAACCGCTTATCCGGGGTCGTTGCCCCGTATTTGGTTTTGACCAATTTCCAAGTTGGCTTCACCAGAAAAACGCAACCTTGCTGAGTTTGTACGTGGTGCAGCACCAGTGCCACCCATTTTTGTAGTGACTCCATGTCGGTGGCCCGCCACAGACCATAAACTCGCCCAGTTTGTCATCCGTCCCCCCCTCGAATTTTGACAATTCTAGCTGAATTTCAGGCCATTAACAAGACTTTGCATGACTGCTGGCCCCGGTCACAATCACCCTGAAGAATCATTGATTTTCTTCCAAGCCGGTTTATGCTACATTCAAATTCTTTTCCCCAGAGGTTGCTATGCGCCAAGCGATACCCTATTTACTTTGCGAGGTTGCTGTCTCAGTTCAACATTACGCCCAAAATGTTGATCGTTTTCCTCGGTTACCCGCCTGAGTATCGCCCTGTTGTGCCTGCTGCCGATATTAGTGCCGTTGTGGGTACTAATGTTGTCCTGGCTGTTTCCCTCCGGCAATTACCGCCCGAAAGCAATCATGCCGATAACCTGGAAAGGTGGACCGCCGATGAACAGAGGCGACTTAGATTGTCACGCGACTGGCGGGCGATTTTAGTAGCCCGGCGTGAACGTCACCCGCAATTGGCCGAGAATGAACGGCAGGAAAATTGGATTATTGTTCGACGCAATTACCGCCCTCAAATGGCGTACCGTTATTAACTTGGACCAAAAGCCAAAGGAAGGGTGGGAGATTGTCGAGCAGGGACTGATCGGCTCTGAGAAGAAGGGGGTAGATCAATGATCGAAGGGCAAACTGCGCTCAAACGAGCCGAGGATACGCTGATCCGCTACCCCCGTTTTCGAGAACTGCACCAAGATATCAAGGAATGCCAGGAATTATCCAAAATTGCCGGCGAACCTCAGTATATATCACTGAAAGGACCAACCGGAGCGGGTAAGACAACCCTGATCAAGGATTACGCCCGGCAATTCCCACTCGGCTATCTGAGCCTGGATAGCGACCACGCCCTCGCCATCACCCACAATAAGGTCACCTGGCATGACTAAAATCCCGGCGCAGCCAATGGGTACGTTCATCTCAAAGGGGTGGTGGGTGACAAATGAGGTTGTGGCGTGTGAAGATTTAATATAGGTAGGGAGATCCAATCCCTTAAAGCTGGGCGTGTCACGCAACCCACCGTCTGTAACCACTCCGGCTGCGCCGCGCACCATAATACGGGTCCCCAAAATGTGGCCGAATGTTGCCGCCCGCACATCACCGCGAGCATCAATCACCAACACGTCATCTCTTTCAATGGACTTCACGGCCAGCCGCTGCAGAGTCACGTCGTTGTCGTAATTTTATCGGCCAGGTCTTCACGAGCGGGGACGTAGCGCAGCGCAAGGGTGTAACCAATCATACGTTTGTTAGGGTGCAGGGGGTGTAGTCCCTGCAAGAAGATATTTTGGAAACCACGGTTGAGCAGTTGTGTCGTCAGCGTAGCCGTGGAAACCGAGCGCAGTTTTTAAAAAGCCTCTGCGCTCAGTTGTATAGTTCAGTTGGATAATTTTGTCATTAGCTGCTGACCTTTCTACAGACTATTTGGCACATCCACCCAACCTTGTCCCATTCGTATCGCCTCTATCACCTCTTGATAAATCCAGCCATCTTTAAAGGTTTGATATTCCGTCTTCCCCTGTCCGTGAATATCGGCCACAAATTCACGGGCCAGCTGAGTCCAGTTGCGTTGGGTATCGTCTTCGATGTTGGGCAGGGTCGCGGTGATGTGAGCGGGCACAGGGATTTCCTGCCATTCACCGCCACGAGGACAGAGGTAAAGCGGCCCCTGCGCATAATGGCCTTTGATGTAGATGGCGGCCTCATCGCCATAAAAAGCAAGGTGGTCATCGGCAAAGCGGGGCTGTAAGCCGCTGTGTTTGAACAGGGCAGACACAGGCCGGCTTTGATGGAGAGCAGAGGTAATCCTGGCCATCACGGTGTAGGACCATTCCGCATCGGCATCTGCCCACTGCAACCCTGGCTCATCTGCCGATTTGGGAGCGAGTTTCTGTCGCTCCAGAAAATGGTGAACCCCGGCAACGAGCGGCGCCTGGGGCATATCGTTGCGGGTTTCGCCGTTGACTGTCGTAATTGTGCCGTTCAAAACATGCAGCACAATGGACAGTTTGTGGGTGAAGTTGTTGTTCAGCCGCCCGCCGCCCTGATCGAGCCGGTGCGACCAGCCAAAGGGGATCAGCGGGTCGAGGTTGAAGTGGGAGATACATTCCACTTCCTGGGCTTCGCCGATAGTCCCCTTGGCCACTAATTCCCTGGCCAGCAACGCATAGGGTTGGTAGCGATAGGAAGCGACGTAAACAGTTTTCACGTCCCTATTTTGGGCTTCTTGAAACATGGCTTTTGCCTGGGCTGCGGTTGCGGCCAAAGGTTTGTCGCAGTAAATGTGACACCCTTGAGCCAGTGCGGCCATCACCGGTTCAAAGTGAACCCCACCCGGCGTGCCCACAGCCACAATATCCGGCTGTAGTTCGGCCAGAGTTTGCTGCCAGTCGGTTGAGGCGTGGGGGATGTTCAGGGCGGCGGTCACCTGCTCAACCACGTCGCGGGTGCGGCCCGCCATCCCGACAACTTCCGCGCCGGCATCACGCAGGGCCAGGGCGTGTCCCTGCCCGGCATAGCCGGATCCCAAAATAAGCGCGCGTAATGGCTCAGACATTTAACCTCCCCTGGCCTGTTTGATCCAGGCCAGCACGCGGGCGGCGTTTTCCGCAATCGCGTCGAAATCACCCGCCGCCAGCCGGTCTTTGCCAATCAGCTTGGACCCCATGCCTACGCAGGCGACCCCGGCTTTGAACCAGACGCCGATGCTCTCCTCGGTGGCGTCCACCCCGCCGGTAGGCATGATGCGCGTCCAGGGACAAGGCCCCAGCACCGCCTTTACAAAGCCCGGCCCGCCAACCGAACTGCCGGGGAAAACCTTCACAATCTCCACTCCCAACTCTTCGGCTGCCGAAATTTCGGAGACGCTGCCGCAGCCGGGCATATAGGCAATTTTGCGCCGGTTGCACAGCCGGGCTACTTCCGGGTTGAGCACGGGGCCAACCACAAAATTTGCGCCGGCAGCAATGTACATGGCCGCGGTGGGCGCATCAACCACGGAGCCAACGCCCAGAATAACCTTGGGATCAGCCTCGGCAAAGTGTTGCGAGAGTTCAGCGAAGACCTGGAACGCAAAATCGCCCCGATTGGTGAACTCAATCACCCTTGCGCCGCCGGCGGCGCAGGCCGCGACAACTTTTTTGCTAATCTCGACATCCTGGTTGTAAAAAACCGGCACTAAGCCAAGCTCAATTGTTGTATTGAGCACTTCAAGTCTGCTAAATCGAGCCATCGTATCCCTTCCTTTTCTAGCGCGATACCCGCCCGGAGGCGTCGCCCTGCATCAATTTTTTAACGTCGGCCACCGTCACCAGGTTGAAATCACCGAAAATGGTGTGCTTTAAGCAGGAGGCGGCTACGGCAAAATCAAGGGCCTGCTGCGGGGCAGCGGGGTAGGTGCGCAGGCCGTAAATCAGGCCGCCCATAAACGAGTCGCCGCCGCCAACGCGGTCAACAATGTGGGTGATATCGAATTGGGGGCCGGTGTAAAATTGGCCGCCCTGCCACAGCACCGCCGACCAGGTGTTGTGACTGGCCGAAATTGATCCCCGCAGGGTGATGGCAATCGTCTTCAACGATGGGATTTGGCGGGCCAATTCGGCGCAGACATGGCGGTACTGATCGGCTTCTACCTTGCCGGCGGTCACATCAGCTTCGGGTGCTTTGATGCCCAACACTTTTTCCGCATCTTCCTCATTGCCTATGGCCACATCGCAATAACTGACCAGTTCAGGCATGACTTCGCCGGCGGTTTTGCCCCACTTCCACAAGTTCTTGCGATAGTTCAAATCACACGATACGGTTAAGCCCATTTCGCGGGCCGTTTGCACCGCTTCCAGGCACGCATCTGCCGCGCCCGCCGAAATAGCCGGGGTGATGCCCGTCCAGTGGAACCAATCGGCATCGGCAAAAGCCGCCTGCCAGTCAATCATGCCCCGTTCGATGGTAGCCAGGGCGGAATTGGCCCGGTCGTAAACCACTTTACTGCCGCGCTGAACCGCGCCCATTTCCAGAAAATAGAGACCCAGCCGGTCGCCGCCGCGCACAATTTTATCCACGCCGACGCCGTACTGCCGCAGAAATTGCAGGCAAGCCTCGCCCAAATCGTTATCGGGCAGGCGGGTGACAAGGTCGGTAGGAATGCCGTAATTAGCCAGCGACACCGCCACGTTGGACTCGCCGCCGCCGTAAATGACATCAAATGAGCGAGCCTGGCCAAAGCGCAAGAATCCCGGCGGCGAGAGGCGCATCATAATTTCACCAAAGGTTACAACTTTTTTAGACATTTTTTATCTCCTGAGAACGATTATGATAAATCAACCAAATTCAAAGACCGGCGCAACGGGGCATAGCTTCCGCCCGATTCCTCTTTTACCGCCGTGTCGAACAGCCCGGTCAGTTCCGTGTACTCATCGGGAGAGAGGGTAATGTTGAAGGCGTCAATGGAAGCCTGTAATTGCCGCTGAGAGCTGACCCCCACAATAGGCGCAGTGACGCCCGGCGAATACCGCACCCAGGCCGCGGCCAATTGGGCCGGGTGCAGGTTGCGCTCGGCGGCAAACTTGTAAAATTGCGAGATGGACTCGCCGTATTTGTCCAACCAGCCGGCCACCCGATCATCGGTTTGCCCGCGCGAGTCTTCCGGGATAGGCTGGCCGGGGGTGTATTTGCCGGTTAACATACCCATTGCCAAAGAACGATAGGTGGTAATAGCCACCCGATCCGCCACGGCCTGGGGAATGACTTCAACTTCGATGCCCCGCTCAAGCAAATTGTAGGGCACCTGATTACAGACCAGTTTGGCCCAGCCGTTGCGCCCGGCGATGGCGTTGCAGTGGGCCACCAGCCAGGCCGGAAAGTTGCAGCAGCCCACAAAGCGAGTTTTGCCCTGCTGCACCACAGTGTTGAGGGCTTCCATCATTTCAACGGTGCGCATATTTTCGCGGGGCCAGTGGATCATGTACAGGTCCACGTAATCAAGCCGCATCCGGGTTAAACTTTCATCAATGCTCTGCAACACCCAATCAGCGTCGGTGGTTTTGGTCACTTTGGTGCCGATGAACAGGCCATCGCGTTTGCCCTTGAGGATATTGCCCAGAATTTCTTCTGTGCCACCCTGGCAGTAGGAGGCGGCGGTGTCAACAAAAGTGACGCCCTGCTCAATTGCCGCCGACAGAATCCGGTCAGATTCTGCCTGGTCGCAACGGTCGCCAAACATCATGGTGCCCAGGCACATTTCAGACAGTTTTTCGCCGGTTGTTCCAAATTCAATGGTGTTCATTTTTTCTCCTGTAAAGATTAAGGGATTAGGAATTAGGAGTTAGGGAAATGCTAATTCCTGACCCCTGATTCCTTTTTTATTCTATGTTTTATGGTTTGGCGGGCGTGCCATCGGGCAGGCGAGCCTGAGTCCACTGGATGACTTCATCCTGGCAGGGGTATTTGGCCGCCAGCTTTTCATTAATGTCGATGCCCAACCCCGGCTTGTCGTTGGGGTACAGGTAGCCATTCCTGATTTCCGGCATACCGGGGAACATGTCGTAGTCCAGGTCAGAAACGCGGAACATCTCCTGCACGCCAAAGTTGGGCGCCCACACATCCAGGTGCAGGTTGGCGGCGTGGCCCACCGGCGAGGTATCGCTGGGGCCGTGCCAGGCGGTGCGGATGCCGTACATATCGGCAAAGGCCGCCACTTTACGGGCCGGGGTAATGCCGCCCATCTGGCTAACGTGCATCCTGATAAAATCTATCAGCCGGTTGGCAATCAGCGGCTGCCACTCGTGCGGGCTGTTAAACAGTTCACCGATGGCGATGGGGGTGGCGGTTTGCTGGCGAAGGGTGTTAAACCAGGCAATCTGCTCCGGCGGGAGCACATCTTCCAGAAAGAATAGCTTGAATGGCTCTAAATCTTTGGCAAATTGCACGGCGTTTATGGGCGACAGGCGCTCGTGCGCGTCGTGCAGCAGTTCAATTTCATCGCCAAATTCGGCCCGGATGCGCTCCAGCAAACGCAACGTATCGCGCATGTAGGCTTTGGGGTCGTAGTATGCGCCATCGGGCGCGCCCTCCGGTTTGGCAAAGGCATTGGATACGCCGCCGTAGATGCCCAACTGAACACGCAGATAGCGGTAGCCCTGTTCCATGCGGGTGTGCATGTTGTCGATGACTCCTTCAACGGTGGGTGCGTCGGCATGAACGTAAACGTGGGCGGCCTCGCGGACCTTGCCGCCTAACAGTTGATACACCGGCATGCCAGCCATTTTGCCTTTGATGTCCCACAGAGCCTGATCGATGCCGGAAACGGCGTTGTTTAGCACCGGGCCGTTGCGCCAGTAGCCGTTGACCATAGCCAGTTGCCACATCTCTTCAATGCGCGATACATCCCGGCCGATGACAAAGGGTTTGAGGTGTTTCTCGATGGCGGCGTGAACGGCGTGAAACCGCTGCTTAAAGGTGGCGCAGCCCAGGCCGTACAACCCCGGCTCAGACGTGATGACCTTAACAATGACCAACTGCGAGAAACCCGGCTGGGTGAGAATGGTTTTGACATCTTTGATGGTAACGGGCATGAAAACCTCTGTCTTTATCCAACTTGCAGCATTTGCCGGGGAAACAACGCGGCTTCCAGATCCGGGCGCAGCAGGCGCACCAGCGTTTCAACAAAGTAATAGTCGCCGTAAATCAGGGGGTGATCCATCCAGTTATGGGGCACAGAGCGGGCTGCTTTGAGCAAGATAGCGGGAATGCCTGTTCCCCTGGTTGAGTAATTCTGCCATAAAGAGAGGGTGATGGCTTCCGCTTCGGCGCGCCAGTGGGTGGCTAATGTCGAATCCGTTTCAGCGGCGGCCAGCTCAAGCAGGCCGGCGGCAATGACCGCTGCCGCCGACGAATCGCGGTAGGTGTTGGGAATATCCAAACTGTTGTAATCCCAAAACGGTACTTTGTCCTCCGGCGCATTGGCGATGGCGTAACGGGAAACCTGACGCGCCGTTTGGAGGAAGACCTCTTCGCCCGTCCAGCGGTAGGCTTCGGCAAAACCGTA
Organism: uncultured Caldilineaceae bacterium; assembly: GCA_964407935.1. Classification (GTDB taxonomy): domain Bacteria; phylum Chloroflexota; class Anaerolineae; order 4572-78; family J111; genus J095. The sequence goes on from CAYOXS010000001.1 coordinate 40,645, forward strand.
CAACGCCCAGCCTAACCCGCGAGCCCAGCAGGTGTTGTGGCTCAAGCCCTGATGGGTTTCCTGCCGCAAAAAGACGCCGGTATCGGGGTTAAAATCGGCAACCTGAGAAATGGAGCCATCGGGGCGCATTAGCACGTGGCGGCTGGTGCGGGCGTGGCGCGCGGCGATACGCCCGTATCGCAGATTTTTGGTGTGCGCACTGGCCCAGAAAAAGAAGGGCATATTCATCATCAGGTCCACATTGATGCGCCCGCGCTCGTGGGGCGGCCCATCGATATGGCCCCAGGCTTGCATATACTCGCCGCGCGGGTTGTAGCGTTGGGTAAATGTTTGGGCGGCGGCCAAAGCATCCGGCAATAAAGATTCATCGCCCGTAATCCGGTAGCCCAGCACGTTGGACAGGTAGAAGATAAAGCCGAGGTCGTGGGTGTCGGTGGTGTGCTTTAGCCAGGCCAGCTTTTGCGTCCAGGCGCGGGCGGCTGTTTCAAAGGCGGGGTCCTGGGTGTGGACAGCGGCCAGCCACAGCAGCCCTGTCCAGAAACCATCCACCCAATGGCTGGGGATACGCTTTTCTTCGGCTGTTACCCACATACCATTTTCGTAGCGTTCCGGAAAGTAGGTTAAGGTTTTAATGTTTTGGGCGGTGATTTGCAAGCTGTAATTGAGTGCTTCTTCCAGTTGATTTATCATTTTTGTCCCTTTATTGCTTTTTTTGTCTTTTCTGAGATCAACGCCAGAAGTACAAAAACAACTACATAGAACGCTCCAAACAGGATTGGCTCTCCCGGTAGCGGCACAGAATGAGCAGGCAAGGCAAACAGGGATATCAGGGCGCTATTTAGTGCTATGTAAATCAAGGCAACCATAAGCATAATGAGAATATTCTTTAGCAGTTCTACTAAATAATCGCTGATCCGTTGCCAAAATGTGTTTTCGTGGGCGGGGCGTTTGGGGGCAATATTAAACATCATCCGCAGGCCCGGATTGATAATTATGATGTTGAATAACCCCATCACTAATCCCAGCGAAACTACAAAATCGATGATTGACTGTTGCGTGCCTAAATATGTGCCCCAGCCGATGAAAAAGTAGACAGCGCCGGCGGCCCACCATCGGATAATCAGGGAGATATTTCGGTCGGATAAATATTTTTGAAAACGGTGTTGTTTCATTATCATTGCCATTTCCATCAAGTTTTAACTACTCTGTTCCAACTGACCACCGGGATTACCAGTAACCCGGCCAGATAGATGCCGATAGAGATACTCACTAACAACCAGCTCGTTCTTACATCGGCCATTGTTAATACTTCCTGGGCTGCTACATCTGTTTGCATAATGTTTAAATATACAAACCCGGCACCTATTGCAAACAAACCGGATAGCGTAAAAAAGATCAAGCCTCTTCGTTTTTCCAATATGTAAGCATTAAATGCTGTGGTTAGCCCAAATATGACGAACATAAATAGATAAACCCCAATTTCGTTGGCGAAAAATTTTGTAATTGCCAGAATATGGATTTGGGATGCAGCTAATTGACCCACTGCATTCACCAATAAAATACCAACGGTAATTTTCAATACTAATTCTTTCATCATTTGCCCCCTTCCAGACGAATGCGCTCCTCAGATTCAGGATCGAAGAAATGCGCACGAGTCATATCTACATAGAATTTAAGGGTCTTTCCAACGAATTGACTGAGATTTTTTTTCAGATTCGCGGTATATGTAAAATCACCTATCTGTAGATGTACCAGCGAATGATTCCCAAGAAATTCACAGTCAATAACTTCAGCAGAAATAGCTTCTAAAGCCCCATTTGGTTCTATGCTAAAATGTTCCGCCCTGACACCCAGGATAATGCTGTCATAATTATGGGCGCCAACTATATCCAATAGGTTTTCCGGAACCCTCAGATTCATGCCAGGAGCGATAAATCGACCTTTTTCAATGTGTCCGCTAATAAGATTCATCGGCGGGCTGCCGATAAAGCTGCCTACAAACATATTTTTCGGCCAGTGATAGACCTCCGCAGGGGTGCCAATCTGTTGGATACGGCCTGCGTTCATAATGACAATGCGGCTAGCCATGGTCATGGCTTCCGTTTGGTCGTGGGTAACATAGATGAAGGTGCTGCCTAGCTGCCGATGCAATTTAGTTAATTCCCGGCGCGATTGGGCGCGTAATTTGGCATCCAGATTGCTTAAGGGTTCGTCCATTAAAATAACGTTTGCTGAACTTACAATAGAGCGGCCAAGGGCAACACGCTGGCGTTGCCCCCCCGATAAATTTTTAGGATAGCGGTTCAACTGGCTTTTCAACTGCACCACATCGGCCGCCTTCATCACTTTTTGGTGAGTTTCATCTACGTCTTTATGCCGTATGGTCTGGCTAAACCCCATGTTTTGGTACACCGACATATGTCCGTAAAGCGCATAATCTTGAAAAACCATCGAGATATCCCGATCTGCCGGGGCAACATCATTAATGCGTTTACCGGACAAAATCATGTCTCCGCCGGATATTTTTTCAAGGCCGGCGATCATGCGCAAGACTGTGCTTTTTCCACAACCGGAAGGGCCAACGAATACGATAAATTCCCCGTGCTCAACCTCGATACTGAAATCAAAGACGGCCTGAACCCCGCCGGGATATATTTTGTCTACATTCTTCAAGATTAATTCTGACATAGGAATATCCTTACCTTTGCAACAGGGATAAATCGATATTGTTTTCAACAATGAATTTCTGCCGCTCCCGGGAGCGCTTGATGCAAATTATTGAACCGGCCAGGACCGATATACCGGTGGCCAGCAACAACGCCGCCAGGAAGACTCTCATCGACCCTGTTATCTCTGCCGGCATCCACAGGAAACGGGCAAACTGAAATGCAGCCAGGGCGATCCCGACATAGCCCCAATCCGCGGCATACAATTTCTGTCGCACAGCCATTAAAAAAGCCACCAGTGACAGCACAATATTTACCATAATGAAGATACCTAACTGAGCATCAACATCCATACTGTTTACATAAAGAATGGTAAAGAGGGCATTCCCGCCAATGTAAAGCAAAGTCAACTGTTGGCTGATGGAATTCTCCAGAAACAATCGTTTTTCAGAGGTTTTCATATCAATTTCCTCACAAGCGGGTTTCCATCTTTTAGTCTTTGACTAAAGGTTAGAATTGCAACCACGGTGAAGCCGGCCAGCAGCACTATCAAAATAGAGTGCAACACCAGGCCGGCATCAAACGCAAATGTGGAAGGCGCGTAATCTGCCATTGGGGAGAAATCCAGCGCAAGATAGCTTTGCTTATATTTTGGAATTATTCTGAGTACCGTAATGGAATTCAGGGAAATATAGACAGTTGTACCAAGCACAAAGAGCAACCCAAATAAGCCTGGCCTGTATTTGTGCAACTCGAACATGAGCAGTACCAGGGCCAATACCACAAATATAATGGCGAGATTAAACGCCTCTTTGTTAAAAACCTGCAATTTCTTGTAATAATCAAACATTTCGGCAGTGCCATCATAAAACAAAACGTAATATTGGGTCATAAAGCCCAGGTAGAGTACAAACAGAGCTAAAATGACGGTTTCTACCGCATAAACCAGTATGGATTGAGCTTTCATCAGGTGATTTTTCACAATGCGCCTCCGGTGATAGACTTCTGGGTAGTGAGCAGAACTGTTTTCAGCGCATTCTGCTCACGGCGGAAAGGGAGAGGGAGAAAGTGGATTTCTCCCTCTCTCTATTCAATAAGCAAACTATTGTTGAGCACCGGTCATGCGAGAATAAGCAGTGCGATAAACCTTAACATAGTTGTCCAGACCGGCATTAACGTAGAGCGCTTTCAGAGCGTCCACATTGGCCACCGCGTTATCGGCACCGGTAATGAACAGGAAAAGCTGATCCGTTTGTTCTTCGTTGATGGCCAATTGCCCCAGTTTGGCTGTTTCCTGTTCAGTTAAAGAAAAGACCGGAGGCACCAGGCGGAACAGCGGGTTTTCGGCCTCGTAGGAGGTGGAAACAACCTCATCATTGATATACAGCGCCCAGGCATCCCAGCCACGATTGATCGTGGTTTGCAGTTCAAACCCAATTTCTTTTTGGTAGCCAATTGGAATTTGTGAGCCGATGAAGTCGCGCAAGTAACCAGACATATCACAGTTCTTCAGTTCACAAGAGCCGTCCACCAGCCACTTATTAAACTTGGGATATTCGGTCCCATCGGGGGCCGTAAATTTTTCGCCTGCTTCCAGGCCATACGGCGGTCCATAATTCTGGACAACATGCCCTTCTTCACTGAAGAAGTAATCAAAGAGCTTCAGGGCCGCACTGATTTCCTCTGGCGAGGCAGCCGCAGAAATGGACCAGCCGTCCGGTTTAATCACGCGGGTATTCTCATCAAAGTGGATGAATTTATCAGAACCAACGGTTGTGAGCGGCGGCAGTATTCCCACAACATCCGGGTTAGCGGCGGTGGTGGAGGCAATCCAGTCATAGGTCATAAAACCAAACTGCTGATGACCATCTTCCTTATCCTTGGAGTAAAGTGGTAAGCGGAAGTTGTCACTGGTACTCAGGTCTGCAAATTCGGAGTGAATGAGACCTTCAGAGTACAACTCGGCCAGGTACCCCACCCCTTTCAGGAAGTTGTCTTGAGCGTAAGAGTATTGCAGTTCGCCGTCTGCATCCAGATAGAAGCGAGCCGTATAGGAGTCTGACCCGTGGACACGTTGGCCGCCCCAATAGGTGATTAACCGTAAGACATCTTCACGATACTCAGATTGGCGCACAAAGAAGGGGGAAATTACGGCGCCCTCTACCACTTTGCCGGTAGATACCTTTGAAAGCGTATTCGGTGAAAGCTCTATGACACGCCACAGCGCCACCAGTTCGTCCATATCATATTTGGCCGTTGCGCCCAGGTACAGCTCGGATGGTTTTTTCAGGTCGGGGTAAGTTTCTGCAATGTAGGCCAGCAGGGTGTCCCGCGCCACATCACGGGTCAAGGCGCCGCCGCCGGCGCCTTCGTTCTGAAGGTCAACCACGTTGGTTGCATTCCGCTGCCAGTAGCCTTTGTAGGCGGGGGTGAGGGTGTGGGTTTCGGCTTCCAGCGCTTCATCAGAGTCAAGCAAGGCCGTGACCCAGCTTTCACGGCCAAGGAATACGCGGGCATAGTTGCCCAATTCTGCGGCGTAGGGGACGTGGTAGATGCCGCCATCGTAGGCAGTGATGGCTTTGGCGATATTGGGATTTGCTTCGAGATAGGCGGCAAAGTTTGGCATCTGATCCAGATGATCATTCAGGCGAACCATATACCCTTGCGCGCCATAGCTCATCAGCGCTTCCGCAATGCCGCTGCCACCAAACACAACCGCGCCATTAAAGCCGGTGGCGGAGGAGACCTGGATCATTTCTGAAGAGCTTTGATCCTGAATGGTAACATCTTTTAATTTGAGGCCAAGCTGCTTTTCAATGTATTGCCAGGTGGGTTTGAGCTGGCCCTGTGAAATCACGGCGCCATCTGGCAGTTCAAGCGGGGTAGATTGTTGATAGGTGAGGGTACGTTGATTGTTGCCCATTGCAAAATTTATATTTAACGACTCAGCCATTGCCATTTCTTCCGCTTTGGCGGGGGCGGCTTCTTCTTTGGCAGCGGGGGCGGCTTCTTCTTTGGCCGGCGCGACTTCTTTGGCAGCGGGAGCGGCCTCTTCTTTAGCGGGGGCGGGAGCCGCATCGGGATCAGACACACCGCCGCACGCTGCAAAAGCAAACACGGCCATACTCGCCAACAAAATCAATAGTAAACGTTTTGAATACTTTTTCATTTTCTGCTCCTTTAATGGGTGAACCTATATTGAACGAAACTGTTTTTGAACGATTGATGGTATTTTCTGGTGTTAAACCTCACTTTCTGCTAGCCCTTTACACCGCCAACGTTGACACCCCTGGCGAAGTGACGCTGGATGTAAGGATAAATAATCAATACGGGAATAATTGAACAGACCAGCACCGCAAAGATGTATGAATCAGATGAATAAGGCAGATTGATGGGCATATCGTCAAACATTTTTTGATAGTTCTCAATCAGGATACGCATATAAACTTGCAGCGGTAACTCCATCGGGTTGGTCAGCAGCATTCGGGACCAGAAATAGGTGTTCCAGCGGGAGGTGGCATAGAACAGGGTCACAGTGGCCAGCGCTGCTTTGGACATTGGTATATAAATTTGGCTTAACAACTGAAATTCATTGGCCCCATCAATGAGGGCGGCTTCCTCGATCTCCGTGGGGATTACCTGAAAGAAACTCCGCAGCAGGATGATGTTGAAGGCTTGCACCCCAAACGCAACAATGATGCCCCACCGATTGTCTACCCCCATATTGATATAATTCAGATATAACGGAACCATACCGGCGCTAAACCACATGGTAAACACCACTAAAAAATTTATCTGCCGGCGGAATATCAGGCGCTGCCTGGAAAGCGCATACGCGCCCGTTACCGAGATTAAAAGGCTCCAGGCGGTTCCGAAGATGGTGTAGAAAAGGGTATTGGTAAAAGAAATCCATAAACCCTTATCCTGATAAATCAACTCATAAACCTGAAAGCTTACGTCCTTGGGAAACAGGATGACTTCTCCCGCTTCGTAGGCTGCTTTGCCGCTGACAGAAGCAGAAAAGGCATAGAGTACCGGATAAAATGCCGCGGCACTAAAGGCAACAACCAGTGACACGGACAATATTTTGAAAATCAATTCGGATTTACTTAAACGCTCCATAATACTGCTCCTTACCAGAGAGAATTGTCTGAAATTTCACGGCTGATGAAGTTAGCCCCCACTACCAATGCAAACCCAATTAACGCCTCAAACATCCCCGCCGCAGCCCCCATTGACTGATTACCGCCTTCCAACCCAATACGCAGTACAAACGTGCTCAACACATCAGCCGTCTCATAGGTATTGGCGTTGTACAGCAGAATGACGCGTTCATAGCCTACGGCCAGCATTTGGCCTATCCTGAGCACAATCATGATGGTGAGCGTTGGCGCTATGCCGGGGAACGTTACAAAGCGGATTTCCTGCAATTTGTTGCCGCCATCCACTTTGATAGCCTCGTACAGGACCGGCGATATGCCCATAATGGCGGCAAAATAGACAATTGAACTATATCCGGCCTCTTTCCAGATACCCGTCATAATAAATATGGGGCGAAAATAATCAGCATTTTGCATAATCTTGGTCGTTCCATCGATGATGCCGAGATCAATCAAGAACTGGGCAATCACCCCGGTGGTTACTTCGCCGTTAAACAACAAGGTCAGCACCAGACCCGTGATGGTTACTTCAGAAAGAAAGTGGGGTAAATAAGAAGCGGTTTGTGTAATATTACGTAGGCCGCTGTTGCTAATCTCGCTAAAAAATATCGCCAGCAGGATGGGGATGGGGAAGCCGAAAATAAACCCATAAAGACTGATCACAAACGTGTTGCGGAATGCCCGCCAAAACTGGGGCGCGAAAGGGCCACTAATTAAAGACGAAAAATTCGCAAATCCAACAAAATCACTATCCCATACCCCCAGATTGGGCTGGTAGTTTTTGAAAGCAATCAGGAGACCGGCCAGCGGTTTGTAAAACCATAAACCGTACCAGATCAAGATGGGCAGCAACAGCAAATACAGTCGATAATCCTTTAGAATGATCAGGGTATACTTTAAAAACTTATTTTGCTCTGCGTCATCTGGTTCTACCCTCTTGTGTTGAACCATAAATTTTCCTCCTTATGTTGGTTTACAAAATATTCCCGTAATGAAATTTTGAGCGCATGTTTGGCGTCCACATCATCATAATCAAGCGGCCCCCGTAGATTTCTTCTCCCAGGTAAGGTGCGATTCACCTGAATCGACAAGGAAACGGATGAGATTGGGGACAGGGCTGCTTTTTATGGCGATGGGCTGGTTATTGCACGTAACATTATCGATCAGGGGCGTTTTCCGCAGGCTAACCCAGGATGCCCGTTTAGCCACCACTACACACTGCTCTGCTAACAAGGCAACCTCCACAGGCGTTGAAGCCAGCCATTGTAGCTTTCCATTTAGCCACAAATTGGTCACATTTCCAGCCCAAAGTTCGCCGGTTGCCGGGTTGGCTACCACCCAATCAGCATCGGTTGACAGCAGTTCTGGAATGACCAGCCGAGACCGGCCGGCGGCAAAGGCCGCAATGCGCGTTTCTCCGTTTTTTGTAAGCTGCATGGCCGTTCCCCCCTCACAGGGCAGCGAGACCACCTCAGCCGCTTTACTGCCGGCGTTTGCCACATCAAGGGCCACCAGAAAGCGGGTTTGAGCGCAGGGTTCTGCCGGCGACAGCGCCAGCGTGTGCTGGGTCCGGCGAATAATCCAGTCGGGTTTGGCCGAGGTGGGGTTGGCGGTAATTTCAACCTGGCGTAGGTCACAAGCAAGCGGCCTGGGCGCAACCGCCGTTACAACCATTTGGCTGCCGCCTGTTTGAAAGGTGAACTGGTTAGCGGTTGTTTGTTGCGGCGCAACGTCTGTTTGTAATAGCCACTGATAATCGTGGGGCCGGGCAGACTGCAAATCGTCACAGATAACGCACAGGTCAGCGCCCATCATCAGGATTTGCCGCCGAAACCGATCCAGTTGTAAATCAGGGTGGTAAGCCCCGGCCGCTTCGCCGCTGGCGCAGGTTAACCCCGGGGCGATGAACCAGCCCTCAAGCCGCCCGCCCCACGCCGGGTCCAGTCCTTCAAAGGCGTTGTACGCGCCTTCGTTGTACTGGCCCTGGCCATCAACCAGCAGGGTGCTGTGGTGGCGAGTGAGCTTCTCTTTGCTGTAGCCCTCGTCCACAACCAGATAATCGGAGCCGCGAATAAGAATGAAGCTGTTTTCATCCGGGTGTTCGTGGCTGGCCTTAATGGTGTCCCAGTTGTTTTGGCGGTTGAAGGCCTGGCCCAAATGCCAGCCGCGAGCGCCGTTGGGCGTGCCGCATTTAAAGGCGAGACAGGTGGCATCGGGTTGCCAGCTACTGCGGGTGGTGATAAGCCCCATATCGGGGAACACCGCCGTTTTCGCTTTTTCATGCACCGGTTGAGGCGCTACCGTTGGGTCAAACCAGATAAAATCGAGCCAGGCTTCCGGCAGCAGCCCCGGCTTTATCAGCCCTTCTTGGCCTTCGCGCTCCCATTCGCCCGTTTCTTCAAAATGATTTGCCAGCCACTGCGCTTCGCCAAGACGGTACAAACCGGCCAAACGGTACAGCACCGCGCGAGAATGGGCGCTGCGCCGGTCGTGGCCATCGCCAAAATTGGTGGTGTCCACCAGATTTGGCCCGCTGAGATAGAGCCTAAAATCAAATGAATGGCGCAGAAAACTGTTATCGTGCAGGTTAAGCCCGGTTTGCTGCTGAAACAGGTGGGCGCTAATGAGCAGCCACGGGAAGCCGTAGCGCCAGTACACCGGCCCTTCGTAATCAGAGCCATCCTCCGGAAATACCGAGAGAACGGTTTGCAGGTTATCCAGCGCCCGCGCCGACCAGGCCCGGGTTTCCGGGTAATCGGCTTCCAGGGCGTAGGCCGCGGTAGCCAGCCCGCCGTAACAAATCCAGTTGTGGTTTTGCCAGTAGGCCGAACCCCACCAGCGCCCTTCTGATGCCAGGGCAAAGTTGTACAGCAGTTGGCCTTGATGCCGCAGCTTGTGGCGCAGCGCGTTTAGTTCATCGGCTGGCAAGTGATGGCCAATCCAGTTGTAGGCCAGTCCAAAGCCAAAGAGCAGCCAGGCCGCGTCCAGGTCGTGGTTGGGCATGCGGGCCAATCCCCAACTGGGGTAGGCACCGGCCACGTTTAACCAGCGCCGAACCCCGTTCAGGTAATCCGTTTGCCCGGTTAGCAGGTAGGCCAAAGACATATTGGCCACGGCCATGCCAATGTAGGTGATGGAGTCAGCCGGATGTTGGGCCGGGGGAAGCTGGTCCAGGTAAGAATTAGCTTGCTTGAGCAAACGTTGAGCCTGCACCTGGTGGGTTGTCTGGCTCAGGTTGCGCCATTCTTCAATTGAATGCGCTTGTAAAAATAAGTGGTTTGTCATTTTATAGTTGGTTAATGATGGTTTGATACCGTTGCCGGGTGCCAACGGTACGGCCAATTAAGCTATGGCGCGGTTGCTGCGGGTAACGGGATGTTCCCGGCGATTTGCCCAGCAGCAGGGTGAAGGGCTGTTCTCCGGTAAGCGTTAGCTGGTAAGTGGTTGATTGATAACTAATGTAGAAGGACACGCTTTCATTCGCGTTTACGGGGCATTGCGCCTGTAATGTGATATAGGTTCCTGCCCCCTCTTCCGCTAAAAAGCCAGACAGCGGCTGCAAATTGGGCGGGGGCGCAATATCGCCATCAAGGTGAAAGACCCAATCAAAGGTGTGCGGCATGTTTGATTGCACGGTCACCTCGTCCAAAATGGCGTCATCTTTTATTTCTGTGGTGCGCTTAAAATCAACGCCGGGGTAGGCATCGGGGGCGGCGGCGGCCAGGCGATGGCCATCCCAGGCAAGCAGTTGGCCGCCGCAATTGGTGTGGGATAAGCCATCAACCACCAGAGTGTTATGGGCGTAGCTGTGTGGATACCACGCCTTTCGCGCCGGCAAGCCATACAACGGACTGCCGGCATCGCGTGAAAAAGGCCATACGGTTAAACCAAGCCGGTCGTGCTGGTGGTGAGAGCCACAATATGGGCCAAACGACACCAGGGCCGCCAGCTTTTTAGCCGAGCGCAAAACGGCAATGCCGGATTCTTTGAGAAAGGTGTGGGCCTGAGCAGCAGTAACTGCGGTTGATAAATCATCTCTGCCATATAACAGCGCCGCCCAATTGTCTCGCGTTGCTCCCCGCCGTTCATAGGCGTTGCGCAGCGTTTGAACAAACGCCTGGTGCGGCTGCGCAGCGTTGAGTATTTCAAACGCCACACAAATTTCCGGGTCATAAATGCTGTTTTGCCAGTATGAGCCTTCTGAAATATCGGGAATTGTTCCGTCTGGCCAGGCCAGCCCGGCAAAAGCGTGCCCCATACTGGCCAGGGTTTGCCCGTGGCTGCCGGCCACGGTGTACAGGTTGATATTATTTGCCCTGGCCGCTTCGGCCAGAATCAGGTTGGCCAGCAACACAAAGTTGTGATAGTAGGGCGATCCTTCGTATTCAAGGCCACCGGCCAGAATTGCCCGGTCAAGATGGGCCGCAAAACCGGCGGGCGGCTGGATGGCGCGCTCAATCAGGGCCGGGTCGTTTAACGCAAAGCCAAGGCAGCCAATTGTAACGTTTAACCAGGCCATGTAATTGCTTTCAATGCGCTTTTGGGCAATCAATTTATCTTGAGCGCCCGTCATTACCGCCGCTAACGGCTGCCACAAATCGCGGGTTAAGCGCGCTCGCAGGTCATCGTCAAGAGTATCGGCCACCAGATCAAAGGCGTGGATGAGGGGCACAGCCCACAGCGCTTCGGTGAGGGCCTGGTTGAAGGCATGGCCGGTCAGCATCCACGGTTCAGCGCCGGCCTGGCCGTCAAAGCGGGTGTAAAAGTTGGCGTATTGAGTAAGGATGGAGACGGCCGTTTCCCGGCCACGCTCCAGCCCCAATACTGCATACGCCAGCGCGGCTTCTCGGGCTAAATCTGCTATTTGCCGGTGCCGCCACACGCGCCAGGCCGCGTCATACTTTTCACCGGTGCAAACATGCCCGGCGGGGCACTGATGCCGGCTGGGCACATTGCCGTCAAACGTCAGCGGCAGCCAGTGTTCCGGGCAAACGTAGTTGTGAATCCAACCGCCTGCTTCTACCGGAATCTGGCCGGGCTGGCCCTGCCATGCCGCAAGGCGCTGCTGCACAGCTTGCCAGCCCGCCGCCGCCCACGGCGTTGATTCACTTTTCTGTTTGGCTTGTTTAAGATTGGCCTGAGAAAATAAACGCATGATGCCCTTACTCAGAATAAGTTTTGCCGGTTAACCCCTAAAGGGTTTAATTACGCAAAGTACAACCCGCCGTTGATTTCCATCAGTTCGCCGGTGATAAAACTGCCCAGGTCAGACACCAGATAAAGGGCGGCATTGGCTACATCATCGGGGGTACCGCCACGTCCTAGCGGCGTTTTGCCTATAATGGCTTGTTGCACGGCATCCGGGGTGAAGGTGTTGTGGAAGGTGGTGTTGGCGATGAAGCCGGGAGCTAACGCATTGACCGTAATCTTGCGCGGGCCGAGTTCTTTGGCCAGCCCTCGGGTGAACCCAATTACGGCTGCTTTCGAGGCCGAATAAATCACAGAACCGTTTCCACCGCCGTCATGGGCGGCCAGTGAAGACAAGTTGACAATGCGACCGCCGTCTGGCATGTAGGGCAGCACAGCCCGGCTACAGTAAAAGGTACTGCTAAAGTTAACGTTCATGACGTTGTGGAAATGCTCGTCGCTCATTTCAGAGATGAGCACTCGGCCCAGCAACCCCCCGGCGTTATTGATGAGGATGTCGATGTGACCGCCCAATTTTTCAGCCGCTTCTGCCATAACCTTGTTGACTTGCTCACTGTCTGTGGCGTCCAGGGGAATGCCGATAATTGTCTGGCCTTCCTCAGCGATTTTTTCAAATGTGCTGGTGAAATAGGTGGCAACAACCTTTGCGCCACAACGGGCCAGAGCCAGCGAATAGGCTCGCCCGATTCCAATGTTTCCACCGGTTACTACAGCAGTTTTGCCTGCAAGATTGATTTCCATCATATTTATTCTCCTTTATGGTTTGAGCAGCGGGCAGTTGAAGCCCGTACAATTAATGTGGGTGATAGCATCTGGTGCCCCAGCGGTTCGGTGCAGGTATCCTGCAGGCGGCCAATCAGTCGCTTCACAGCCAGCCGAGTAATATCACGGATAGGCTGGCGCACGGTGGTGAGTGGTGGCTGGACAACTTCCGTTAAGAGAATATCGTCCACGCCAACCACCGACACATCCTCCGGTATATTCAAGCCCAGGTCACGGGCGCCGGCATATACGCCAAAGGCGTACATATCGTTAATAGTAATCATGGCTGTAGGGGGATTGGTTTTGCTGAGCATGTCGTGTGCTCCCTGTCGCCCCAACTCTACGGCTGTCGCGTCGCCAAAGTTACTGGCCATACCTTCCCAAACAAATTGAGGGTCAAATTCTACGCCGGCTTCCTCAAGGGCAGAACGATATCCTTCCAGGCGGTCCAGGCGGCTCACGGTACGGATTGGCCCCGAGATAAAGCCAATCCGCCGATGACCCAGCGCCAGCAAATGTTTGGTAGCTAATCTGGTGACCTGCACGTTATCAACGCCGATACTGTCAATAACAATCCGGTCGCTTTGTTGGGCAGTCCGATCAAAGGCAACAACGTGCAAGCCCTTGTCTATTAAATTTTCAAGATGCGTGTATTGCGCCAGTGATGAGCCAAAGATGATGCCTCTTACGCCGTAACCCCAAAGCTCTTCTGCATATCGTTGCTCACGGTCAGGGTTACGGTCGCTGTTTCCCAACAACACCTGGTAACCGCCGGCCAGGGCTACCTCTTCTACCAACCGGGCAAAAACCCCATAAAAAGGATTGGCAACCGACGGCACAATCAACCCGATGATCGGGGCATGGCCGGTTTTGAGCTGTCGCGCGGCCAGATTGGGCGTGTAACCAAGCTGCTCAATAGCCTGCTGTATGCGCTCCTTTGTGCTGGGTTTCATCCGCTCAGACCGGCCATTAAGCACATTTGAGACACTGCTGGGCGATACCTTGGCCCGACGGGCCACATCGGCAATAGTTATCTTGTCCATTTTAGCTCCACAGACAGTTTCTGTTTTCTAAATCAAGAACGAATGGGAAATTGGAAAAAGAGAAAGGTTAGTGCAACGATTTAGTATAACGATATACTAACACATACCTGTCGCTTTGTCAATACCCTCTGCCCGGCATTTCCGTATTTGGCCCCATAGATAACAAAATGAGTCAAAAATAAGCCATATTCCGGCTAATTAGTGGTAAATATCGACTGATTCTTTGTTTGTTTCGCAGCTCTCGGCTGGAGTTAATCCTGGAAATCCTGATTTAGTGTAACGATTTACTAAATCATAACACAGCAAGGGCAAGCTCGTTGCTTTTTATTACGATGATTTCTCTTGAAAGGTTGGGGCTATTTTATGGTCAGTTCAATTGTCGTGTTTTTTCGCAGGAAAGCAGGAAAATAAAAAAGTTGGCGCCACATATTGTGCCAACTAATCCCCAAAATGTTTTGGTGAGGATTATACTACGTCACGTCACCGGCTGGGTACACTACCTTAGGTTTGAAAGAAGTCAAAGCGTTAATTTAACCCAAGTTGTGGGCTAATAAAGACGATCAAAGCTATGAGCCAACATAAACTGAATAACCTTCAATCAAAACCAGCAGTATTGGTAGCGTGAATATGCTTGGGTAACATACGTTCAACCAAACTGGCCGAGGTTTCAACAATCTGTTGAGGGACTTAAATTGTTCAGCCACCTGTTGAAACAAGGGGACGAACACAGGCTGTAACCGCTTAAACCGACGACTGAATTGGCTCTTGCTCAACATCCAGGGAATGTACTGGGGTGTTCTGAGCCACCGCCGGGCCTGAGCATAGTTGCCACTGCAGTACAACATTGCTACCAGGGCTATGGTTAGCACTTCGGCATCATTCATTTCGCTTTGTTGGTGATCCTGTCGGTTCATATAGTTTAGAAACTCGTCACAGATGACGTACAGTGTTATAATTTCAGTCTCCATCAGTCTTTCCTTTCTGGTTTTGTTTGGCAACTTGACCTTAAAGAAAGACTGATGGTTCTACAAATCTTTACCCACAACTTGGGTTATTTATTGAAACCTATAAAAATATTCCGCATCCTTAACACCATTATCCCGCCGAATGTATTTGTTTTCTGGCACAATGGAGTTGGTGCTCCTCCGCAAATATTTGAAACAGAGGAAAATTAATGACCTACCCCAAACGCCTCATCGAGGTTGACCTGCCCATCAAAGAAATCTCTGCCCACGCCCGGCGTGAGAAGTCCATCCGGCACGGACATATCTCCACCCTGCACATCTGGTGGGCGCGGCGACCGCTGGCCGCCTGCCGGGCGGTGATCTGCGCCGCGCTGTGGCCGGACCCCGCTGGCGACCTCTGCCCGCAATCCTTCCGCGAGGCCGCCGCCCGCATTCTGGCCGATCTTGCCGAGCAAACCCGCCGCGACGCCGCCCTGGCTGGGCTGGTGAAAGATCACTGGAGCCACTGGCACCGCACCAACGCCGCCACCTTTGGTGGCAAGACGGAAGGTGGAAAGACGAAGGCTGAAACAAAAAACTCTTCTGCCTTCAGCCTTCCGCATTCTGCCTTTACCACATTAGACCGGGTGCATCAAAGCATGCTGCTCTTTGCTGCCGGTCGCAGCGAAGCCCTGCGCCGCTTTTTGGTGGATGACGGCGTGGGCCGCGACTCGCGTTACTGGGCGCTGGCCAACGCGCTCAGCGCCCTTTACCCGCCCGCCACCGATGAAAAGCGCTGGGTCGATGGCGTGCTGGCGCGGAAGAAAGGACTTGGATTTTAACCGTAGATCACGCTTGCAGCGTGACCGATTAGGAGCAGGGCGTCACGTTACAAACGTGACGTACGAAAAGGTAGAATTATGACCGAAGACACCATTACCCAACTCAACAACCGGATTGGCGTTTACGATCAGCAGCAAATTCTGATCTGGCAGCAGATGACGCCGGCAGAGCGGCTGGCCGTGGCCGATCAGGCTTATCACTTTGCGCTGGAAATGGTGCGCCTTACCGAGCGCCAGCGTCATCCCAACCTGTCGGAAGAAGAGTTCCAATGGCGGGTCATTCGCCGGATGCAGGGCAACCAACACCTGGGGAGGGAATGACAATGGCCGGCCCAGTATCGCCACAGGAATTGAGCGGATTTTTCGCCACGGTAGTGCAAAAACTGGAGCAGTTGTCGTTACTGTATATGGTCGCCGGCGGCTTTGCCGCCATCTTTTACGGCGAACCCCGGTTGACAGTGGACATCGACATTGTGCTTGACCTCAATACCAGCCACATCCAACCGTTGCTGGCCGCCTTTCCCTTTCCCGAATACTACCTGAGCGAAGAGACTATGCGCGACTCCATCCGCCGCCGATTCCCGTTCAACATCATCCAGACCGCCACCGCCGCCAAAGTAGACCTCATCCCCTTGCCGGATGATGTCTTTAGCCGGATGGCCTTTTCCCGGCGGCAGCAGCTAGTTTTTGACCAGGCTGGGACGAAAGCCTGGTTCATCTCCGCCGAAGATATGGTGTTGGCCAAACTGTTTGCCTGGCAGCAAACCGGCTCCGACAAACACCTGCGCGATGTGAAAGGTGTACTGGTGACCCAATGGGGTACCCTGAACCTTGACCTGATTCGCCGCGCTGCCGCTCAACGTAATCTGCTGGCTCAGTTTGAGCAGCTCTACGAAGCCGCCCGCCGCGAAGTGGAAGATTAACGGCAGGGTCGCTCCGTAGGCTACGCTTGTAGCGTAACAGTCACGTTATAAACGTGACCTACATTTGATTATTTGGTTGGACTGACTTTGTGACAACCTTGACCGCCCAATGACGCAGCGCCTTTTTTGAAACCATTCGCCAGCACCGGCACGCGGTGGCCTTGCAGGCGGCCTCGCAGCGGGGGCAATTGGGCCAGTGGACCAGCCTACTCACCGATGTGGTGATGACAGCCTGTCAATCGCTGGGCTGGCGAGCCTCGGCCAAAGGCCACAAGCTCGATCTGCTGCCGGTGGCGCGCCATGAATATCTCTCGCAGGATGTGATGGCTTTTAGCCGGGGTGACAAACGGTGGCGTTTTCCGGTGGCGGTAATGGAACTGGAAAACCGGCAGGAACTCGATTATATCGCCTATGCGTTGTGGAAGGTGTTGTGCGTGCGGGCCGATTTGCGGGTGGTCTACTGCTATCGCCGCAGCAGCGCCGAAGTGAACACGCTGGTGCAATTTTTGCAAAACGATGTTATTGGCGCGATGGGTATCAGCGGGCGTATGGCGCTCGATGGCCAAACGCTGCTGGTGGTCGGCAGCCGGGCCGAGGCCGACACCTTTCCCTACGGCTTTTTCAAATGGTGGGCGCTGGAAGAAAATACGGGGTTATTCCGCTTACTCTGACAGGCTGTGGGCCTGGCGGGCGTGGATAAACAAAAGTTGCGGAACGGAGAGGTACTGCGTCACTGCGCCAGGGTTTCCAGCGCCGGCCGATACTGCTCAATAAACTCGGCCACCTGCCTGGCAAAATCCGGGTCAATATCCGTCGCGGCAACGGGCAGCGCTGCCGGCGCAATCACAATCTGGTTATGGGCCGGGTTCAAAGCAACCGTCACTTCGCTGTCCGGGGACAGGCCCAGCGTGGCCACCAGGTCATCCGGTAAAACAACCACCATACCCTGCTCGGTTTTCTGTAATTTACTGATCATAACTCACCTTCATTCGTAAGAATGCTTAAAGCAAGTATAGCCATCAACCCGTTAACGTCAAGGCGGTGAGGCAATTCCACCGCTAACCGCCGCCAACATAATTCAGGAGATTCTAATGGCTCTCAAACCCTGGTATCACGTTGTTTATCCCCGTGAGGATTTGCGCGAAGGCAAACCGCTGGACGCCGCCGAATTTGCGGTGCATCTGGATCAGGTGCAGGCCGGCCATGCCCCGGCCGATTACCAAAACCCCAAACTCTTCTTTGAACGCACCTACATGACCCAAAACCTGACCCTGTTGGCCAGCCAGGTTATCCGCCGGCTGTCGGGCATCACCACCGAAACCTCGGCGGTGTTTAATATGGCCACCCAGTTTGGCGGCGGCAAAACCCACAGCCTGACCCTGCTTTACCACCTGGCCCAAAACGGCGCGGCGGCCAATAGCTGGCAGGGCGTGCCGGATTTGCTGCAAAAAGCCGGCGTCAAAACTGTACCCAGCGCCAAAACCGCTGTGTTTGTCGGCCAAAAATTCGATCCTCGCGGCGGTGATGATGGCACTCCCTTGCGGCGGACTCCCTGGGGCGAAATCGCCTGGCAGTTGGGCGGGGCCGAAGGCTTCAATCTGTTTGCCTCGTTTGACGAGGCCGGCAACTCCCCCGGCGGGGATACCATCGGCAAGCTGTTTCGGCTGGTTAACCAACCCATTCTCATCCTGATGGACGAACTGATGAACTACATCAGCCGCTACCGCCGCAGCGGGCTGGGTGGCCAGTTCTACAACTTCATCCAGAACCTGTCGGAAGAAGCGCGCAGTCACAACAATGTGGCGCTGGCAGTCTCCATTCCGGCCTCGGAACTGGAAATGAGCGCCGATGACCAGGCCGATCACGAACGCACCAAAAAGCTGCTCGACCGGGTGGGCAAGGCCATCATCATGGCCTCGGAGTCGGAAACCTCCGAGATTATCCGCCGACGCCTGTTTGAGTGGAACCCGCAGGCCATCGGCCAGGGCGGGAAGGTCATCCTCAGCCGCGATGCGTTAGCTGTCTGCAATGAATACGCCGATTGGGTGGTAGCCCATCGCCACCAGGTACCGGGCTGGTTCCCCGTAGATAACGCCCGCGAAATGTTCGCTGCCACCTATCCCTTTCACCCGGCCCTGATCTCCGTTTTTGAGCGCAAATGGCAATCGCTGCCCCGCTTTCAACGCACCCGCGGCATTTTGCGGCTGCTGGCCCTGTGGGTGTCGCACGCCTACCACACCGACCACAAAGGCGCTTACCGCGACCCGATCATCGGTCTGGGTACGGCCCCACTGGACGACCCCACCTTTCGCGCCGCCGTGTTTGAGCAGTTGGGCGAAGCCCGACTGGAGGTGCCCGTCACCACCGACATCTGCGGTAAAAAAGAATCGCACGCCATCCGGCTGGATGTCGAAGCGGGCGAGGCGATCAAAAAGGGGCGGCTGCATCGCAAAATCGCTACTACGATTTTCTTTGAGTCGAATGGCGGCCAGTATCGGCAGGGGACCACGGTGCCGGAAATCCGGCTGAATGTGGCCGAACCGGATATGGACATTGGCAACGTGGAAACCGTGCTGGAAGAATTGAACCGCACGCTCTACTACCTGCATGTTGATCGCAACACCTACCGCTTCAGCCTGACCCCGGCCCTCAACAAACTGCTTGCCGACCGGCTGGCCACCATCAGCAGCGCCAAACTTAATGAACGCATCCTGACCGAAATCGGCAAGGTGTTTGGGCCGGGGGTTATCGAGCGGATTCTCTTTGCCGATAAAAGCAGCCAGGTGCCGGATCGACCCCGCCTGACAATGGTGGTCTTGTCGCCGGATTATCCTATGCAGGAGCCGGACACTCTGGCGATGGTTGAGCGGATGACCAAAGAGTATGGTAGCTCGGCCCGCACCTACAAAAGCGCCCTGCTGTGGGTCATTGCCGAAACCGCCTCAACCCTCAAAGATGATGCCCGTAAAGTATTGGCCTGGGAGGATATTGAAGATGAAACGGAAACCGGCAGCCACAAACTGGATGAAACGCAAAGCCGGCAATTGCGTGAAAGCATTCTCAAAGCCCGCCGCGATTTGAAAGAAACCATCTGGCGTGCCTACAAAAACGTCACCCTGTTGGATCGTAACAACGAACTGCGGGTGATCGATCTGGGACTGGTGCATTCTAGCGCCGCCGACAGCCCCATGAATTTGATTGTCAATCGGCTGCGGCAGGATGGCGAAATAGAAGATGCCATCAGCCCCAATTTTCTGGATCGCAACTGGCCGCCGGCTTTCAAAGAATGGAGCACCCGCGCCGTGCGTGACGCCTTTTTCGCCTCGCCGCAATTCCCCAAATTGCTCAATGCTGATGCAATTAAAGACACCATTGCCAAAGGGGTGACCAATGGCATCTTTGGCTATGTCGGCAAAACCGGCGGTGGTTACAATCCGTTCTATTTTGCCACCGACCTGCCCACCTACGATGTCGAAATCTCGGATGATATGTTCCTTATCAGTCGGGTAACCGCCGAGGAGTATCTTCGCCGCCCCACTCGTCTGGAGATCACACCCGCCACAATAACTCTCACCGCCGGTGAAATTCACCAATTTAAGGTAACGGCGTACAATCAAAATAACCAGGCCGTCCCACTGGATTCGATTAAATGGGAGGCCACAGGGGGAACTATCGATAGTACCGGCAAATTCCGGGCCGGCCCAAACGCTGGGTGGTGGAACGCAGTTTCGCCTGGGCCGCCCGTTTTCGCCGGCTGGCGCGGGACTATGAGCGCTTGTCCGAAACCCTGGTCGGCCTGCATTTCCTGGCTTTTGCGATGGTGATGCTCAAACAGGCTGTTCATCTTTTGGCCCAAAGTTCATAACACGCTTTAGTAAATGAGGTTAAGGCAACCCGAGCCACTATCCAAAGCGAATTAGCCGAACTTATCAGCTTGCGCGATGAAACCGAAAAGACCAAAAACACACTTGATTATGCCCGGAATTTGCTTACCGAATTTGGGCGACGAATTACAGAAATTGACTTAACCGAGGATGAAATTTCAGCCATGCCTAAACCTGCCAGAATAGAAATACTCACCCGGCGGCAGCAATTGGTGAGAGCGTTAGTTGATCGAGTGGACTTTTATCCAAATAAATTGGTCATAACTGGAACAATTGGAAGTAAAACGGTACAAATTGACTGTATGTCACTTGGCTGATAATCTGGCTGAACCACAGCCGCCGGAAATCGTGATTCTGTTTGACTAAGTTGACGTAACTGCTCAGAAATGACGTGTGCATGGGCGGAATTTTTGACAAGTGGCAAGTATATCACACCGCCGGTACTCCGGCCAACATGGATTGACTCTGATTTGAATTGGGCCATAATAAAACGGTTCTGCAACACTCATACCGAAAGGATTTTTCTCAATGTCCAAATCAGCAGAAGGCGTCATCAAATTTCAACTCGATTTTGCGCCGGCTCCGGCCCTGCCGGCAGCCGAACTGGCCGAACTCAACGCCTGGCGCAAAATTTTGTTTCAGCTTGACCTCATTGGCCAGCAGCCGGACCGCTACGAAGGCTACGGCTTTGGCAACATCAGCCGCCGGCTGCGCGGCGAGCAGTTTGTTATTTCTGGCACGCAAACGGGCGGCCTGCCCAATCTGTTGGCCGGGCATTACGCCGTGGTGCTGGCCTGTATGCCCCACCTGAACCGGCTAACGGCTCAAGGGCCTATCAGACCCTCCGCCGAGTCGTTGACTCACGGCGCGGTTTACGCCCTTGACGAAACCGCCAACTGGGTGATGCACGCCCATTCGCCCCACATCTGGCGGCACGCGGCAGCGCTTAATTTGCCAACCACTCACCCGGAGGTACCTTACGGCTCGGTTGAAATGGCCGCCGAAGTAGAGCGCCTGTTTGCCGAAACGCCGGTTAAAGAGACGCGCATTTTTTCAATGGGCGGCCACGAGGACGGCATCGTCACCTTTGGGCCATCGGCGCTGGCGGCCGGGCAGGTAATGATCACGGCGCTGACTCGGGCTTATCAGTTAGGGATGAAGGATAACCCCCTTGCAGGGGCAGGGGATGAAGGATGAAGGGGCTTAGAGTCGCCATTCATAATTCGTAATTCGCAATTCGCCATTCGTGTGGTAGAATTTACATAATTCAAGTTTTGCGGTATAATCACCCCTACATACAGTGTCTATCCAGTAAACCGATCCCAGATGTAGTATAACTTGAAATTTTTGGCTTGATGTGGCAATAATCAGGGCAGTAAAACGGGTGGATTGAATGTCGATAGACCGGCACCTCCAGGAAAAAATATATCGGCTGGAAACGCTCCGCAAGTATCAGGCGTATTACGGGCCAAACACGCCGCAGCAAATTATCGCTGAGGTCAACCAGTTAGAGGCCGAACTGCGCCGGATGCTCAAGGCCGATGTGACGCGGCCCACCAAGGTTGCGCCCCGGTTTTCCGGGCCAAAACCGCGCCAGGCCGCCCGCAAAAAACAGCCGCAGCAGCCGGCCAAAAAGAAAGTAGCGGCAGCCAAAAGCGCCCAGCCCGGGACCAAACAGACATCCCAGCTAACTACCGATTTGCTGGCGACCGTGGCATTTGTGGGACTGGTGCTGCTGTTCGGCGCAATTGTGTTTGTCGCTTATCTGGAGTCCCGCCCCAGCAGCAACGCCGCGCTGGCTCAGGCCAACAACCCGTCGGCCGGCGTGATTTTGCGTCCCACATTTACGCCAACGGTTAATCCCAACGCGCCGGGCGGCGCTCAATCCGCCGGCATGGTTGTGGCCGATGACTCGTTGCTGCCGCCGGCTCAGCGGGAACCCACTCCGCTGCCCACAACGGTGCCTACTCTCACACCCAGCCCGGCCCCGCTGCCCACCGATACCCCAACTCCGCCGCCCACCGATACGCCACCGCCAACGTTGCCGCCGCCTCCGCCGCCGGCAACGGCAACGCCCGCGCCGCCAACGCCCATCCCTGCACCCACATTTCCGTTTAACATGACCGAACAGGGCAACCGGATGTTCCAAAGCACCAATTATCATGGCATTACTATTTATGTGGCCATTGTTTCAGAGGGGAACATTCCAATGGGCGGCTACAAAATTGTGGGCGATCAGGTGCCATCCGGGCAACACGCCGAAAGCGCTCTCAGCACCTGGAACTGGAGTGTGACCAACTGCCTGGATTGCGATTACGTAAAATTTGGCAATGTGAAATTTGAACCGGGCACTTTTACCGACGGAACCTGGAACATTTACGTGGCCGATGAGTCCGGCAACAAACTGTCGGATGTTGTGCCGCTCTCGTATTCCGCAGACCCGGCGCAGTGGGTGTGGGATTTTGTTATTTTTCAGCGAAACTCATCGTAATGAGACGAACAAAAAAGCCCCGGCGCGTCCGGGGCTTTTTTTATGGCGTGTCCAATACCTGCCGAACTTTGGCCACGAGTTCGCCGGGCGAAAACGGTTTCTGCAAAAAGACAATTTCGGGATCAAGCACCCCGTAGTGCGAAATGGCGTCGTTGCTGTAGCCCGACGTAAAAATAACCTTGATATTGGGGTTGATTTCGCTCACCCGGTCGGCCAGTTCTTTGCCGCCCATCTGCGGCATTACAATATCGGTGAGGAGCAGGTGTATCTCGCCTTCGTGGTTTTTGAACAGCGTGAGCGCCTCTGCGCCGTTGGTCGCTTTGACCACATTATATCCCTGCGCCGTTAAGGTGAGTGTCACCAGCTCCCGCACCGCCGAGCTGTCTTCCACCAGCAAAACCGTTTCTGTTCCCTTTGAAAGTTTTTCCGCGCCGGCTTCGGCCGGGGCAGCGATGACGGCATCGGTGGCGCGGGGCAGGTAAATTTCAAACGTCGAGCCTTCGCCCTCGCGGCTGTAAACCTGAATATCACCGCCGTTTTGCTTGACAATACCGTACACGGTGGCCAACCCCAGGCCGGTGCCTTTGCCGTGTTCTTTGGTGGTAAAAAACGGCTCAAAAATTCGGCTTTTGGTGGTTTCGTTCATCCCCACGCCGGTGTCAATCACCGACAGCACCACGTAATCACCGGGCTGCAACCTGAGCAGATCGGCCGTTTGATTTTTGATTTGCATATTGGTTGTTTCAAGGGTAAGTTGGCCGCCGGTGGGCATGGCATCACGGGCATTCACGGCTAAATTGACAATAATCTGTTCAACCTGCGACGGGTCCAGTTTGATCGACCACAATTGCGGGTACAGCCGGGTTTGCAGGTTGATATCTTCGCCGATAATCCGGCGCAGCATTTTATCGATCTCGGTCACGGTATCGTTCAGGTTGATGACCTGTGGCTCAACAATCTGTTTTCGGCTAAAAACGAGCAGTTGCCGAATCAGGTTGGCTGCGCTCTCGCCGGACGCCACAATCCGGCTGGCCATATCCTGAAACGGGCTGTCTTTGGGCAGCCGAAACTGCATCAGTTCGGCAAAGCCGTTAATCGCCATCAGCAGGTTGTTAAAATCGTGGGCAATGCCGGCGGTTAGCTGGCCGATCGCTTCCATTTTTTGAGCCTGCCGGTACTGTTTTTCCAGCGCAAGCTCGCGGGTTACATCAACCTGGGTGCTCACGTAGTTAACAATTTTGCCGCTGTCGTCTTTAACCGGGGTAATGGTAGTTTTGGTGGTAAGTGGAGAACCATCTTTGGTTTGACCGGTGATGTTACCCTGCCACACCTGCCCCGCCCGAATGGTTGACCAGATCGCATCGTAAAACGCGGTGTCATGGGCGCCGCCGGGCAAAATAAAGGGGCGCTTGCCGATAACCTCAACCCGGGCAAAACCGGTAATTTGTTCAAAGGCGGGGTTGGCGTACAGAATCGTACCCTGGTCATCGGTTACTACAATAATATCGGCAGCCTGATTGATAGCGGTGCTCAGCAGCCGTCGTTCTTCATTGAGCCAGGCTTTGGCCACTGCTCCGGCCACCTGATCGCTCACGCTCCAGGCCAGGTTCACCTCGCTGCTGGTAAATTGGCGGGGCGAATAAAAATATATTTCCAAGCTGCCGATAACCTCATCTTCAACAATTAATGGGATCAGCAGCATGGCGGCGAGACCCAGTTTTTCCATCCATTTATTAAAAGCCGTTGTGTATAAATCTGATTGTGCGTGCGGCAAAACCAGGGGCGCGCGAGTTTGCAGCAGGTATTGGGCAACTACATCGCCCTCAACCGGGGTAACCCGGTTTCTTACCGAAAGTCTCTCGCCCACCACATACTCGCTCACCACCATCGCGGTGGATTTGTCTTTGCTGAACATGCTGGCGCTAACGCACGGCGCCAAAAAACTTTCGGCCAGTTCGCGGCAGGCCAATTCCAGAAAAGAGTTAGGATCAAAATTAGCAGCCGATGCCGCAGCGATTCGATCCAGCAGTTCCAGTTTTTTACTGTGCTGTCTTATTTTGGCTTCCGCTTTTTTCCATTGGGTGATGTCACGGATAATGCTCAAAATATGAGGCTCATCGCCAAGATCGATAATTTTGGCTGAAATCAGGCCGGCGCGGATGCTGCCTGCTTTGGTCTCAAATTCAATTTCCATATTTGAGACTATTCCGTGTGTGGTTAATTCTGTTACAAACCTGTCCCGGTAATGGGCATCAAGCCAGATGTTGAGCTCAACCGTGGTTTGGCCAATTACCTCATCGCGGCTATAGCCGGTGATGGCTTTAAAACTATCGTTAATCTCAATCAACTGGCCATCGCGCAGGCGGGTAATGGTAATAGCGTCGGGGCTGGTTTTAAAGGCGGTAGCAACCAGCGCCTTGTGGTGGCGCAGGTCATCGATAACCTGCCGGGACTGCGCCTCGGCCGCCTCGAGCGTGGCGACACGCTGCCGAAGCGTTGAAATCTCTTGAAGAAGCTGAGCTTTGGTTTCGTTCTCGTCTTCCATTTGCCCACGTCGCTTTTACTGCAATTGATGACCTGTATCCTAGCACGATTGATTCCGGCATGCAAAGCATCCAAAACAGTTTGTGGCAGAAATCTTTGACTATCGCGGGTAATTGTTGTAAGATGCTCAAAATTTATTTGGGCCGGTGGCGGAATGGCAGACGCAGGGGACTTAAAATCCCCCGAGGCTAATACCTCGTGTGGGTTCGACTCCCACCCGGCCCATTGTTAAAACGAAAAAATGGGCTGGCCCACGGCCGCGGTGCAATGTTAACAATTGTGCCGTTGGCGATCTCTACACGCTCAAAGAGCATATTGACCAACCCTTTGAGCGTGTTTTTGTCAGCAGTTGGGATACGGCCCAGAATGTTGGACACGCGGTCAACCACCTGGTGTAGCTCGTTGACTCCGCCTCGTTTTTCAATTGAGATTGTCAGTTCAGCTATTTTAGCCTGTAAGACAGCACGCCGCTTGACGTAGCTGTCTTTTTTTATGTGCCCCTCGATGTAGATATCTTCTAATCTGGCAAGCTGTTCTCTGTTTTCTTTGAGCTCCCCGGCAATACCATCGTTGTTGCTGTCGATTAGTACAGCCTCAACTAACCGGTCCAATTCAGCCCGGATTACCGAAATGAAGTCGCTGGCGGCAAACTCTTCCAGGATTTCCAGGATTTCACGTTCAACCGATTCTACCGGCATAGCCCATTTTTCCGAACAGTCTCCTTTTTGGCGTTGGTGCCGATAACGTTCCCGGCCATGATCCAGATTGCCAACCATCCGTTGACCACACACGCCGCAATAGGCTACATCTGACAACAGATAGACTATTGCAGCCTTGCCGGCAGATTTTGAAAAAGACCACGATCTCTGAGCGCGAATATCACCGACTTTATTGCATAACTCCGGCGGTAAAATATGCTGGTGATTGCCGGCCAAAGCCGTGGCGTTTTTTTGTTTTGGAGCTTGCCGGTTGGTAGATCACCCCGGTATAACTGCCAGGCGGCAATAATGCGCCGAATAGATTCGCTGGTAAAATGTTTGGCCTCATCGGCGAGGGTGTAATAGCGCCACCCGACTTCGTTGGCCAGGTCGGCCAGATTGTTGAATCCATAGTTGCCCGTGGCATACTGGATGTAAATGAAATGCAGAGCGTCAATGTACTGGCGTTCAACTCCGTCAAGGATATATGTTCGTGAGGTTGGAATCAGTACCCCCTGTTCGTTGCGTTCTACGCCAAATGGTAGTGGTCCCCAATGCCGGCCCAATTTCTCGCGCCGGTATTGAATACCTTCTCGCATTCGTTCGCTGGCCCGTTTGCACTCGACAAAAGTCGGAACACCACCCTTTCCATTTTTTGACACACCCTCATTTTTAGCCCGTCTGGGCGTGTCAAACGTATTCTTGACACACTTTTGGGCCGGATTTGGCCCGGTCCGGCAAAGATTACACGCGAGAGAGGATGCACACACAATGAACATCAGCGACCTATACAATCTGTGGCTCAAGCCGCACCACCTGCCGGCTGAAGGCCAGGAGTTTACCATCGAGTCGGTCAGCGTTCAGGACCTGACTCCCAAACCGAATCAAACGGAGAAAAAGGCGATTCTCAAATTCAGAAACGAACCCCGCCGGCTCATCCTCAACGACGGCAACGCCAACCGGCTGGTGGACATCGCCGGCCTCGATCCGTCCGCCTGGGCCGGCGTGGTCGTTAAACTGGTGCCGGAGCCGTACAACCGCACCACCAATACGATTATCATCAAACGGCCCGGCGAAAATGAAGCCGGCGGCAAATCGAAACCGGCTGGCAACGGCGGCGACTTCAGCAAATTCTGGTCGGCGATTTTTAGCCGCTACCCCAACAAAACCGAGGGGCAGGCAGTGGGCAAACGCCTGCTGGAGCAGGCCGGCGGTAATGCTGACGCTGCGCTGAAACTATTGGAGGCGTCCGCATGATCATCGTCATCGCCAACCAGAAGGGCGGAGTCGGCAAAACGACCACTTGCGTAACCGTGGCCACCGGGATGGCCGAGCTGGGTTACCCGACGGTATTGGTGGACGCCGACAGCCAGGGCAACGCCGCGCAGTTTTTGGGCCTGGACCCCCGGCCCGAAGAGCACGCCGACACCATTGCCAAATGGCAGGCCCGCTTTCCGGGGCTGGTGCTGCCGGCGGTGCGGCGGTTGATCGCTTATGGCAAAGCGCCGGGGGCCGGTGAGCCGATCTGGGATTACGCGCCCAACGCCGCCGAGGATTACGCCGACGTGATGGCGGCTATCCTGCCGCGGTTGAGCCGGCAGTTGCAGCGCCAGGCGGTGCGGCCATGAGCCGGCGGGATGCATTTGATGAGGGGACCTCGGGACTGGTCAGCCGGATGGTGAGCCAGGCCCAGGACAAGCTGGCCGAGGAGCAGCCCCGGGCCGAGGGTAAGAAGCTCGACGGGCGGGGCCGGCCGGGGAACGCGGGGCAGGTGGGGCGGGATGCCAGCGGGAACGCCAAGACGACGATCCGGCCATCGGCGGAGGGACAGGCCTTGCTGAAACAGTTGGCGATGGAGCAGCACCTGACTCAGGACGACGTGGCCGAGTTGGGGGTGCGGGTGCTGGCGGTGGTGCTGGCCGCCGGGTTGATCGACGTTCACGCGATGACTTACATCAAATATAACGATAAGCGCCCGTGGCTGTCAACAACCAGAATCGACTGGGCGCGGTTTCGGCGCGATTTTTTGCCATAGTGCCAGCTTGAAAGCTGGCCTGATGCTGGC
>CAYOXS010000002.1:0-4030 GCA_964407935.1 uncultured Caldilineaceae bacterium
TGTGTATCTCGCTCTCCCGGTAGGTTACGCCCACTTCATCAATGTAAACCCAGGTATTATCCTCCGGGGCGATATTGTTTGACACCCGGAATTCCAGGCTGACCACCTGCCCGGCGTAAGGCGTTAAATCCAGTACGCCCTGCCGCCAACCGGTATCCAGCGGCGAAGGTGGCGGGCTGGGTGGCCCGTCGCGCCAATTCTGCCACTCCCACGACCAAACCCGTTCGGGGATGGCATCTTTGTCCTGCCATTTTTGCTGGCCATTGAGATACACTTTAAACGGATCCCACTCCAAAAAGCCGCGATCTTCCGACCCCACCGACACATCGTAACTCAGCAGCCGGTACCAGTAGGTGACCTGAGTCACACCTGTGGGCGTCACATACACCGACTGCCGGAGCCAGGTGTCGCCCACCGCGTGACCGTTGTAGTTGTCCGAAGTAGTTGCCCCCAGCCGCACCATTTTTGAGCCAGAGCCGCGCGGCGTCACCATTGTGCTGCCCACAGTATCGTTGCCCACGATCTGCCCGGAATAAACCTGCGTCGATGTGAGCGGCGTGTAGCTGTTACCCACAATCCAGTTGACCAGCCCGCTCTCAAAATCACCATCAACAAACGAATCACCCACAAACTGTACTTTGGTATCGCCGGTGGCGGTCATACCCGGCACCGAAATAGTCGCCATACCGCTGCTGCTGGCCGCGGTCAGGGTTCGATGCGTGACCCCGTTGACCGTGGGCTTGACCCCACTGATTGTCCCCAGCGAGGTAGTCACCGTAATGGGTAAATTAACGCCGGTCAGCGACTGGCCGGTATCATCTTCCAAAGCGATGGTCAGCACCGCCGAGTCTTTACCGTTGGCAATCAGGTACTTGGGCGAGGCGCTGATTCTGGCCACCACGCCCCGCACCGGGATTTGATAATCACCGTAGGCTGATAAGCCGGCCACGGAAATTGTCGCCACACCGGGCAAGGCCCCGCCGGTCAATGTTCGGCGCGTGGCCCCGTTGGTGGTGGGTTGGACGCTGCCAATGCTGCCCAGCGAGGTAGTGACTGTGAGCGGGCCGGTGTAATTGGTGATTACGTGGCCAAAATCGTCCTGCACGGAGATGGTCAGGGTGCTGGTGCTCCAGCCGTTCACCGTTACAAATTTGGGCGAGGCGCTGATGGTTGCCCGCGACGGCGTGCCGGTGGTAAAGGTGACCACACCCTGCGCTGGCAGGCCGTCTACGTAAATTGCCGCCTGCCCCACCGTGGTTGGCGCGGTCAGCGTACAGACAAACGTGTCGGCGGAAGTGGTACACTGGTTGTAGTTCAAAATCCCCAGCGTAGACGTGACCGTTTTGGGCAGTTGACCGGTGGGCAGGCCATCGCCATCCAGGATTCTAACACGCACTTCGGCCTGGCTGGTTCCATCGGCGATCAACGTGTTGGGCGTAGCGGTCATCCAGGCCCGCGGCGAAAAGAAGACGGTATCGCCGCTGGCTGCCTTGCCGTTGACAAAAATGCGCGCCCGCCCGGAAAAATTACTCGATAACAGGGTGCGGGTCAGCACACCGTTTTTAGTTACGCCGGTACCAATTATAGTACCCAAATCGGTACTGACTGAGGCGGCTGTGCCATCGGCGACCAGATTGTCGTAGGCGTCGCGGGCGGTAATGGCCAGTTGGCTGGGCACGCCGCCAATCGGCACGGTGATGGGTGTGGCTTTGACCACGGTGGTAAAGAGCGCGCCGGGCAGAATTGTCACCGATTTTTCGGGGCTGTAAATGGTGCCGGTGTAGGCCTGAATCCCCAGCGTGCCGGCCAGCGTGCCGGTAAAAACCCCGCCGCTCAACAGTCCGTCGCCGCTGCCGTACACTTTGCGCCAGTTAAACGGCCCGGTGCTGGTCTGGTTGTTGTATTTATCGTAGCCAACGGCGCTGAAACCGGTGCTGCTGCCGGCCGTTACCCAAACCGGCACATCGGGCTGCACGGCAATGTGGTGAATACCGCCCGGTGTAATCGTCACCGCGTCACCGGAGAGGATGAGCGGATTCACCGCCGAAGCCGCGGTAACGGTAAAGACCACCGGCCCGGCCGCAGTTTCCGGGGTGAGGGTAAAGGTGATAACGTTGCCGGTGGTCGTGCCGCTTAGCGGCGCAACCAGCCCCATCGAGGCGGTGGGGGTGACCACTGTGCCGGCCGGAACCGGGTTATTCCACTGATCAAACAGGCTAAAGCGCAGCGTCGATTGGTCGCTGCTGTCAACGCGAATAACCGTAGGCGTGGCGGTGAGCACCGCCGCGTAGGGCGGGCCGGCAATCAACTCCAGCGAGTCGCCCTGCACAACCATCGGCTGGCCGTTGTAGCTGATCTGCATGGCCACCGGCCCCACCGAGCGGTTGGCAGTGTAGGCCACCGCAAAACGGCCATCGGTTACCAGCGTGCTGGTGGGTAGCACCGCGCCGCGGGTAACGGTCATCACCGCGGTGCCGGAGCCGGTTATTGGGAAGTGCAGCCCGTCTTTAATCACAATGTCCAGGGCGGCGCTGCTGACGCCATCGCCCAGCACCTTTGTTTTTGAGGCGGTCACTTGAGCAAAGACCGCGCTGCCGGGGATGAAGGTCAGCTTGTTATCGCCCTGCAAAAACAGCGTGCCGCTGGCCCCGGCAATCGAGATAAGGCCATCGCCCAGGGCAAAGGGGCTGACGGTGCGGCTGGTGCTGCCGCCGAGCGTCGGCGAGTTGTTGCCCGCCACGTTGGCTTTGCTCACCGTCACCGTGATCAGTGTGCCGTCAGAGACCAGGTTGTTAAACTGGTCATACACCAGAATATTGAGCGTGGCCGGCTGGTCAACCGGCACAATTTTTTGGGTAGCGGTGACCACCGCCTTGGCCGGCGGGCCGGGCGTAAATGTCACGCTGGGGAAACCGGTCAGGGCCATTGGGCCGGCGGCGCTGCGAGCGGCAATGGCGTGGGTGCCGGCTTTGGTGGTGGCCGTAAGCACCACACGGGCCTCGCCGGCGCTGACCACGCCCGTCGCCGAGCGCGTATCCACCGTCACCGTGATGGTGTGGCCGTCGGCTACATCGTTGCCGTAAACATCGGTTAAATTCGTGAGCCGGATGGTGGTGGTGCTGGCGTTGTTGGCCTGCACGCTGGCCGGCGTTACCGGCACCAGCCCCTGGGTAGGCGGCGCGGCCACTACGGTCACCGTCAGCGGATTACTTCTGTAGGGCGCGTTGATGGCCTGCAAAGCGTTGACGCCCGTTTTCATCGGCAAAAATTCCACCGACCGGTTGCGGGCGTCGATGCCGGTAACCGTGCCGTAGCCGGGGCCGTTCACCGCGGCGTTCTGGCTCCAGATGTAATCCACCGGCTGCCACGGATCGATGATGTTGTAAAATCGATCGCGGCTGCTGGCCGTGATGGTCAGCGGCACGCCGGCCATCCAGGTAATCGGGCCGGTATAATCCAGGGTGACATATATCAGATCATCGGGCTTGAACTCAACGGCGTCCGAGCTGGGGTGCAGGCTCAGCGGACCGGCCGGGCCAACAAAGGCCAGCGGGTCGAGGCCGGCGTTGGTCGAGCGCAGCACGGTGCTAATCTGGCCGCTGCTACCCACGGTGGTTTTGACCACCGGCGAGTCCAGCCCATCAAAAGTGCCGGTCAGGGTTGAGGTCACGGTGATGGCGGTGGCCGGCACCAGATTGCCGTAGGCGTCGGTGATGGTGATGAGCAGCGAGCTATCCTGCCCAACCGTCAGCGATTTGGGCGCGGCGGTTACTCTGGCAATGGCGGCCACGTTGGGAGTAAACGCAAACGCGGTGCTGCCGGTAACGGCCACCCCCTGCAAGCCCACCGTGGCCACCCCGGTTTGGGTGAGCGGCACAAGCTGGCGCACCAACTGCCCGTTTTGCACCAGTTGGCTGCCGCTGAACGAAGCCAGCGCCGGCGAAATGGTGGGGGTGAGCACCTGGCCGGAAACCGGGTGGCCCCAGGCATCCTCCACGGTAAAGGTGAGCTGCGTGCCGGGATCGCCGGC
>CAYOXS010000002.1:4130-13166 GCA_964407935.1 uncultured Caldilineaceae bacterium
GGTGGCCCCAGGCATCCTCCACGGTAAAGGTGAGCTGCGTGCCGGGATCGCCGGCAGCCAGCGTGGTTGCGCTGGCGGTCAGCGTCGCCGAAATGGCCGGGCCGGCCACCAGCGGCACCGCGCCGCCGGCCAAAAACTGGTTAGCGCCGTGAGTGACGGTGATCCGGGCATCGCCCAGAATCAGGCCGGCTTGCAGCGTGCCGGTCACCAGCCCGTTGGCGGCGGCGGTACCGCTGGCCGGGAAGATTCCCAGCGACGAAACCAGGCTCAGCGGCCAGCCAGCCGACACGGGGTTGCTGTACTGGTCGGTGATTTGCAGCACCACCGTGCTGGTGTTCACCCCGTTGGCGATGATTTGCGGCGGCGTGGCCGTAGCAATCGTCGCCCGGAGCGGCGCGCCGGCGGTAAAAGTGACCGCCGTTTGGCCAGACAGGCTGAGCTGTTGATTGTAGGAATTGGCCACGGTAATGGGGAAAGTGCCGGCCACGGTGGTTGAGGTAAAGCTGGCCGAAACCAGATTGCCGGCCACAGTGCCGGTAATCACCTGCGGCTGCGGCGTGTTGATGTAAAAGGTTACCGTGTCGCCATCACGCGGCACGTTGCCGTAAACATCGTTCATGGCCGAAAGCGTCAGGTTGACCGGGCTGGCGCCGTCGGCGGGCACCGCGCCGGGGCTAACGGCCAGCGCGCCGTTGACCGGCGGCGCGGGCAAAATTGTGTAGTAGGTCAACCCCGGCGAAACATAATTGAGGCTGGCATCCCACACCGAAACCCGAACCCGAACTGCGCCGGCAATTTTACCGGTGAATGAAGTCTGGCGGCTGTCGGCGGGCACCGGCCAAAAATCACCCTGCCCTCCCTGCGACTCGGCAAACCAACTATAATTGAGCCGGCTGGGCGGCACCACCGCGTTGCCCACATCGTACACCGTCACCTGAAACGGCGTGGTAATACCGGCGGTGACGGTTAGTGGCCCGGCCGGGTCAATAATCATCGACACCGGTTCAGTAATGACGATGTTGACGGTATCGGAGTTTTCGTGAATTAACGTTTGGCCGGCGGTATAACGAACCGTGAAAACGGCCACGCCTTCGATGGTGCCGGCCGTGAGGGTACACAGCAGTTGCCCGGCCGAGTTGGTAGTAAAGCCGCTGCAACTCAAAACGCCGGCGGTGCTGGAAATGCTGTGAATGGTGTAACCGGCCAGCACCGGGTTGCTGTAATTGTCTTTTAAAGTGACGGTGATCGGCGTGGACGAAACGCCGTTGGCATGCAGCGTTGTTGTCCCGGCTTTGACGGTGACTTTTACCGGCGGGCCGGGCGTAAAGGTGAGGCTGGTGTTACCCGTTACCGGCGAAAGCCCCGGCACGGTTAAATTGGCCACCCCGGTTTGGGTAATGGAGGTGACAGTGCCAATGGCAATGCCGGTTGAAGGGTTGACACAGTTGATGGTGGGGATACCGATGCTGCTGTTTAACGTTGGGCAGTAATTATAGTTGACGGCGTTGCCATAGTTGTCGGTGACCAGCAGCGAAATATTTGAAAACGTGCCAATGGGTACCGACGTTGGCGTGGCTGTGAGCTGGCCCTTAGCCGCCGGGCCGGGGTCAACCACCACATGCGACTCAACATAACCGCCCTTGTTGCTTGAAACCGAAACAATCATCCGGCCGGCTTTTTGGCCAATCACAACACCGGCGGTATCGATGGTGCCGGTGCCGTCGCCGGGCGGATTGGGCCGGATACCCCAGGAAAAAGTAGCCGATGGAATTGGGTTTTTGTATATATCTTTGGCCACCGCCGAAAACGGGAACGACTGGCCGGAGGTCACGTGCACCGGGCTGGCCAGCGTGCCGCTCGGCGTTACCTCAATTGAGGCGGCCGTGGGGCCGGGGTCAAACGTGATGATGTCGCCGGTGGCGGCAATGCCGCCCACGTAAATAGCGGGCGTGCCGGATTTGGTCGATTTTAACGTGCAGGAGAGCATGCCCTGGCTGTTGGTGCCGGTGCAGCCGGACAGCGCGCCGAAGGTGCTGGTAACAACCGGGCTGGCGTTGGCAATGGCATGCCCCACCTGATCGGTAACGGTAATGACCACGGTTACCGCATCCGGCGCGCCCAGCCCAAGAACATACGCCGTGGTCGGCGTGGCCTGCAAAATGGCGGTGGCCGGCGGGCCAACCACAAAATTCACATTGACCGGGCTGGCGGTTAAACCGCTCACGCTCACCTGGGCCGTACCGAGCGTGGTTGACGAGCGCAGAGTGCGGGTGGCCACGCCCGCGGCGTTGGTAGCGCCCGCGCCGGTCAGCGTGCCCAACGTGGTGGAAAAGGCCGGCGTGACGCCCTGCACCGGGTTGGCAAAAATATCGGTGACGGTGGCGGTGATCACTGCCGTGGTCAGGCCATCGGCCACAATGCTGGTGGGGCTGGCTTGCAGGCTGGCCAGTTGCGGTGGGCCGGGATTAAAGGTGATGGTGGGGTTGCCGGTTACCGAAACTGCGCCAGTAGTGCTGGTAACCGCCAGCGTGGCCGCGCCGGCCCGGGTAGAAAACAGCGACAAAAAGGTCTGCCCGCCGGCATTGGTGTTGGCCGTGGCCGGGGTTACACTGCCAATGGTACTGCCAACCGTGATCGGTACAGAGGGGATCACGTGGCCCACACTGTCGTACAGAGTGAAGGTGAGGGGCACCGTTTGGCCTACTTCGGTGGACAGAGTGGCGGCCGCCACATTAACCTGCGCCGGCGGTCCAACAATGAATTGAACACTGCCCAGGCCGGGAGTGACCAGCCCGGTTACAGTAACCGTGATCGGCACCGTGCCCAGCGTGGTATCGCTGGTGAGGGTACGGTTGATGCTGCCGCTGGTGGTCGATTCGGTGGCATCGCCGTTGAGGGCACCGCGGGCCACAGTAAAGGTAAAGGTGATGGTTCTGTCTTTGACAATGTTGTGATATTTGTCGTAGGCGGTGGCTACAATCGTGGCGTCGCTGGCGCCGTTAGCCACAATGGCCGGCGGGGTAATTGTCAGCTCAACGGAGGCCGGGTTGCCGGGCATAAAATTCACCGACCGGTCTGTGTTCAGCGAGCCGGCCACGGCTGACAAATTTGCCGTGCCTGTTTGGGTGATGGAGGTGAGCGTAAACGACACCAGGCCATCGGTAGTAGTTTCGCTGTAGGTCGCGCCGCCGCCGGTCAATTTGCCCAGGCTGGTGGTAATAGTCACGGGGGTGGGTTGAGTGACCAGGTTGCCGTGCATATCCAGCACCTGCAAATCCAGGTTAACCGAACTCTGACCATCGGCTTCAATTGAAATCGGAACATTTGAGGGCGGATTGAAACGGATTTGAGTGGGCGGCCCCGGCGACAGGTAAACCTGGGTGTTAACCGGCGTCAGCGCGCCGGATTGGACGGTAACGGTGGCGGTGCCGGCGGTGGTTCCGGCCAGCGTGGCTGTTGCTTTGCCACCGCTGGTCGGAACTACGACTGTTGTACCCACGCCGTTCAACTGGCCCAAGTTGGTAGTAAACGTAATCGGCTGGCCGTCGATGGGGTTGGCGTATTGGTCCTGCACCTGCCCGGTGATAACCGACTGCTGGCCGCCAACCACCGAAATTGATGCGGGCGCTGCGGAGACGGACAGTAAATTTGGCGGGCCGGGCAGCAGAGAAATCGTTTTGACCACCGGAGACAGAGCGCCGGCGGTCACCGTAATCCGGGCGGTACCGGCGACGGTCATCGCACTGAAGGTTTTGTTAACCTGGCCGGCTGTAGTGGTGGCGGTGATAGTGCTGCCGGCCGGCTGGCCATCAATCGACCCCAAATTGTAACTGAGCAATACCACCGTATTATCGCCGAGCGGGTTGCCGTACACATCTTCTACGGTCACCGCCAGGCTGGCCGTAGAGGCCGGGCCAACCGTCAGCGAGGTGGGGTTGACATTCACCGTCAGGTGATGGGGATTGCCGGGGCTAACGGTGATCGGCACCGGGCTACCGACGCTGCTGTATTGCCCGGACGACACCCCGTAATCGCTGTTGTAGAGCGTGCCGCTTTGTTGGGCCAGCGCCGTAAACCTGACCTGAGCAGTTTGGCCGTTATTAACGGTAGCATTCCAGGTGATAACGCCGTTTGACAGCGTGCCGCCATCCAGTACCTGCTGGGCCACAATCCCGCTGGGGACGGTATCGGTGATGGTGGCGACGACATTGGCCCCGGTGTTATTGGTAATGACAAGGGTGTACTGAAATTCTTCGCCGGCCTGCACCGAGCTTTTTGAAACCAGTTTGGTGATCTCGCCAAAGCCGGCGGCCCGGGTTGGGGTGCTGCCAATAAACGCCAGCGGCGACAAAAACAGGACAGCCGCAAAAAAGGGTAAAATCAGGCGCGTCAATTTGAGCAGCAGTAGGTTGGAATAGGAACGGGTGCGATGAATGCTGGTCATACTGGCAAAACCTATTTAGGCGGAATGGGCGTCGGCGTACTGGTTGGCGTTGGCGTCCGCGACGGATCGGTTGTCGCGGTGGGCGTAGACGTTGGCGTCGACGTGGGAGTCACGGTGGGCGTTTGAGTTGGTGTGCCGGTGGGGGTTGCGGTAACCGTTGGCGTGTGGGATGGCGTTGGCGTTGGTGGTGTAACGGTGTACGTAGGCTGGCTGGTGTAGGTGGGATTGGGCGTGTAGGTTGGCTGCGGATAGGGCGTGCTGGTTGGATAGGGTGTGTCGGTGGGATACGGTGTCGGTGTAACCTTGGATGGATCGGGCGTGTAAGTGGGATAGGGCGTGCTGGTTGGGTACACGGTGCTGGTTGGGCGAGTAGTAGCGGTGGGAGCCGGAGTATTGGTTGGCGGTTTGGTAGCAGTTGGTGAACCGATGGGTGTGTAGGTTGGTTGAACGGTGTAGGTGGGATTGGGTGTGAAGGTGGGATAGGTATAGTAGGGCGTTTGGATTGCGCCGGCCGGTACCGCTCCCCCCACGGCGTTGATGGCCGCTAATTCTCGGGGAATTAGCAGCACCTGCCCAACCTCAAGTTTATTGGGGTCAGGCAGGTTGTTATATTGAGCAATAAGCAGATGGTCTTCAATACCAAAGCGATCGGCAATCAGGCTGAGCCAGTCACCGGGTTGAACCACGTAAACAATGGGGCCGGTATCTGCCGCTGCCGCGAGCGTGGGCGTTGGCACATAGGGCGCATCCAGCGAATAAATGGCCGCGACCGGCACCGGCGTTATCTGTTCCGGGGGTGCCGGCGCGGGAGAAGTCACCTCAACCGGGATCGGTGTGGCGGCAATTTGCGCGGGGGTTGGCGGCACTTCAACCAGATCGCTGCGCCGCCGAATAACCAGCGCGCAGCCGCTGGTTGCAACCAAAATCACAATCATGAGCAGTAAAACAACCGCTGTTTTTACCCGATGCTCCGGCATGAAATCCATCATTTGTCTTTGGCTTGAAATAAATCTTGCAGTGAAGTCAGCAGGGCTTCATTGGCGGGCGCGGCCAGTTTGGCGGCGCGCAGGTTTTCTTCTTTGATGGCGTCGTACAGTTCCTGGCGCAAAATACGCACATTGCCGGGCGCACTGATACCAATTTTTACCCGGTCGCCTTCAACGCTCAGAACAGTGATGACAATATCGTCGCCAATCAGCAGGCTTTCGTTGGGTTTGCGGCCTAAAACCAGCATGTTACACCTCCTCTACCGACGGCTCAGTTTTGGCGGAGGCGGCGGGATTGACCACCGGATGGCGGGCGCTGTACGCCGACTCGGCCAGGATAACCTGCACCCCCAGCCCCGTTTCTTTGTTGACGACCAGCGGCCCCAGCAGATTGGCGGTTACGCCAAACGGCTCCTCCTGCACCGAAATAATGCAACTGACATCCAGCGTTTTGTGGTTGGACTCAACCACGCCCGGCGGGCCGGCGTAGCCCAGCGTCTTGATGTCGGCTTCGGAGAGGGTGAGTTTGTAGGTGGGCATTACCTGATACGGATTGGCCACAATCAGCGACATGCGCTCATCCTGCAGCGATTTGAGCAGCCGCAGCGGCCCGCCGGCCGGGTGTGAAATCATCACAAACCGGCGCCACTCCTCAAGGCCAATCAGCCCTTTTGAAAATTCAATCGGGGTTACGTCATCGCCCAGCAGCGATGATGTCTCTTCGTGTTCGGTCATGTGCGTTACCTTTTTTGTTATAAACCTGAATAGACTTCTGTTGAACCTGAGTCTAATTTAGCACAGGTCATTTTCTTTTTGCATAAACTTAGAGTTAAGGCCGGGTAAATGTAACGTAAAGGCTTTGGTTTGAGATAAAAAAGAGACAACGGGGCCAGCCCTTTGCCTCTCATTTATCTCACCGGCCGTACCGTCCAGGTCAATCGATGCCGCGCCGTACCCTACCGCAGATAATCTAACAATGATGTATTCAGAACGCGGCCATTTACAGCCAGGGCTGTTTCGTACACAAATTTTTGCTGGTTCAGATCGGTAATCACCTTCGTCATGTCGGCGTCTTCGGCTTTGGAGAGCAGCTCCTGCATCCCCAGTTCGGCATTTTCCATGCGCGCGGTGGCCGATTCCAGCCGGCGCATTTTGGTGCCCACCGCCGCCCGAACATCCAGGGTGGTATCCAGCCCGGATTTAATGTCGGTGATGGCGGTTTCAAGCGCCGCCGGATCATACGGCGTTTGTACCAGCGCGTCGCGCAAATTGATGAGCGTGTTAAAAATGCCGGGGAAAACGCTGTCGCCGGAAACATTGACGACCATATTGACGCCGGGTTCAACTTCGCGCACAATCTGGCCGCTGATCACGCCGTTGGCCGCAATCGAGCTGATCTGTCCCTGAACATCACGAGTTTCGGCGTAGGCCGGCGTGCTCAATTTAAAGCCAGAAAACAGGTAATCGTCGCCGTGGCGCGTGTTGGCCACAGCCATCATTTCTTCCAGAATTTCATCTACTTCGATGGACACCGCCTGCCGCCCGTCATCGCCGAGGGTGTCACTGGCGCCCTGTAAAGCCAGCGATTGCGCCCGGTTGAGCAGGCTGCCCACGTGGTCCAGAGCCTCATCGGTGGCCGACAGCCAATCTCGGCTCAGGCCAATATTGCCGCGAGCCGTTTCGCTGGCCTTGATTTTTGAGCGAAAGCCCAAACTCTGCTCCACGGCAAACGGGTCGTCTTCTGGTTTGTTGACGCGCTTGGTGGTAACGGCCTGCCGCTGCGATTCCGACAGGCGGCGCAGGTTGGTTTGCATGCCATTCAACGCCGATGTGGCGAGCATTTTTTGCGTGATACGCATCAGTCACCTCCTAATCTTACCGGCCAACCAGGCCCATCCTGTTGATAATCGTGTCGATCATACCATCGACGGTGGTCATTACCCGGGCCGCGGCCTGGTAGGTGTGCTGGTATTGCAGCATCCGGGTGGTTTCCTCATCCAGCGATACGCCAGCTATTTCTTCCTGCCGCTCTTCCAGATGCTGCACCAGCAAATCCTGGTTTTCGCTCATTAAAACGGCTTGCCGGGCCTGCTGGCCCAACTCGGCGATGCCGGAACGGTAATACTGGTTGATGGTGGTGGTGCCGCCATTCATTAATTTGGCAGTAGCCAGCCGGGCAATCGCCAGGGCGTTTGAGCCGTCGCCGGGCAGGCTGGCCGCATCGGCGGCGGCGGCAACTTTGTTGGTATCGGCCAGCACCACGCTGTTAACGGCAAAATCCTGCGCGCCGGTGCCGGTAAAAAAGTCCAGCCCGGTTGAATTATCCAGGCCAAATCCGGCAGAATGGAGGGTATTCACCTGCGTGCGCAGCGTATCGGCAATTTGCTCCAGCCGGTTTAGCTGGCCGGGCACAATCATATCACGGGCAATCAGGGTGCCGCCCAGTTTGCCGCCCAACCGGTCCGGCGCTACCGCCGACAGGCCGCCGGCCAGTTGCACGCCGCCTACCTGGGCAATCTGGCCGGTGTCGTCCCACACCACTCGGTTGAGCGTGCCATTGGCCGGGTCGGCTTCTACCCGGAGTTGGGTGGGCACGTGGTCCATCACCAGTAATTTGCCGCCCAGACTGACCATTACCGTGCCGCTTTCGCCTTCGTGGATGTCAACATTTATGTAGCCCGAAAGCTCGGTGAGGAGCTGGTCACGCTGATCGCGCAGGTCGTTGGCCTGCTGGCCCACGCCTTCCACATCGCGGATGCGCTCGTTGATGCTGGCAATTTGCCCGGCCAACGTGTTGATGCTGTCCACGTGACGGCCCACCTGGGTGTCGAGTTCTGTCCGCAGGTCGTTGAGCTGGCGGTAGGTATCGGAAATGGTGGTGGCCAGCGCGTCGGCATCGGCCAGCAAATTGGTGCGCGTGCCGGTTTCGGCGGGAGTGGTGGCCATATTTTGCCAGCTTGTCCAAAATTGGCTCATCTGGCTGTTGATCGAGGTTTCGGAAGGCTCGTTCCAGACCACCTCGGCTTGCTGGAGCACATCGCGGCGAACTTCCCAGCCATCGCGGGCCAGCGTCTCCTGCCGAATCTGGCTGTCAAGATAGCTGTCGCGGAAACGTTTCATCCGGTCTACCACCACGCCGGTGCCCACCTGGCCAAACGGAGCGTAGCGGTTCATGGCCGGCACCGAATAAGGGTGGCCGGCCACCAGCACGGTTGACTGGCGTGAATAGCCGGGCGTGTTGGCGTTGGCCACGTTGTGCGAACTGGTTTGAATGGATTGCTGCATGGAATGCAGTGTTTGCAGGGCGGTGTTTAAGCTGCCAAAGGTTGTATACATATCAGGCTTCCCAATTTAACAT
Organism: uncultured Caldilineaceae bacterium; assembly: GCA_964407935.1. GTDB lineage: Bacteria > Chloroflexota > Anaerolineae > 4572-78 > J111 > J095. The sequence goes on from CAYOXS010000002.1 coordinate 12,919, forward strand.
TTGGCCGGCTGAAGGCTGGCTCTGGCTGGCCCCGCGCGGGGTGTAGTGGCCGTTGCTGGGCGCGGCCAATGAGGCCAAATACCCAAACGTAGCGTCAACTCTAACCAACCCGGCTTGCAGCATCAGCTGGTTGGTCTGGTTGAGGCGCAGCAGTTGCTCCAGCAGGGTCACAAATTCCTGCCGCAGAGTGGTGAGCTTGCGAGCCATCGCTTCATCCAGGCGGTCAATTAAATCGGACAGGGTGGCGC
>CAYOXS010000002.1:13266-18488 GCA_964407935.1 uncultured Caldilineaceae bacterium
AGCTTGCGAGCCATCGCTTCATCCAGGCGGTCAATTAAATCGGACAGGGTGGCGCTAGCCGGCAGATGAAATTCGGCAGTCAACCGAGCCACCAGTAGTTCTCTGGCCGTTTCCCATTTTTTCAATTGGGGGAGGAGCGATTCTTTATCCTGCACCGCCGCCGACAGTTGGGCCAGGTTTTCCTGCCGCAGCGCCTCGTGTTCGCGCTGGGCCAGGGCTACCAATTGGCGATAACCGCCGGCTTCGTGGGTGAGGATAGACTGGAGTTCTTCAATAAAGAAGCGTCTATCTTGAGCCATTGCCACCCGTCCTTATTTCATAAAGGGGAGCAGTTTGGCAGCGACGTTTTCCGTGTTCACCTGGTAGGTCCCGGCCTGAATCTGGCCTTTGATTTTTTGAACCAAGTCTGTGCGGACGTCCGGCGCATCTTTGGCGGCTTGCATAATTCGTTGCAGAGCCAGCGCATCGCCCGACAGACTCACTTCGGTGGAGTTGGAAACCGGCTGCACTTTTCCGTTCTGGACTGCCCCCAGCTTGCCATCAATGTTGTTGACACTGTTGGTGTACCCGGAGGGCAAGCTGTGTTGAACTTTATCGATCATTTTTACCTCTCACGCTTTTGCCGAAATTCTAATTGGCAGAAAACCTGCTACTGGTAAAAGTATCGGCACAGGGTGGGGCAACTTTAGATTTTTTAAGATTTGGATTGGGGAATTTGGCTGGCCCCCACCCCCGGCCCCTCCCCCACAAGTGCGGGAGGGGGTAGGGGGGATGAGGGAAAAAGATTCTACCGAATTTGGGTGGCCAGCCCCATCATTTCATCGGTGGTGCGGAGCGCCCGGGCCATCATCGAGTAGGCCCGCTGGGCGCTGATCATATCCACAACTTCGTTGCTCAAATCAATGTTGGATTGCTCCAGCGCGTAGCTAATCACCGAGCCGTACCCCTGGCTGCCGGCCTGGGCTAACTGGGCCACGCCGGAAGCGTCGGTGGGCAAAAACAGGTTTTGGCCGGCGGCCTCCAGCCCGGACGGGTTGGTAAAGCGGGCCAGATTGACGGTGGTAATTACCTGCGGTTCCAGTTCGCCGGTGCGGCGGACCATCACTTTGCCTTCGCCGGTGATCATTGTTTCTTCGGCGTCGGGGGGAATAATCACTTCCGGCTGCAACAGGTGGCCATCGGCGTTGACAACCCGGCCCTCGCCATCCAGCCGAAAGGTGCCATCGCGGGTGTAGGCCAGTGTACCGTCATTACGCAGCACCTGAAAAAAGCCCTCGCCTTCAATGGCCAAATCCCACTGAAAATCGGTGGCCTCGATGACGCCCTGGCTGAAAATATGCTGGGTATCGACCAGCCTGGCCCCGGCGGCTTCTCCGGCGGCGCGATTGTTGCCTTCTGGCGGCTCTTCCAGCCGGTCGTTGAGCAGCTCCTGAAACTCGGCCCGGCTGCGTTTGAAGCCGGTGGTGCTGACATTGGCAATATTGTTGGCGGTCACATCCAGGCCGGCCTGCTGGGTGAGCAGCCCGGAACGCGAAACGTGCAGCAGCGCCGAAAGTGAAATTGATGGCATCAGACTCTCCCTATATCGCTAACGGTTTTCTCGTTGATCTGGTCCTGGTAGCGGAGCAGCCGCTGGCTGGCCTCGTAGGCGCGGAGCACGCTCATCATTTCGGTGATGGCCTGCGGGGTGTCCACATTGGAGTCTTCCAGGTAGCCCTGATAGATTTTGGTGTCGGCGGCGGCCATAACTTGCGGCTCAACGCCGTTGCGCCCGGTAAACATGGTATCGTTCACTTTGATGATGTCGTCTGTATTTTCAAAATTGGCCAGCGCCAGCTCGCCAACGAGCGCTTCATCCACAAACACCTGGCCGGTGGGCGCAACGGTCAGCAGGCCATCGGGCAGGGTGAGCGAGCCGCCGCGGCCCAACACCAGGTAGCCGTCGGCGTTGACCAGCCGGCCGTCGCTGTCGCGGTGAAAGCGACCATCGCGGGTGTAGCGCACGCCTTCTTCGGTTTGCACCTGAAAAAAGCCTTCACCGGCGACGGCAAAATCCAGCGGATGGTCAGTCAATTTTAGCGGGCCGGTTTCAAAATTAGTCACTACATCAGAGAGCGATACGCCGGTGCCGGCCCGCCCAATTTCAACGCCCGGTTTATCTTTGTAAACCTGGGTCAGCAGCATCGATGGGAAATCGGTCACGGTGGCGCGGTCGGCTTTGTAGCCAATGGTGCGCACGTTTGACAGGTTTTGGATGATGCCTTCGTGCCGCAGCAGGTTGGATAGCATGCCGGCGGCGGCGGTGTACAGGCCTCTGATCATAATAAACCTCCAGAAAAATCAGCGTGCATCCCGGCTTTCGGGGAATTGGGGCACACCGGAGAAAATTCGGGGGACGCCCCCGCACCCCCGGCGCTTCCCCAAAATTTGGGACGCGCAAAAAAATCACATCGAGCGGCGTTTGATGGCCAAACCCAGGGCGAACAGCCCCACCCCCAGGCCTAACCAGATAACCGCGGCCAGCGCCGTAAAATCGACATTGCCCGTTACCGGCAGCCCGGCGGGCGCGCCCGGCGTGGCGGTAATGCCAGGCCCCAGTGTGGGGGTAGGCGTGCCGCTCACAACTTCGAGCCGGGTGTTGGGGAAGACGCCGGCAATGGTGCGGCGCGGGTCGGCGGCGGCGGAGTTGGGGTCAGGGTCCGGTTCAACGCTGATCACAAAATAGCGATACTCCAACAGCGGAATGTCGTCGAATTCGGCGTAGTAATCCACGTTGCCGTCGGTGTCGCTGGTAAACTTACCCAGGCTGATCATCTGGTTGTTATCGGCGGTAACCAGCCAGGCTTCATACTGAATGCCTTCCAGTTGGGGCAGCCCCTCGGCCTTGATTTCTACCCAGGCCTCGCCCACGCTCACCTGGGCCACGCCGCTGGCGGTAGAGGAGCCGTAGTTAGAAAGTTCTGGCAAATAGTTGAGAAATATTTTAACCGGCGCGCCGTTGGCCAAGGCCACCGACCACGTGCCGGCGGTTCCCAGTAACATCACTGCCAAAATTAGCGCCCATTTTAAAGATTTCATCGGTTCCTCCTGAAATGTGATAGACGGCACTATATCACATCCAGTTAAAAAAATAAATGTTACGAACCGGCATACGCTTTTTGGCCCATCATCAGCAGCATCCGCACGGCTTCCTGTTCCAGCCCGGTTTTGGCGGCGATGGCTAATTGATCCAGCCCCTCTTCCGCCAGTGAAAACACGGTGCGGTAGCGGTCGGATTTGGGCGGCTCGGCGTCAGCCGGGCCAAGCAGCGCCTCGCGTTCGGTGCGGGCGCTGTCATCGCCGGCGGGGGCGGAGACAGGCTCGATGGCGTCTGCCGGCGCGGAATTATTAATCCAGTTGAGGTAGGCTTTCAACGCAATGACCCGGCGGCCGATGGTGTCGGCGTCAACCCGCTGGGTAGCCAGATCGGCGGCGTATTTATCAAGGTAGTGCGGGGCAATCCGGTGCGGCGCCGGTTCGTCATCCTTAAACTGGCCGGTGAACCAGATCATAAATTCCTGGGCGTGCTGCGAAGCCAGGGTGACCACTTCCGGGCCGCAGCCGCTGGTCCGCAGAAAGTCGCCAAAATGGGCCGGCGAATAAAGCAGTTCCAGCGGCACCAAAGGCGGCTCGGCCGGTTCAACAGCCGGCGCAGCGATCAGGCCGCCCGGCCACACCAGTTCCGCTTCGGCTTCCGCTTCCGGCTCGGCGGCGGGCACGGCTTCGGCCTGGCTCACCAACTGCCGGAGTTCGGCGGTTACGGCTTCGGCGTGTTTCAGCATCACCTGCAATTCGGCGCGTTGTTTGAGCAGATCGGTGCGGGTATCGCCGGCCACGGTTTGCAGTTCGGCCACCAGAGTAGCCACATCCTGAGCCATCTGGGTAACAGAGGCCTGATTTTGCACCCAGCCGGGTTGGGGCAGCGGCGCGGGCGCGCCGCTATTTTCAACCAGCCGGCGGGTGGTCCAGTACAGGTAGGCGGTAGCGCCCAGCAGCAAAAACTCAACCAGCAGTAGCGAATACTGAAGCATGGGCTCCTCTCCTGTTGTAGACGACGGGGTTAGGTTCGGTTCGGCTTTTGATCAGGCCGCGCAGGGTGAGCACTGCCCGGGCGTGAATCTGGCTCACGCGTGATTCCGAAACATCGAGCACCTGGCCAATTTCTTTCATGGTCAGGCCATCGTTGTAGTAAAGCGAAATCATGAGCTGTTCGCGTTGGGGCAGCTTGCGAATGGCAGCAATTAGTTCGGCCTTTATTTCAGTGTCGTCGATTTCTTGCGAGGGTGAGGGCATGTGGGTATCCTCCAGCGAACCGTACAGGTTTCCTTCTTCACCGTTGTCATAAACCAGCGTCTGGTCCAGCGAAACAATTGAGAAATTAATATCGCCCAACCAGCCGTAGTATTGTTCCACAGTAATGTTCAGATACTGGGCCACTTCGTGATCTTCCGGGGCGCGGCCTAATTCCTGGCTCAGCGTGGCCAGCGCGCTTTCAATTTCGCGGTTGTGCCGGTACACCGAGCGCGGCAGCAGGTCCATTGCCCGCAGCGAGTCGATGATCTGGCCGCGAATCCGGGTAACGGCATACGTGGCAAACTTTACGCCCTGCTCCGGGTTAAAGCGGTCAATCGCTTCGATGAGGCCCAAAATCCCGTAGCCGACCAAATCCTCGTACTGCAGGCTGGGCGGGAGGCCCAGGGTTAGCCGGCCCACCACATATCTGACCAGCCGGGTGTAGTGGATAATCAGCTCTTCGCGGGCCAGGTGATCATTTTGTTGTCTGTAGCGTTGCCAGAGTTCTACCACGTTGTCCATCACAGTATCTTCCTTACTAATTGGCAGTTAACCTGCCGGGCTTATTGAGCCGAAGCGTCTGCCTGCGGTTCAAACGTCGCCGCCGCGTCTGTTTGCGGGCCTTCGGGCTGGTCGCGGTCCGTCGCTTTGGGGGTTGGCTGCGGGGCCTGCCACACCACGGCCACGGCCCAGCCCAGCGACACAAATACGGTAAAAGCAGCGCCGCTTCTGAAGACGGCGGTCAGCGGGCCAACACCGGTAAAGAGGGCCACCGCCAGCGTTGCCAAACAGATTGACACAGCAATTTTTAAGCCGATATTGAAAATCCAGTCCGAATGATGATCTGTCACGATGTCCTCCTTTGAAGACAGGATTCAGGAGTCAGGAGT
>CAYOXS010000002.1:18588-66972 GCA_964407935.1 uncultured Caldilineaceae bacterium
CCGTTTTTACTCAGCCGGCTCGGCTTTGAATGATAAGATTCGTTTTAGAAAGCCGGCCACACCACCCGTCGCGGATTGGGGGGCGGCGGGCAGTTGGCCCGTCCACAACTGTTCGCTCAGGCGGGTGATGGCCTGCGCCGCCGGTGAGCGCGGGTAGCTTTGCAGCAGCGGCGACTGGGCGCGAACCGCGCGCGGGACCATGTCGTCGTAGGGTACCACGCCCAGCACGTCAATTTGGCGGCCCAAAAACTGGTGGGCCACAGTGGTCAGCTTGCGGCCGGTAATTTCGCCTTCTTCCCGGTGGCGGGCGCTGTTAACCACCACCCGAATATCAACCGGCACGTGATAGCTGTTGAGAATTTTGATCAGGGCGTAGGCATCGGTGATGGCGGTGGGTTCCGGGGTGGTCACAATCAGCACCTCGCCGGCAGCCTGGATAAACTGGATAACTTTGCGGTCAACGCCGGCGCCGGTATCAATCAGCAGCAGGTCAACCAGGCCGTCCAACGTTTGCAGGCTGTGCAGCAGTTGTTCGCGCTGGCGTTCCGGCAGGTCGGCCAGTTCCGGCAGGCCAGACGCGCCGGGGATCACTTTTAAACCAAAAGGCGCTTCAACAATGATCTCTGCCAGTTGTTTCTGGCCGGTTACCAGGTGATGCAGGTGGTAGCGCGGGTGCAGCCCCAGCACAATATCGGCGTTGGCCGTGCCCAAATCGGCATCGAGCAGGGCCACCCGCAGCCGCCGGCGAGCCAGCGCCAGCCCCAGGTTAACGGCCAGGTTGGTTTTGCCCACCCCGCCTTTGCCACTGGCCACAGCGATGACCCGGCTGTGGTAGTGGGGATAGGTGAGATAGTTTAAATCAGACATAACCTGATAATTAAGCGCCATAGGAATATCTCCTGTTCAACACCGAAACGCCGTTTGGCGACGCGCCATTTCGGGTACTGCGAATTTCATCCGGCACAGAACCGACCAGCAGATCAACCACGTGTTCGGCAGTGGCTACTTCGATATCTTCCGGCACGCGCTGGCCGTTGGTTAAATAGCTCAGGGGTAGGCCGCATTCGCAAGCCATTGAATAGGCCGCCCCCAGCGAGGCCGTTTCATCGATTTTGGTAAAAATGAGGCCGTTCAACGGCATGGCGCTGAAAGCGTTGATGGTGTGGCGCATGTCTTCCTGTTTGGAACCGGCGGTGAGGGCCAGGTGGACGGTTTTGTTGGGCACGGCGGCCAGATAATCTGTCAGGGCAGCTACCTCGCTGGCGGCGCGCTGGCTGCGGCCGGGCGTATCTACCAAAATCAAATCCCGCTGGCTGTGGCGGGCGGTCAGCTCGTTGAGCTGCTGCGGCGTGTAGGCCACTTCAACCGGAATGCCCAAAATCTCGCCAAAAGCCGAAATTTGGGGGATGGCCGCTACCCGGAACGTATCGGTGGTGATCATCAGCACCCGGGCTTTGTGATAGGGCGCGTGGGCAAATTTGGCGGCCAGCTTGGCGATGGTAGTGGTTTTGCCCACGCCGGTTGGCCCCACAATAAAGAAAACGTGTGGTTGGCCGGGCGTCAGCGCGAGCGGGCGGGGCGCGGGCAACTGCCGGCCCAGATACCAGTGCAGATGCTCGTTGAGCACGCCCTGATTATCGAGCGTCCAGCGGCTGAGTTCGTTGGCCACGCGCTGGATAATATCGTGAGCCAGCGTTTGGCTGACGCCCTGATCAATGAGGCGCTGATACCAGTCTTCCAGGCTGGCCACGCGGGGCGCGGCGGTGGGCAGCGCCGGGCGGCTTTGGGTGGCCTGGGTAATGGCCACTTTGAGGTTTTCCAGTTCGTCGCGCATGGCCTGAATGGCGTGATCGCCGTTTTTGGCCGGTTTCTGCGGAAAATCCAGCAGGTCGGTATCTACCGCGGCCATCACTTCCAGTTTGGTTTTGCCAAACAGGCCCATAATCCCGCCCTGCTTCACTTTTTCAGAATGCAGGATGACCGCGTTTGGCCCCAGATCGAGCCGGATCATGTCCATTGCCTCTGGCATATTGTTAGCGATGTACTTTTTTACTCGCATTGTGTCAGCTCACTTACCAAAAAATTTAAAGCCGATTAAACCGCGGCCGGCTGGGCGGCGTGTTCAGTTTGGGCATGTTGTTTGAGCGGCAGCTCCACCATGCCCTCCGCCTGCACATCAACACCGGAGGCGATTTCGCTGTACGACAGCACAATCAGGTTGGGCAGCGCCCGCTCTGAAAGCCGTTTAAAGGCCAGCCGCACCGCCGCCGAACACAGGATAATGGGCGTGTAGCCGTGGCTGGCCACCTGTTCCATCTGCTGGGCGGTAAGCTCTAAAATTTGCTGGGCCAGGGCCGGTTCCAGATTCAGGCTGATGCCCTGGTGAATATCGCCCATCGCCTGGCTGAGCAGCCGTTCAATGCGCGGGCTGAGAGTAATCACGTGCAGCGTGCCATCGTAGCCACGGTTCTGGTTAGAAATAGAGCGGGCCAGCTTTTGGCGGGTGGCTTCGGCCAGCAGATCGGGGTCTTTAACGCCGGGAGCCAAACCGCTGACCGTTTCCAAAATGGTGACCAAATCCCGAATGGAAACCCGCTCGCGGAGCAAGTTTTTGAGCACTTCATGCACATCGCTCAGGTGAAGGGTGTTGGGCACCAAATCATCGACCAGAGCCGGGTAGGCCTGTTTCAAATTGTCCAGCAGGTCGCGCACATCCTGGCGGGTGAGAATATCGGGGGCGTGGGCCTTGATCACTTCGGTGAGATGGGTGGCCACCACCGACGCCGGATCGACAACAGTGTAGCCCAGGGTTTCGGCCCGCTCTTTGTGGGTGGAGTCAATCCAAACCGCCGGCAGGCCAAAAGCCGGCTCGGTGGTAGAAACGCCGGGCACGTGCTCGGTTACCGGACCGACGGCCATGGCCAGGTATTGGGCCGGCATAATTGTGCCGCGAGCCACTTCGGCGCCGCGCAGTTTGATCAGGTAAACATTAGGCGGCAGTTGCAGGTTGTCCCGAATGCGGATTTTGGGCAGCACAAAGCCCATTTCCATGGCCACCTGCCGCCGGATCATGGTAATCCGGTCCAGCAGGCTGGAGCTGGAACCGCTGTCAACCAGCGGGATCAAGCCGTAGCCAATTTCAACTTCGAGTGTGTCAACTTGCAGCAGTGTCGTCACCGATTCTGATTCGGTGGGCATGGGGTGGGCGGCTTTTTTAACGGCCACTTCTTTTTTGGCCGCAGCCTCGGCCTGCTGATCGCGCCGGATGAAATACGCGCCAACGCCGACCACCAGCCCCATAATCAAAAACGGAACTTTGGGCAGGCCGGGCACCAGCACAAAACCCAGCAGCATCGCCGAGACAATCATCAGCGCCCGCGGCTTGCTGGTAAGCTGCTTCATCACGTCGCCGCCCATGCTCTCTTCGGCGGCGGTGCGGGTAACAATAATGCCGGTGGCCGTGCTGATGAGCAGCGCCGGAATTTGCGAAACCAGCCCATCGCCAACGGTCAGCAGGGTGTAGGTTTGCAGCGCGTCCAGAAAGGACATATTCAACTGGAGCATGCCGATGATGAAGCCGCCGATAATGTTAACCAGCACAATCACCACGCCGGCAATGGCATCGCCTTTAACAAACTTGCTCGCGCCGTCCATTGCGCCGTAAAAATCGGCCTCGTGTTCAATTTCTTTGCGGCGGGCGCGGGCATCATCTTCGGTGATGAGGCCGGCGTTCAGGTCGGCGTCGATGCTCATCTGCTTGCCGGGCATGGCGTCAAGGGTGAAACGAGCGCCAACTTCGGCCACGCGGCCCGCGCCGTTGGTGATCACAATAAACTGGATCACGGTGAGAATGAGAAAAACCACCACCCCCACCACATAATTGCCGCCGACCACAAAATTGCCAAAGGCCACAATCACGTGGCCGGGATTGGCCGTGAGCAAAATCAGGCGGGTGCTGGAAATGTTCAGCGCCAGCCGGAACAGGGTTAAAATGAGCAGCAGTGAGGGGAATACCGAAAAGTCGAGCGGTTTTTCAATGTACAGCGACACCAGCACAATGGTTACGGCCAGGGCAATGTTGAACGACAACATAATATCCAGCAAGGCCGTGGGCAGCGGAATGATCATCATCGCCACAATCGCAATAACGGCGACGGCCAGCAAAATATCGGCGTTGCCGAGTAGGCGGCGCAACCCTGTGTTTTGAGCTGTGCTTGAAACGCTCATCGATTTCTCCAAAAAATTACCGGCTGCCGGATTTTAACGTTTTAAGGCGATAAACAAAGGCCAGCACTTCGGCCACCGCCTGGTACAGTTCGGTGGGTACGGCCTGCCCCACTTCAACCATTTTGAACAGAGTCCGGGCCAGCGGTTTGTTTTCTACCAGCGGCACGCTGTGTTCGCGAGCTTTTTCCTTAATACGCTGGGCCACCAGCCGCTGTCCTTTGGCCACCACCTGCGGCGCGGCCATTTTGCCCTGCTGGTAGCGCAGCACCACCGCAAAATGGGTGGGGTTGGTAATGACCACGTCGGCTTGAGGAATGGCGGCCATCATCCGGCTCATCGCCAGTTGCCGCTGCCGGGCGCGAATCCGGCTTTTGAGCTGCGGATTTTCCTGCTGTTTCATTTCTTCTTTAACTTCCTGCTTGGTCATCCGCAGGCTTTTTTCGTGTTCGTAGCGCTGGTAGGCGTAATCGATGGCCGCAATCACCACCATCACCATGGCCACCCTGAAACCAATATCGATAGCCAGTTGGGCCAGCATGCTCACGCCGCTGGCAAGCTGCATCCGGCTGGTGGAAATGATAGTCGGATAGTTATCGCGCAGGGTGATGTAGATGATAAAGCCAACGATCACCACTTTCAGCAGCGATTTCAGCAGGTCAACCAGCCCGCGCAGCGAGAAGAGTCGTTTAAACCCGTTGGCCGGGTTGATTTTGTTGAAATCCGGCTGGAGCGTTTTGCCGCTAAACAGCCAGCCCACCTGAGCCACGTTAGCCACCACCCCCACCAGCACCAGCGGCAGCACAAACGGCGCGATGGTCCAGATCATGGCCAGCCCGGCTGCCAGCGCCCCGCCCTGAAGCTCCTCGATGGTCATATCGATGCCGGGCAAATGGGCAAAAGAGCGGCGCATCACGGTGGTCAGCCCATCATAAAATTGGGAACCCATCAGCCGGAGCAGCCAAAACGCGGCCAGCATGACCGCCGCCGAGTTGATTTCGACGCTTTTGGCAATTTGCCCCTTTTGGCGGGCTTCGTCTCGCCGGCGAGGGGTTGCTTGTTCGGTGCGTTCTCCACTCATAGCTGTTCTACGGGGTGCTTATCCAAATAATGTTGCGGGAAATGTTGCTAAATAAATCTCTGATCACCGGCAAGGTGATCGACATTGTCAGGGCCAGGGTTAAAAAACCCAGCCCAACTTTGAGCGGCAGGCCCACAAAAAACACCTGAATTTGTGGCACTACCCGGGCCACCAGTCCCAGCCCCACATCGGTGAGCAGCAGCGTGCCAACAACCGGCAGCGCCAGCAGCACGCCCGTGGAAAACGACTGGTTAAAAATGGCCAGCAGCCGATCCAGCGAAATCTGTTCAAGGGCAAAGGTGCCGGGCGGCGTCAGTTCAAAAGTGCGAACCATTGCCGTAATCAGCATGTGATGGCCGTTAACGGCCAAAAACAGGGCAATAGCCACCAGCGTGTAAAACTGGTCCAGCGCCGAGGAGGAGGAGTTGGTGAACGGGTTAAATATCTCGCCGGCCTTGAAACCGGCTTGCAGCCCCATCATGCTGGCCGCAATTTCTACGGCGATGAAAATCAGGTTGGCCACAAAGCCCATCAGTACCCCCAGCAGCACTTCCTGGGCCACTGCCAGGGTAAACATTGGCAGGCTGTTGGCAATGGCGGCCAGGTGCTGGGCAGAGGCGGTTACCGGCAGCGGCAGCATAATCAATGAAAAGATCGCGGCAAAGCCAATTTTTACCAGCGTGGGAACCACTCGATTGCTGAAGAGGGGCGCCGTCATCAATACAGCTAGCACCCGAATAAAGATTAGGAATAAATTGAGGAATTGCAGTGGTGTTGGCATATTGTCTTTGCCGCTCGCCGAGCGGCCACTGGTCGCACTTTTTTCCGATACAGAGCACAGTTTCTTTATATCACATGGCACCCACTGTGTCTGTAAAGTTCGTGTCAACGGTTCATAAAGTTAGCGTAAAGAGCCTAAAGCCGGCCCAAAACCTGCCGAAAATTGAACAGAGCACACCACTGGTCACACCTTTGAAAACACTATTTCATTGGGATATGTATGCTGAAACTACCCACCAACATCGTGCAGCCTGGCATGATTTTGGCCAAACCCATTACCGACGACAAGGGACGCACCTTGCTGAGACAGGGCGTAGCGCTGACCGACGAATATATTGCCGTTCTCAAACAGCGAGGGCTGTCGCTGGTTTTTATAGCCGCCGATGATACCGACGCCATTCACATTGACTCGGTCATTTCCGACGACGCCCGGCAGCAGGCCCAGCAAACCGTTGCGCGGGTATTTGAGTTTGTCCAACACCGGCTGGCAGCTATCGACGAGCCGCCGGCAGAAGCGGCTGCCGAGACCGAGCTAGCCCCGGCGGTACAGTCCAGCCCGGATTTTACCCGGCTGGAACAAACCACCGCCTCGCTGCTGCCCGAGTTGTTTGAAAAGAAAACCCTGGCCGGCCTCAGCCAGATCAGAAGCCAGAGCCACACCCAATTTGGCCACGCGATAAATGTGGCGGTGAGCGCCATACTCATCGGCATTAATTTGCATCTGGCGCTGGATGACCTGATCCGGCTGGGCACCGGCTGCCTGCTCCACGACATCGGCAAAGTGTTTTTTAATCCTGACCTGCTCAAGTTGAACGGCCACATGAGCAACCGCCACAAGCTGCGCGAGCATCCCCGCCTGGGGTACGAACTGCTGCGCCAGCGCAACCCGGATAACGTGATGATTAATCACGTGGCTCTGGAACACCACGAACGGCAGGACGGCCAGGGCTATCCCCGCGGGCTGCGCGGCACTAATGGCCTGGAACGCACCCGCTTTGGCCGCGACAACATTCTGCTGATCGCCGAAATTGCCAGCGTGGCCGATGTGTTTGATATTTTGAGCAACGGCACAACCCAGCAGGCGCCGTTGGCCCCGCCTCAGGTGGCCAACACCATGCGCCAACTGGCCGGCACGTTTCTGAATCGAGAGATTGTCAATGTTTTTCTGTCGATGCTGCCGGCATTTCCGGTTGGCCTCAATGTTATTTTGCGAACCGGGCGGTACGCCAATTACAAAGGGGTGGTTCTTGAAGAAAGCAAACAGCCCGATCGGCCGGTAGTCCGGCTGCTGTTTAACCCCAAAGGCGGGCGGATCAGCCCCATCGATCTGAATCTGGCTGTCAAACAGGATATGCTGATTGAGGCCACGCTATGACCGTTGCCCCGTTTATCTGCGTCCGTTGCGCTCAACCGCTGCCGTTTGCGGTGGCCTACTGCCCCCACTGCGGTCACCCGCAAACCTCGGCTACCGGCTCGCTGTGGATGGGCGACCGCCGGCTGGTGACCATTCTGTTTGCCGACCTGGCTTCATTTACGGCCACCAGTGAAAACGCCGACCCTGAAGACGTCATCGACATGCTCAACCAGGTTTTTACCCGGCTGGCCGTAGAATACGACCGCGAAGGGGGCTATCTGGATAAAACCGTGGGCGATCAGGTGATGGTGCTGTTTGGCGCGCCTCGCGCCCACGAGGATGACCCGGTGCGGGCGGTACGGGCGGCGCTGGGCATGCAGCAGGCAATGGACGAGCTGGCCCCGCTGATGAAGGAAAAAGTGGGCCACGCCTTTAAGTTGAATATTGGCATTAACACCGGCATTGTGGTGTGGGGAAAAATGGGGCCGGCGGGACGCATGGCCGCCACCGTTATTGGCGATGACGTAAACCTGGCCAGCCGGCTGGAAAGCCACGCCTCCAACGGCCAGATTCTGGTGTCTGATCCGGTGTACGCTCTGACCCGCCGCTATTTTGAATACAAGGTGCTGGACCCCATCAAAGTGAAGGGCAAAAAGAATGCTGTGCCCATTTACCAGCCTCTGCGCGCGCGCCAGGGATTTGACCACAAAAAACAGCGCCTCGACCACAAATCGCCGCTGATTGAACGTGATATGGAGCTGCAAACCCTGCACGCGCACCTGTCGCTGGCCATGGCCGGTAAAAGCCAACTGCTGCTGCTCACCGGCGAGGCCGGCATGGGCAAAAGCCGGCTGCTGACCGATTTTATCCGCGATGTTGAAACCTACAGTTTCAACAAAACGCCGATGGTTTTGCAGGCTTACGGTGTGGCCACCTCCGGCAACGATTACTCGCCGCTTAAAGACCTGCTGCTGCAACTGTTTGACATAAAAACCGAGGACACCCGGCTGATGCAGCACCGCAAAATAGAAGATCGCGCCCAGATATTGGGGTTTTCAGAACGGGATTTTGTACCCCTGATGGGTTATTTTTTGGGCTGGTATCAAGAGGACGAACGGCTGGCCGGCATCGAACAAACACTGGACCAGGTACGTAAATCGGCCATTAGTCTGGCGGTGAGCCTGTTTTTGAAGCAGGCCACGCGCCGACCGCTGGTGATACTGGTTGACAATTTGCAGTGGGCCGACGCCAACTCGTTGGAATGGCTCAAATTATTAGGCGCTGTCAAATCCATGCCAGCGCACAACCAAAATACGCATGGGCTGTTTGTTTTGGCGGCAACCCGGCCGCACCTGGAAATTCCGCTGGAGCTGTTTCAACCCAACGCTATTGTTAAACTTGCGCCCCTCAGCAGCCACGCCCGGCGCGATCTTATCAACAGCCTGCTCCCCGGCGGCGAGCTTCCCGCCGTGCTGGTTGACCGGCTCATCAACGAATCCGGCGGCAACCCGTTTTATCTGGAAGAAGCCGCCCGCGGCCTGGTGCAATCTGAGCAGTTGATCCGGCAGGATGGCAAATGGCGGCTGGCCCGCTCTATTGAAGAAATTTACATTCCACACAGCATTGAAGGGCAGGTAATGGCCCACCTGGATATGCTCGATGAAGCCAGCCGGATGGTGCTGCAACACGCTTCGGTTATTGGCATGAGCTTTAGCTACGAACTGCTGCAGGCCATTACCCCGCTCAAAGATTTTGACCGCGCCCTGGAAAATTTAATCCAACGCGGGCTGATTGTCGAACCTGCCGATGCCAGCGACTCGGCCAGAATGCTGGCTTTTTCGCAAATGGTGGTGCGCGAGGTGGCTTACAAAAGCATGCTGCGCAAAAGCCGCCGCGAACTTCACGATAAAATTGTTACGCTTACCGAAAAAGCCCAACCCGCAGCCGATATTGACGATGAAAGTATCGAGTCGCTGGCGCGGCACTACATGGCCGGCGGGCAGGAAGAAAAGGTGGTGATTTACAACTGGATGGTTGGCCAGCGCGCTCTGGAAAACTTTGAGTTTACCGACGCTGTTCATCATTTGGGGATTGCGCTGAGCGCGCTAAAAACACTGCCCAACCCGGATACCACCACCATTTTGCAGGTGGTCAACGCTTTGGGTGACGCCAACACATTCACCGGCGATTTTGGCCAGGCCGCGGCCTGTTACAAAATGGTGTGGGAAATTGCCAAAAACAACCCGGAACAACTGGCCGAACTGTACTACCGCACCGGCCGGCTCAATTTTTATCAGGGCAACCTCGATGCGGCCAGCACCAGCTACCAGTACGCGCAAAATATTGCCGGCGACAACCCGGCGCTGGCGGCGCAAATCCAGGCCGAAATCCGGCTGATGTACGATCTGGATTAGGCGACGCCCGGCCCGTTCCGGCCAGCTACTGCACCATGTACGGCAGCATCTCAAACAACTGCACCGTAAACCGAACAATCTCCTGCAACATCCACGGGCCAAAAAACATCAGTACCAAACCAAAAGCAATAAATTTGGGCACAAAGGTGAGCGTCATTTCGTTAACCTGGGTCATGGCCTGAAACAGGGCAATGGCCAACCCCACCACCAAACTCACGCCCAACATGGGCAGAGCAATCAACAAAGCCACCATCATGGCGTCTTTGGCCAGAGTCATCACAAAGGCTTCGGTCATAGCGCTATCTCCTGTTAGCTGCCAAAACTGGTAATCAACGAGCGGACAATCAAATGCCAGCCGTCAACCATTACAAAAAGCAGCAGTTTGAACGGCAGTGAAATCAACGAGGGCGGCAGCATCATCATGCCCATCGACATGAGCGCGCTGGAGACCACCATATCAATTACCAGAAACGGCACAAATATGATCAGCCCCATCTGAAACGCGGTTTTTAGCTCGCTGATGGTAAAGGCCGGAATCAGCACATAGGTCGGTACATCGTCCGGCGATTGGGGGCGAGGCAGATCGGCCAGGTGCACAAACAAGGCAATATCGCGCTCGCGGGTTTGTTTAAACAGAAAATCCCGCACGTAACCCAGGCTGGTATCCAGCGCTTCCTGCTGGGTAATTTCTTCTGCCAGATAGGGCTGGAGCGCTTCCTGATTAATTTTGGTCCAGGTGGGGGCCATCACAAAAATGGTCAAAAACAGCGACAGGCCAATCAACACCTGGTTGGGCGGAAGCTGCGGCGTAGCCAGCGCCGTTCGCACAAAAGAGAGCACAATCACAATCCGGGTAAAGGCCGTAACCATTGTTAAAATGGCCGGGGCCAGGCTGAGCGCCGTGACCAGCAGCATAATTTGCAGGCTGCTGCTCACCATCTGCGGCTCGCCGGCCTGGCCCAACTCAACGCCCAACTGCATCGAGTTGGGGTTGCTGGTTACCTGCCCGGCGCAGCCCGATAGCAGCAGCCCCAGCCCCAACAACAGAATCGCACCGGGCAAGCGCAACTTCCAGTTCATTTCAGCCTCCCACAACCTGCTGAATTTGCCGGATGCCGGAGCGCAGATGGTTGAGGGTGGATTGCCAATCGGGGGTGTATTCGGCGGCGTCATCATCAATGGGCAGTGGCGGCGCGGGCGGCGTTTCGGCCGGCACAGCCTGCTGCGAGAGAGCCTGCTCAAAGCTGGTTTCCTCTTCCAAAACGGGAACGGTGGCATCGGCCAGTTCGGCCAGCACCGAAATTTGGTGATCCGTAGCGCCCAACAACAGGGTTTTTTCGCCAACCACCACCAAATGCAGCGACCGTCCCGGCGCGAGGCCGGTTGTTTCCAGCACGTTGATGGTTGTTCCACCCGGCGCGCCGTTAACTTTGTGGCGTTGCAGCCAGCGTAGCCCGTGCATAGCCAGGTAAACCAGCCCCAGCACAACGGCCAGTTTCAGCACCACATCCAGGCTCATCTCCCAGCCAGAACGCTCATCGGCGGGCTGGTCCGCGCCAGCCAACGGCGTCTCGGCGGAGTCGTATTCGGCCAGATAGCCGGTTTCGGCAGGCGCGGTTTCGGCTTCGGCGGGGGCTGGCTGCGGCGCAACCGCCGGCGATAATTGTTTGATGAGCAATATGCCCAGCGCGCCGGCTACGGCGATCACCATCCACCCGGTAGAATTGAGGTTTTTCTTTTTTAACAAGCGGGCATTAAACATAGGTTAGCACCTATCTGAGTGAGTTGATCCGCTGCACCGGCGGCAAAACATCGGTGATGCGCACGCCAAAGCGGTCATCGAGCACCACCACCTCGCCGCGGGCAATCATTTTATCGTTCACCAGCACATCGACCGGCTCGCCGGCCAGCTTGTCCAGTTCCACCACCGAACCCGGCCCCAGGTGCAAAATCTCTTCGATGTTCATTTTGGTGCGCCCCAGCTCAACGGTAACTTGCAGCGTTACCCCCAGCAGCAAATCCAGGTTGGTGCCGCCAGCGCCGTTGCCGGCTTTATCCAGCGGGGCAAATTGAACCGGGTTGGCGGTAATATCGCCGCGATGGCCGGAGGGCGGTGATACCGTTGCCGCGGATTTGCGGGTCGTGTCGGTCAGCGGCGGCGCCGGAAAACCGGCCTCGGCCATAACCCCCAGTCCCGGCAAATCGCCCAGGCCAATGGCCGGTTTTGAGGGTGAGGTAAATACATCGGCGCTACCGGCGCCGGTCACCTGTGCCAATTCTTCGGGGCTAATTGCAAGATCGTCCATGAGCTAAATTTCCTCCAATACATTGGTGATTTGCACGGCCATGTGGCTGCCGGATAATCCGGGCTGGCCCAAATATCGCTTTTTGTCGCCGACCAAAACAGGAATGGGGCGGTTAACCAGCGTATTCAGCACCAGCACATCACCGTTTTGCAAATTCAGGAGTTCTTCAAAATTGACGGTGGCTTCACCCAGCAGCACCGATAACCCAACCCGCGTTTGCCGCAAATGGTCAACCAGGCCCTGCCGGTCTTTGGTTGACTCACTGGATTCGCCGGCCACCCAGGCGTGGGGGCTTAATTCTGAAACAATCGGCTTGAGCACCGAGTAGGGAATGCAAATGCTCATCATACCGTTGTTGTCACGCATTTTTATTTCAAACCCCAGAAAGATGGCGGCATCTGACGGCAGCGCCACCTGCACAAATTCCGGGTTGAGGGTGATTTCTTCCAAAGTTACATCCAGCGCCACCACATTGTGCCAGGCTTCCTGAAGGCCGTTGGCAAAATATTTGATTACGTTTCTGATCAACGACTGCTCAATATCGGTAACGGAGTGCTCATCCAGCGGCGCGCCAAAGCCGCCCAACAGCCGGTCAATCGCAATGGTGGTGGTGGCGGCATCGAGCGTGAGCAGAATCCGGCCGGGCAGCGGGTCGGCTTTGAGTACCGCCGCCAGCGACGAGACCGGGATGTTTTGCAGAAAATCGGCAAAACTGCCCTGTTCAATATGCACGCAGGCCAACTGCACCGTGGCCCGCAAATAGGCCGCCAGCGCCGACCCAACCCGGCGGGCAAAGTTCTCGTGGATCATTTGCAGGGTGCGTATCTGCTCTTTGGAGAACTTGTCCGGCGAGCGGAAATCATAGGTGCGCACCGAGCCAATGTAATGGCTGCTGCCGCCGCCGCCAATGTGGGGCATGGGGTCGTCGCCAGCGGGCAATATTGATAAGAGGGCATCGATCTCTTTTTGGGAGAGGGTTTTCTCTTTTTCCATAACCGGTTGTTATTGAACCACAAAATTGGTGAAGTAAACGTTGGTAACGCCCTGATAACCCAGAGCATCGTTGATAGCCGTCATCAATTCGTCTTTGAGCGCCTGTTTGCCATCAACCGTGGCCACTTCGTTAAAGGATTTGCTGGACAGTTTGGTGGTGATAATGTCATCGATCACCGGCCGGCGGGCATCAATCTGGCCGATAAAATCCTCTTCAATTTTATCGCGCTCTTCGCCGGGTTCCAGCGAGTAATACATGGGGTCAATCGGCACTAATTCCAGCACAATGGCGGCCTGCAAATAGCGCAGCCCGCCCGGTTCGGCCAGGTTGACTACTTTGTTATCCAGTTCGTACATAATGCCTGGCTGCTGCTGTAAACCGGAGCCGGGCAGCAAATTTGGCATGGGCTGAGCGGGCACCGGACTTTGCGGCAGGCTGGCTGCCTGCGCTTCCGGCACCGTTGAGGCGCCGTCGAGTTCCATTTTTACATAAAACGGTTTCCACCAGGTAGACGGGGCCAGCAAAATGTAGCCCACGGCGCTAACCAGCAGCAAAAACACAGCAACAGGAATAACAATTTTGGGACTCAGGAATTTTTTCATCAAACAGTCCTTTCCACAATCATCTTACGAGGGCGGCAGCGTGAGCGACAGCCGGCGTGATTCGCCCGGATAGATGATGATGATATCGATTCTGCGGTTGAGGGCGCGGTTGGCGCGGGTATCGTTGGTGGCTACCGGTTTAAATTCGGCGTTGCCGGCGGCCTGGATTCGCTCCGGCGCAATGTTACCCTCTTCTATCAGGTAGCGCACCACCGACACAGAGCGCAGCACGGACAGTTCCCAGTTGGTGGGGTAAAGCGGGTTGTTGGTGGGGATACTATCGGTGTGGCCCTCTACCCGGATTTTGTTGTCGATGGGCACCAGCATTTCAACCACCCTGTCCAGCACCTTAACCACTTCTGGGCGCAGCCCAGCTTCACCCGGTTCAAAGGTGAGCTTTTCAGACAGGCTGATAATCACCCCTTCCATCGACATATTCACGCTGATATCACCGGTTACGCCCAGCTCTTGCGCGTAAGAGTTAAGTTCGGTGCTGATGCGCACAAAATCGCGGCGCTTGGGTGGCAGGTTGTCAAAAAACAGCGGCGCGGCGTTGGTATCAGTGACGCTGGCCTGTGATGTATCGGGTTGGGTTTGCAGCACCTCGCTGGAGGGGAATTGCGATTGGCCGTTAAAAGCTATCCGCAGCGACAGCGCGATCTTTTGGAAATTTTGCAGGTCGGTATTGGCCATGGCGTACAGCACCACAAAAAACACCATCATCAGGGTGATCATGTCGCCGTAAGTCACCAGCCATTCCAACGGATTGGATTCCTGTTCTTCGCGCGGCTTGCGAGCCATTTTTACGCTTCAACGCTTTCCGGCGCAGCCACGCCCCGCAATTTGGGCAGCAAAAACGATTCCAGTTTTTCGCGGATAATACGCGGGTTTTCGCCGGCCTGCACCGCCAGCACCCCTTCGACAATCACCTCGCGGGCCAGCATCTCTTGCTTGTCTTTTTGTTTGAGCTTGTTGCCCAGCGGAGAAAAGAGCAGGTTGGCCAGCAGCGAACCGTACAGTGTGGTTAAAAACGCTACCGCAATCGACGGCCCCAGCGAGGACGGGTCTGACAGGTTGCGGAGCACCCCCACCAGCCCAACTACGGTTCCAACCATGCCCATTGCCGGCGACAGGCCGGCCAGTGTTCCCATCATAGCCGACCCAACGCTGTGGCGCTGCGCGGCCATATCGTTATCAATTTCCAGCACCTGCCGCACCAGCGCCGGGTCCATACCATCGACGATGAGCATAATTCCTTTTTTAACAAAATCATCGTCAATTTTAGATACTTCCTCTTCCAGCGACAGGAGACCTTCGCGCCGGGCGCGGTCGGCCAGAGTCACAAACAGGTCGATCTTTTCTTTGGGATCGGCCTTTTCAACCTTGAGGGCCTGCATAATCAGCGTGGGAAGCTGCATAAATGTTTTAAGAGGATAGGCCATCATGGTAGCGCCTAACGTGCCGCCAACAACCATAATCACCGAAGGGATGTTGATGAGCGCCAACGGGTCGCCGCCATCAACCGCAATTGAAACAAACATTGCGCCAAAGGCCACTACCACGCCAATAATCGTTGCCAGGTCCATAACCTATTCTTCCTTTTTATCCGTTTCAGGAATCACCAACGGCCGCTGGTAGCCAACTCGCCGGCGGTAGGCAATGATTTGATCAACCAGAACGTCCACCGGCTCGCGGGCAATAATTTTTTTACCGCTGATCAACGAAATCACTGTGTCGGGGGTTTCTTCAATAAATTCAATCAATTCGGCGTTTATCCACAACTCGGATTTGTTCAAGCGCGAAACTTTTATCACGACGCCCTGCCTATCACCCACAAGCCCACTTTGACCAGAATTTTGCAGCAAGGGCTAAACCCTCTGCAATGCACAGGCGGGGCATTTACCCTGTACACCAGTCAATATATCATTTTGGCTGTGGAGTGTCAGTAAACGGCACATAAAGAGGCCATAAACTTTGCGTAAAGCATGGGCCTTTACGCAACCTATACGTTTGTTTCACGCATAGTTTACTGAAAGTTGAGGGGCAGCATGTTATAGTTTGGGCAGTTAATTGCTTGGATACTTCACAGCTTATGAGTTCAGATAGAGTTCCACCAACATCAAGTTCCGGCAGAACTTTAACAGCAGGATCGGCAGCAACTCCACCGGCCAACAAAGGCAACGGCGAGGTTGATTTTTCGTCGGTGCTGGCCGGCGCGAGCGTGTCGCGGACGGCGGCCAAACCGGCGGTCAGCCGCTGGCACAGCCTTAACTTTTTGGCCACACCATCGCTGCCGCGCATCAACTGGCCCTGGCTCCAGCCAAACTTTGATCGCACCATCGACCGCACCCTTGCGGCCGGGCTGGATGCGGTTAAAGAAGTACTGGCCCCGGTTGAACCCAAACCTTCCGGGCCAACAATGGCTCTGGCCGATTATCCCCGGCCGCTGGGCGACAACGGCAAAGGCATTCACTGGGTCCCCACCGTGAAGCAAACGCCAGACGTCGTCGATAAATTTGTCTCCGAAGCGGTGTCGATGGGCATGAAATGGGTAGTCTTTTTGAACGATGGCGCCAACATTGGCGACAACGACTACCTGGTTAAACAGCTCGCCGCGGCCGGCATTGAGCCGGTGATGCGCATTTACACCCCCGGCCTCGCCCCCATCAATGGCGATATCAAAAAGATGGTTCAGCATTTCACCGGGCTGGGGGTACGTTACTTTCAACTGTATAACGAACCGAATTTAATGGTAGAAACCGGCGGCCAGTACCCTAACGTCAATCACTATTTGGATGTGTGGGTGCCGGCAGCCAAACAGGTCATCGAGGGCGGCGGCCTGCCCGGTTTTGGCGCGCTCAGCCCTCAGGGTGAAATGGACGACCGCGACTTTTTGCGGCAATCATTAACCGGGCTGATCCAGCGGGGGGCCGGCTATCTGCTCAATCAGGGCTGGCTGGCCATGCACAACTACACCGGCCCGCGCCCACTCAACGACCCCGACGGTTTTATGCGCTTTAAGCAGTACGACAACATTGTGCAGCAGATTTTAGGCCGGCAACTGCCCGTGATTGGCACCGAAGGCGGCACGCACATTTCCGAACATGTTAGTGAAGCGCAGCAGATAGATATGGTTACCAACGCCTACAATTATATGGAACGCCAGCGCGAACCGTACAACTTTACCTATACCTACTGGATTATTGCCAACGGCCACGATTCGGCCTGGGACGAACACGCGCTCTTTACCGAAAACGGCCCCACCGGGCTGGCTCAGGCGCTCAAAAATCTGGCCGCAGGAGTGAAATTATGAGCGGAATTTTCTCAGCCTTCAAAATTACGGCATCGGCTTTAACCGCGCAGCGGCTGCGCATGGACGTGATTTCTAACAACGTGGCCAACGCCGAAACCACCCGCACCGAAGCCGGCGGCCCTTACCAGCGCCAGCAGGTGGTTTTTGCCGCCGGCCAAACCGACCCCGGCCCGGTGCCGGCCGCGGCCAGCGCCTCTCGCGCCGAGGAAGGCGTGCGGGTTGATGAAATTCTGGTTGACGACACCCCCGGCCATCGCGCCTACGATCCCTCCCACCCCGACGCCGACGAAGACGGCTTTGTCACCTACCCCAACGTCAACATCGCCACAGAAATGACCGACATGCTATCGGCCACCCGCTCTTACGAAGCCAACGTTACCGTGTTCAACGCCCTTAAAGGAATGGTTTCCAAAGCCCTTGAAATTGGCCGCGGTTAACAAAAAAGGAGTGACATATGCCCGTTAATCCTGTTTCTTCTATCAGCAGCATCTCCCGGCTCACCCAACCCGAAGGCGTTAAAAACGCCGGCCAGGTTGGCGCCGCCTTTGATGATTTTGGCAGTATTTTAAATAATGCCATCAACACCCTCAGCCAAAAAGAAAACACGGCCAACCAGGCTGTTGCCAGCCTGGCCGCCGGCGAAGACATTGAGCTGCATCAGGTTATGATTGCCATGCAAGAAGCCGATATTTCGTTTCAACTGGCGCTGGAAGTTCGCAACAAAATTGTTGACGCCTACCAGGACATTATGCGGATGCAGGTGTAGGCTAACCGCCGGGTTTTCAATGTGAGGGGTAAAGTACAGTGAGCCAAGCGCTTGTTCCCGTAAACCAAACTGAAATCAAAGAGGTGTGGCAGCAGCTCAGCCAAACCAGAAAAATTGGCCTGATGGCGCTGGTAGCGGCGGCCATTACCGGGCTGGTTTTCTTTTTTACCTGGGCCCAAACCCCCGATTACGCCGTCGCTTTTACCGACCTTGAAGATCAGGATGCGGGCGCGGTAGTTTCCTATTTAAAGGAAAACAACATCTCTTACGAAGTTTCCGGCGGCGGCACCATCAGCGTACCCACCGATCAGGTTCACGAAATCCGGCTGGCGCTGGCCGGCCAGGGGCTGCCCGGCAAAGCCACGGTGGGCATGGAATTGTTTGATACCACCAACCTGGGCATGACCGATTTTGTGCAGCAGGTCAACTACCAGCGCGCCCTTGAAGGCGAACTGGCCCGCACCATCAGCAGCCTCAACAATGTGCGCTCGGCCAGGGTGCATATTGTGATTCCCCAGCCCAGCCTGTTTAGCGAAGATGAACAGCCTACCACCGCCTCGGTGGTGGTTGAGCTTGAATCCGGCCAAACCATCAACAAAGAACAGGTGCAGGCCATCAGCCACCTGGTTTCCAGCGCCGTAGAAGGGCTAGCCCCGGACAACCTGACCATTGTTGACATGAACGGTCACGTATTGGCCGATGGCGCGGCCGCCGACAGCAACTCGGCGGTGGCGGCCAGCACCACCCAACTGGAAGCCCAGCGCGATTTTGAACGCGATATGGAACTGCGCATTGAAACTATGCTGCGCAACGTGTTGGGCCCGGATAAAGCCGTTGTCAGAGTCAACTCGGTGATGAACTGGGACAAAATTGAAACCGAAAACGAAACCTACACCCCCGCCGCAGAAGGCAGCGTGCTGCGCAGCTCGCGTGAAATCACCGAATACACTGGCAGCGATGCCGCCAGCGCCGGCGGGATTCCCGGCACAGCCAGCAACGTCCCCGATGCCGCGCCCTCGTTCCAAACCGAAATTACCGGCACAACCGGCAGCGGCTACAACCGCACCGATATTACCCACAACTTTGAAGTTTCCAAATCCGTTTCAAAAATTGTGCCGGCCACCGGCAAACTTGAAAAATTATCCGTATCGGTAATGGTCGACAGCATCACCGATACCGTTACCCTTAGCGCCATTGAACAGGCCACCATCGCCGCCGCCGGCATTGATCAGGGCCGCGGCGACGTGCTCACCGTGAGCAGCATTGAGTTTGACCGCAGCTTTGAGCAGGAGCAGGCGGTAGCAATGGAGCAAACCCAACAGCGGGAACTCTATTTTCAGATTGCGCAGTGGGCCGTGGTGGCCATCGCCCTGATCGCGCTGTTCTTTGTGGTTCGCAGTTTGCAGCGCACGCTCCGGCATAAGCCAACCATCACCGTGGAAAATAACGACAGCCTGCCGGAATTGGCTTCGCCGCTGGACCCGCGCGCGGTGCTGCTCGACCAGGTGCGGGCCGCCGGGAATGGCGGCCTGGGCCAGATTGGCCCGCCGTCTTTTACCGACGGGCAAAAAGCCGCCGCCGAAAAAGCGCAAATGGTGCGACAATTGCAGCTCATGTCTAAAAATCGTTCCGAAACCCTGGCGCAGATTATCCAGTTTTGGCTGGGTGAAGAGGAAGGGAAACGCGCATGAACAAAGACCTGGATCTGACCGGCGCTCAAAAAGCCGCGGCCCTGCTCATCACTTTGGGGCCAGAGGCTGCTTCTCAAATTTTGCGTCACTTTGAAGATGGCGAAATCGAACAGCTCACCTACGAAATTGCCCAAATGGGACGCGTCCCCAGCGGCGTTAAAGAAAAAGTCATTGAAGAATGTTACCACATGTCTTTTATTACAGAAGGCATCGACTCCGGCGGCGTGGAATACGCCAAAGACATGCTCTCGCGGGCGCTGGGCACGCAAAAAGCCCGCGAATTTATTGAGCGCATCAAAATGCGCACCGAAGGCTCATCGTTTGATTTTTTGGACGACGCCGACCCGGCCCAACTGGCCAACTCGCTCAAACACGAACACCCGCAAACCATCGCCCTCATTTTGTCGCACCTTAACGCCGGCAAGGCCGCGGCAGTAATTGGCAACCTTGATGAGCACGTGCAGGGCGATGTGGCCACCCGCATTGCCATTATGGACCGCGTTTCGCCGGATGTGATCAAAGAAGTGGAAGCCGGCATGAAGGGCAAACTTTCCACCCTGCTCACTCAGGATTACTCCACCGCCGGCGGCGTTCAGTCGCTGGTGAGTATTTTGCACCAGGTTGACCGCGGCACGGAAAAGCTGATTATGGACACGCTCGACGAGGCTCAGCCGCAGTTGGCCGAAGAAGTTCGGCAGAAGATGTTTGTCTTTGAAAACATCATCACTCTGGATGACCGGGCGATTCAGCGGATTTTGCGCGATGTAGACAACAAGGATTTGATTTTGGCTCTCAAAGGCGCCAGCGACGAAGTGCAGCAGCTCATTTTCCGCAACCTGTCAAAACGGGCCGCCGATCTGCTCAAAGAGGATTTGGCCATTACCGGCCCGGTGCGGCTGCGCAATGTGGAAGCGGCGCAGCAGAGCATTGTCAATGTTATCCGCCGCCTGGAAGCCGCCGAGGAAATTGTTATTTCGCACGGTGGTGAAGATGACGTTATTATGTAACCTGGCCCGCCTATGGCTATTCTAAAATCTGTAAAATTTGAGCGGGAAAACACGGTCGCGGTCGCTGTAAAAAAATACGGCGGTCCACCCGCCGAGGAGGGTTCGCCGGCGGCGGGAGCGAATGGCGCGCCCGCGGCGACCCCGGACACCCCGGAGGTGCTGCTGGCGCAGGCCCAGGCGCACGTTGAGGCTATGCTCAACCAGGCCCGCACCCAGGTTGTCTCTATTAGGGAAGAAGCCCGCCAGGCGGGTTTTGCCGCCGGCTACAGCGAAGCAACCCAAACCGCCGAACAGGAACTGCGCACGCAGGTCGCTTCGCTCAGGCAGATGGTTGATGCTGCGGTAGAGGCGCACAATCAATTTTTGCGCCAGAGCCAAAATGAGGTGGGCCGGCTGGCGGTGGCTATTGCTGAAAAAATTATCGGGCGGGAATTGAGTGTTAACCCCAAAATTGTCACAGAAATTGTGGCTCAGGCTATTAAAGAAGCCAACATTACCGGGGCCTGCCGGATCAGGGTAAACCCGGCCGATTACGAACTGCTCAGCCCGGCCTGGGAGACCATCCCTTCATTACAGCCCAGTGACCGCAAGTGGGAACTGCTGGCCGATAAAAAAGTTGCTCGCGGCGGCTGCATTATCGAAGCCGACGGCGGTATTCTGGATGCTCAAATTGAGTCGCAGCTTGGGCAGGTTGGGCTGGCGTTGGAAAAGCTCAATTCATAAGGGGCGTTTCAACTGTCAAGCACGGTCCGCACTTTGCGGGCCAATTCGGCCGCCGAAAATGGTTTGGGGATAAACTCTATGCCGGATTCAGCCATACCCTGGCGCATCACGTTTTTATCGGTGTAGCCAGAGGTGAACAGAATTTTGGTGTCCGGGTACAAAACCTTAAATTCATTGGCCAGTACATGCCCGCTCATTTTGGGCATGACCGTATCGGTGAGCAGCAGGTCTATCTTGCCGGTTCGCTTTTCGGCAATGCGCAGCGCGTCTTCCCCATTCCCCGCCTCAATTACGGTATAGCCCTGTCGCCGCAGCATGTAAGCCGCCAAATCGCGCACGGCAGCCTCATCTTCAACAACCAGCACCACCTCGGTGCCGCGCGGAATGCCCCGCACCTGTTCGGGCGTCCCCTCTTCTTCGCTGGTATCAACAAAGGCCGGCAGATAAATTTTAAATGACGCACCTTTGCCCGGTTCGCTGTACACATAAATGGCGCCCTGATATTGTTTGACAATCCCAAAAACAGTTGCCAGCCCCAAACCGGTCCCCTTGCCCTGCTCTTTGGTGGTAAAAAACGGCTCAAACAGGTGTTCTTTAACGTCATCGGTCATGCCTGTGCCGCTGTCGGTAACGGTGAGCAGCACGTACCGGCCGGGACTCAATCCCAAATGGGCGGCGGCAAATTCATCATCCAGTAATTTGTTTTCGGTTTCAATCATCAGCAACCCGCCATCGGGCATGGCGTCACGGGCGTTGACGGTGAGGTTAACTACAATCTGCTCAATCTGGTGTGCATCTACTTTGACCGCCCATAAATCCGGTGCAAATTCCGTGCGCAGGGCAATATTTTCTTCAATCAACCGTTCCAGCATTTTGCTGATATCGGTGACAATTTTGTTGAGGTTGAGAATTTTTGGCTCGACAAACTCGCGCCGGCTAAAGGCCAGCAATTGCCGCACCAGCGCCGCAGCCCGCGTGCCGGAGTAGCGCACCCGGCTGGCCAGTTTTTGCAAATGCAAATTGTCCGGCGGCAGCTCAAACTGGATCATTTCGGCAAAACCGTTGATGACGGTTAACAGATTGTTGAAATCGTGGGCAATGCCGCCCGCCAGCAGCCCCACCGCTTCCATTTTTTGAGCCTGCCGGTATTGCTCTTCGAGCTGAAGCTCACGGGTTACATCGCGCTGCACGCCAACATAACCCACAATTGTTCCATTTTCACTGCGAACCGGGCTGATGGTGGCGTCGTCGGTGTAAAGCGTGCCGTCTTTGCGTTTGTTGATAAACCGGCCGTGCCACACCTGCCCGCTGCTAATGGTCTTCCACAAATCCTCGTAAAACGCCGCGTCCTGCCTGCCGCTTTTGAGCATACTCAGTTTTTTGCCGAGCACTTCAGCGCTGGGGTAGCCGGTGATTCGCTCAAAACTGGGATTAACATAAACCAGAATACCGGCGGTATCGGTAATAATGACGCTTTCGGCGCTTTGCTCAATGGCCTCGCTCAAGCGGCGATGGCGCTGGTCTAACCGGGCGCGGGCCAGTACGCCGGCCACCTGATCGATGACCCGCCAGGCCAGGTTAATTTCCTGATGGGTAAATTGATGGCTGCGGGTAGATTGCAAATTGAGGCTGCCAACCACGTGATCTTCAACCACCAGCGGCAAAACCAGCAGCGATTGCGCCTTTTCGGCGCAAATGGGGCTGGTTGAGCTGGCCAGCCGGGGGTCGGTGGGTACATGGGCAATAACCAGCGATGTTTTGGTTTGGAGCAGGTATTGAAAAATGGGATCGGCGGCAATGCGGAATCGCTGTTGCGATTCGGTTGGCTGTAAGTTGCGGGGGTACCAGGCCACAAGACTGGCCTCGGTTTCATCGGTATCCAGCATGGTGGCCGAGACAATCGGCAATTCAAACGTTTGAGCCACCGCCTGGCAGGTGATCTGCAAAATTGCTTCTGGCTCAAGGCTGGTAGCTGAAGCCGCGATGACCTGGTTGAGCAGCGCCAATTCGCTGTTGCGGCGGCGAATCTCATGTTCTATTTGTTTGCGTTCGGCCAGTTCCTGCTGCGCCTGCTCAAACAAACGGGCATTTTCCAGAGCGATGGCGGCTACGTTGGTCAACGGCTGCAGCTTGACCACATGCTGTTCTGAGAAAGCGTGGGTGGTGTTGGCATCCAGCCGGAGAATACCCAGCACCCGCTCGCCCAGACAAATGGGCACCACCAGGTGAGACCGCACCCAGGCTGTTTGCTCCTGAATAACCCAGCGCGGCTCCTGATGCGTATCAACAATAACCAGCGGCTGGCGCGAGCGCACCACTTCGGCGTCCATTGGGAATTTGGCCAGCGGCTGCACCAGGTGCGACACCAGCTCCTCGCTGCCCAGCTCGCGGTAGCCCTGCCAGCCGGCAATATGCAGGTGGTCGTCCTTTAAAAGCATAATGTGCGCCGTGCGGTAAGAAACCAACCGCTGGGTTTGGCGCAGCATTTCGTCAAGTACGTTTTTCAGGCTGGTTTGCGAGGTTAACGCCAGCGTGACTTCGGCCAGGGTTTCGGCGATCAGGCGCTGTTCACGTTCGGCGGCCAGCACCAACTCGTACTCTTTGGCCACCCGGCGGTTGGCTAAAACATCCGGGGGCGCGGCGTCCGCCTCGATTCGAGGGTTTTGCTCAACGTAGAAATAAACAACACTGGCGTCACCTTCTGTCGCCACGGTAAAGTAATACCGGTTTTTGCCGGCAGGAGAACGAAATGTGGTATCAAATTCAACGGGCGGCGCTTGCTGCCGCGCCAGCAAAAGATTTTGCTCAAAATCAGTGCCTTTGGCGGCGGGAAATGCCTCAAACAACGGGCGGCCAACAACTTCGGCGCGCCCAACCCCCAAAAGCTGCTCCGCAGATTTGTTGACATAGGCAACGGTCTGGTTGTGGTCGATGACCAAAATACCATCGCTGATATGTTCAAAAAGATGGGCCTGCCGGCCAACAATTTCGATGACTGGCTGGTTTATCTGTTTCTGGTTAGTCATGAAGTCGCCCGTTTGAACCTACCTGTAAAAGAGCACGACCCCGGTTTATCCCGGCCGTTATGGCATCTGCGGAGCCAATTCCCACTAATCTTATCACACCTCACCTTAACATTCTATGGCACATCTATCCCAGTTTTATTTTACGCTGATTTTACGCGCGCTTCACGTTAGCTTTACTGACAGCAGCTTATCAATCGTGATAGAGTAATCCTAGAGCCGACATCGGCACGTGGCCAATATTTTAACAGAAAATCGGCAGATTCAGAAAATGACGATCGTAGTAAACTGGGCAACTTATCATAAAACTTTAGCCAACACCAGCACCTTTGTCCGGCGCGGCCAGGTGATGCAGGTGATTGGCTTAACCATTGAGGCCCAGGGGCTGCAAGCTCAAATTGGCGAACTGTGTTTTATTTCGGCTAAAGACGGCGGCAAAGAAATCCCCGCCGAAGTCATGGGTTTCAGGGATAACCGCACCCTGTTGATGCCGCTGGGCGAAATGCGCGGCATTGGCCCCGGCAGTTCGGTGCGAACCAGCGGCTCGCTGTTTACCGTGCCGGTTGGCGATGCGCTGCTGGGCCGGGTGCTGGATGGCCTGGGCAACCCCATCGACGGCAAAGGCCCTATTCACTGCGACGCCGCCTACCCGGCCGCCGGCGATGCGCCGCCGCCGCTGGGCCGGATGATGATCAGCCAGCCGCTGGAAACCGGCGTTCGGGCCATTGATTCGTTTTTGACCATTGGCAAAGGCCAGCGCATGGGCATTTTTGCCGGCAGCGGCGTGGGCAAAAGCACCACGCTGGGCATGATTGCCCGCCACGCCCGCGCCGATATCAGCGTGATCGCCCTGATTGGCGAGCGCGGCCGCGAGGTGCAGGAGTTTATCGAGCGTGATTTGGGACCGGACGGGCTGGCCAAGTCGGTGGTGGTGGTTTCCACCAGCGACCAGCCGGCGCTGGTTCGGCTGAAAGGGGCCTGGGTGGCCACCGCCATCGCCGAATATTTCAGAGACCAGGGGCAGGATGTTTCATTTTTGATGGACTCCGTAACCCGCTTTGCGATGGCCCAGCGCGAAATTGGGCTGGCTATCGGCGAGCCGCCGGCGATGAAAGGCTACACGCCCTCTGTATTTGCCATGCTGCCCAAACTGCTGGAACGCACCGGCACCGGCGAACGCGGCACCATCACCGGTTTTTACACCGTGCTGGTTGAATCTGATGATTTGACCGAACCGATTACCGACGCTGTTCGCTCAATTTTGGATGGGCATATTGTGCTATCTCGTGAACTGGCCGGCCAAAACCACTATCCGGCCATTGACGTGCTGGAAAGCGTGAGCCGGGTGATGCCGGCCATCACTGCCGCCGAACACCGGCAGGCAGCCGGCCAACTACGGGACCTGCTGGCTTCCTATGAAAAAGCCAGCGATTTAATCAATATTGGCGCTTATGTTCAAGGCTCAAACCCAACCATTGACAAGGCCGTGGCGCTCATGCCAGCTATTCTTGATTTTTTGCGGCAGGGCGCGCACGAACCCACCCCGTACGAAACCACATTAACCCAGCTCAGCAACATCAGCAAAGGTCAGGCACAGAAGAAACAGGAGAGTAAGTAATGTTAAGCAAAGGAAGTTTCAGGTTAGAACCGGTGTTAAATTACACCAGCAGCATGGTCGATACGCTTGAGTTGGAATTTGCCCAGCTCAAGCTGGCCCACAAAAACGAAATGGAAGTGCTGGAACGGCTGGAAGCCGCCAAGATTGAAGAAATGGACAACCTCCAGCACCAGCAGCACGGCCTGCTTGACTGCGAAGCCATTCTGCTGCGCCAAAAATATTTGCAGGTGCTCGATACCCAGATTGGCCGGCAAAAAACGCGGGTGAAAGCCGCCGCCGCCAAAGTTGATGTGAAACGCGACGAACTGGTTGAGTCGATGAAAAGCCAGAAGACCCTGGAAAAGCTCAAAGAGAACCACATCGCTTCGCAGCAGCTTGACGACCGCCGCCGCGAAGCCCGCATCATCGACGACCTGGTAACCACCCGTTACGCGCGAGAAAGGTAAACTATGATCGATCCGATTTTATCCCAGCTTCAACACAGCCTTCTGGAATCGGTGCTTTCCAGCCTGGAATCGTTGTTGGGGGGGCAAAATTTGCGGCCCGGCAGCGGCAAAATGCTGCAAGCCCGCGCCTCGGAATTTGATAATTTGATCAGCGCCGCCGCCCAAAAACACGGGCTGGACGAGTCGCTGCTAAAGGCGGTTGTCCAGGCCGAAAGCAACTTTACGCCCACGGCAATTTCCAGCGCGGGAGCCAAAGGGCTGATGCAATTGATGGACGCCACCGCCGCCGGGTTGGGCGTGAGCGATGCGTTTGACCCGGTGCAAAATATTGAAGGTGGGGCCAAATTTTTGAGCCAGCTCCTCAACCGCTACCACGGCAACGAGGTGTTAGCCCTGGCCGCTTACAACGCCGGCCCCGGCGCGGTTGATAAATGGGGCGGCGTGCCGCCCTACCAGGAAACGCAAACCTACGTGCCGCGTATTCTGGATTTGCGCAACCAGTATAAAAGCTGGACCGGTTAGGAGGCCTGTATGAAAATTTTCAACGATCTTGGCTTTCACGCCCTGTCTACGGCGCTCGATGGCCTGTCGCTGCGGCAGCGGGTAACCGGCAACAATATTGCCAATGTCGATACGCCCGGTTACAAGGCCCAATTTGTAAAATTTGAAGACCAGCTCCAGCAGGCTCTGCGCAGCGAACTGGACCAGCCCGGCCTGCCGCTCAAAACCACCAACCCGGGTCACCTGCCATTCAGCCCCTCGCCGGGGGCGCAGTTCATCGAGGTAGGCCAAAACGACAACGACCTGCGCAACGACGGCAACAATGTTGACATCGACCTGGAAATGACCAGCCTGGCCGAAACCAGCCTGCGTTATCAGGCGCTGGCCCAACTCACCGCCAGCAAATTGGGCCTGTTAAAAAACATTGTTCGCGGTGGGCGATAAATTTACTTTAACTTTACGCACCCTTCACCCAAGGTTTACTGAAATAAAACCGCGAACGTGTTACATTAATTAAAATTTTACAGAAAGGAGGTAAAACACGTGAATATCGCCGCACTCATAAGTTCATCGGGCGCACTGCCAGAACAACCCGCCGCGGCGCTGCCAGTCGATGCGGCCGCAGCCGGAGAGTTCAAAGGGATTTTGCAGGCGTTGGTGGCCGGCACCGAAGCTCAGCCGCCGCAAACGCCGGCCGCAGAGGCCGCCCCCAACTGGCTGGGTATTCTGCTGAAACTGTTTGACCAGGACCCGCAATTGTTTGAGACGCCGGACCCCACCGGGGAAGCGTTAAACACTGTTGAAGGCGAAACCACCGTTTCGCTGACAGAGTTAATGACCGTCCTCCAACCACTGGTCGGCCAGAGTGATGCCGAAATCCAGACAGCCGTACCGGCGCTGGCCGTCGGGCAACCGGCAGAAGCCATCACCGTTGACCCGGACGCGTTAACGGACCAAGCCAACGTGGCGGCGCTGGTGCAACTGGCGCAGATCGTTGCGCCACCAGCACCGGCAGCCAACCCGGAAACGTCCGCACAAACACAACCGAATCTGACTTCACCCACAGCCCCAACCACCACCGCGATTCCGGCCAGCCCGGTTACCGTCGATTTGCCGCAAACTGGGCAGCAATTCCCGGTTGAAGGCCAGGCCGAACCAACCGGCAACAAAGCCGCGGCCAGTTTTTCCCTACCGGAAGCCAAAACACCGGCCCCAACCGCGCCGCAAACTCAACCCGCGCCGCACACGCAAGCCAGCGCTGTTCCGGCCACCGGCCAGCAGCCGCCACTGGCTAAACCGGCCCCGGCTGTGCCGGTTGCGCCCAACGGGCCAACCGCCGAATCCACTTCGACGAACCAGCCGCCCGCCGCGCCGCAGATGAGCGCCGCGCAGCCGCAAACCCGGCCAGAATTTACCGTGGCCCAACCGCAACCGGCAGCGGAAGCAGTTGACCCGCCATCGGTCCGGCCGCAAACCACGGTTGAGCAGCCATCGGTGCAAACCGCGCCGGCTACCGGCCCGGTAGTTCCGGCCGTGCAAACAGCCAATACCGCCGCTGCGCCCGCCGCCGCGCCGCAAACGCCAGAAATTCCGGCGCTACAGCAAATTGTTGAATCGGTTAAAGTGATCCGGCAGCACGGCGAAACGGAAGTCCGGCTGCAGCTCCGGCCAGAATCGCTGGGGCAGGTAACGGTGCAACTGCACATGTCCGGCAGTGATGTATCGGTGAGGTTGTTAGCCGACACCGCCCACGCCCACTCGTTAATTCAGGAAAACCTGCCGCAACTCAAAGCCGCGTTTGCCGCTCAGGGGCTGCAAGTCCAGTCGCTCAACATCGATCTGGGCCACAACGCTTCGGCGTTTAATACGCCCGGCCGCGAACCCGGTTACGGCCAGTTTAATGGCAATGGCTACCAGCCCGCCCGGCAGCAGTTCAACGACGATCAGCCGGCAAGCTGGCCGCGTTCTGGTCTGTTGAACAGCCTGTATTCAATTGATTTTCAAGCGTAAGGAGTATTTTAACTATGTCAGTGAGCGGAGTTACCGCTGCAAACTCGACAACCCAAACCACTTCCGGCGCCAGCCATGCCACCGCCAGCCAGGACCTGGGGCAAGACGCGTTTATGCAGTTACTGCTGGCCCAGTTACGCAACCAGGACCCGCTGGAGCCAATGAAAGACTCTGATTTCATCGCCCAACTGGCGCAGTTCAACTCGCTGAACGAAATGACCAAGATGTCCCAAAATCTCGATGAATTGGTCAAAGCGCAGGCACTCGGCCAGGGCGCGGCTCTGATTGGAAAAACGGTACGCGGCCTGGGCAGCGACGGCCAAACGCTGACCGGAGTGGTTACCGGGTTACAAATCAGCGGCGGCAGCGTTGTGCTGGACATCAGCGGGCAACGGATGGCGCTGAACAAGGTAGACACAGTAACCGACACAGAAAGGAGCAACGAAAATGGTGGACCAACTCAATCTAACACCAGCCCTACAACCGGCTAGCCAGCCCGCTCCCCTGCACAATCAGCCGGTTATCCCGCCCGGATCGCCGGGCTTTGCCGACATTCTCAAATCACAACTGGGCAGCGAGTCCGGTGTAAAATTTTCGGCTCACGCGCAGCGGCGAATCGCCTCGCGCCAAATTGAATTTGGCACGGACGAAACGGCCCGGCTGGAACAAGCCATCGAAAAAGCGGCCAACAAAGGCTCGCGGGAATCATTAATTTTGATGGACGACCTGGCGCTGGTGGTCAGCATAAAAAACAAGGTGGTGATTACGGCAGTAGATGCCAACAGCAGAAAGGACAACATATTCACCAATATCGACAGCGTGGTTCTCACCTAACCTTTTATTTACAACTCATTTCTAATTTCTATTTCAACTTCACCCGGCCGGACCTCGCTGAGGAAGCCGGGACTCTCTCAGGAGGAACCCAAAATGATGCGATCTATGTCTGTAGCAATTGCAGCTCTGCGAAACCACCAGGTTTATATGGATGTGGTTTCCAGCAACATTTCAAACGTTAACACCACCGGCTTTAAAGCCAGCCGCATTTCGTTTCAGGAATTGCTGAGCCAAACTCTGCGCGGCAGCAGCGCGCCCCGCGGCGGGATTGGCGGCCTCAACCCGGTGCAGATTGGCCTGGGGATGGCGCTGGGCGGCATCGATACAATGTTTACTCAGGGCAGTTTGCAAGACACCGGCAAACTCACCGACCTGGCCATTCAGGGCGATGGCTTTTTTATCCTGAACAACGGCCAAAATGGTTATGCCTACACCCGAGACGGCAACCTGGATGTGGGCATCGATGGGGCGCTGCTAAACCTGGCCACCGGCATGAAGGTGATGGGCTGGCAGGCCGATCCGCTGACCGGCATTGTTGACACCAGCCAGGCGCTCACGGAAATCACCATTCCCTTTGGGCAGAGTATGGCCCGTGCCACCAGCAACCTGATTACCAGCGGCAACCTGGATGCCCAGGCCGTGTCCGGCGATATTGCTACCTCAACCATCGGCGTGTACGACTCGCTGGGGGTGCTGCACAGCATCAACCTGACCTTTACCAAGGGCGCTACGGCCAACCAGTGGACCTGGACCGCCTCAACCACCGAAACCGGGGTGAGCATTACCCCCGCCGGCACCACCATCACTTTTAACGCCGATGGCAGTTACAACACCGGCAATCCCGCCACCTCGCTCTCGGTTGATTTTGGCAACGGGTCAAACACCGGCACGGTTGCGCTCGATTTTAGCAACCTCACCCAGCTCGATGGCTTGAGCAACGTTAACTCGGCCAGCCAGGACGGCCTGCCGCCCGGCAACCTGACCACCTTTACCGTGGGCAGCACCGGCGAAGTGACTGGCCTGTTCTCTAACGGGCTAAACCGCACGCTGGGGCAAATTTCAATGGCCAACTTTACCAACCCCGGCGGTCTGGTAAAAGAAGGGCAAAGCCTGTTTGTGGTCTCGGCCAACT
The DNA here is from genome assembly GCA_964407935.1 of uncultured Caldilineaceae bacterium. GTDB lineage: Bacteria > Chloroflexota > Anaerolineae > 4572-78 > J111 > J095. The sequence continues at coordinate 49,408 of CAYOXS010000002.1, forward strand.
CCGGCACGCCGCAGGTGGGCCTGCCCGGCACCGAAGGCCGCGGCCAAATTGCCGCCGGTTATCTTGAAATGTCTAATGTGGAATTGGCCCAGCAGTTTACCAGTATGATTACCGCCCAGCGCGGTTTTCAGGCCAACAGCCGCGTGATCACCACTTCTGACGAAATGCTGCAGGAGTTGGTGAATCTGAAACGATAAACTAATTGGTAAGCGCACACGGGCGCAGCCATAAACTGCGCCCGTGTCTCTTATAAAGGCAGCAATGAACAACTCGGTTTCCGGCGCTTTACTCACAACCAACTTAATACACATCCCCCAAACCGCCGATACCGAACTGGTTCAGCTTGCCCAAGGCCATTTGCTGCGCGCCACTGTGCAACGCGTAGCCGATGAAATGGCTTTGCTCAACTTTAACGGCAAAGCCGTGATGGTTCAAACCGATATCCCTCTCCAACCCCAACAACGCGTCATCCTGCAAGTCACCCAGATCAGCCCAGAAAAAGTCTCGCTCCAAATTGTTCAACAATCTCCACCTCCCGCCGAACCCGGAACCGCGCCCGCCCTGCTTCCCACCAACCTGGAAACCCTGCTCACCTCATTTGGACTCGAACCCGACGCCACCAACCAGACTATCGCCAAAGCCCTCTTCGCTCACAGCTACAGCCTCAACCCCGACGCCATTTCCGAGGTACGAACCATCTGGCAGCAATTGCCCGCTTTGACCTCTCTCCCCGCCGCCAGCGGAGACAAAGCGGCAGCTCTTGAAGCAGTTGTTTATTTGCACAGCCACCAACTTCCCATCAACTCCGAATCCATCGCCCTGGCCCGCCACCTGCTTGACAACTCGCTCCCCATCGCCCAACGCTTAACCACCCTGCAACAGACCCTGCAAACTCTTCAAACCGCCCTCACCCACACCCTGACCACACCCAGCGCCTCACAACAACCCGCTGCCAACTCACCACAGCTTGCCAACCTGTTCACCACCATCACCGCCACCCTATCGCACTTATCTGGCTGGTCCATCTCCGAAAAGATGCCGTCCGAGCAAATTGCTGCCCGGTTGGCAGAAGTCATCACCCAACTGGGTACACCACCTGAATCTCAACTTGCACCCCGTCCAGCAACTCAATTTGTTGTGAATGGGGGAAGCGAGAGAGGCGCTTCCCCTGTTCCGGCTCAAAATGGCGCGCCCGGCCCGCAACCCGCGCCGGATGCCCCCGCGCCGGCCCAACCGGCCGCCGCCCAGCCAACCGACTCGCCGGCTGGCCCAACGCCGCACCCGGCCGCCGCCCAACCGGCTCTGCCGGAAAGCGCTGCGCCGCTCCAGCGGCTGGCCGCCGTCATTCATCAAACTTTGGCCACACCCAATCTTGACCAATCCACCGCCCACGCGCTGCGCCAGCTTTCGGAGCAGTTACAGGCGGTATCCAAAGATTTGGGGGCCATTCAGATGTCTAATCTCACCAACCCGGCCAACCCCATCAACGAATCCTATTTTTTGTTTCCCATTCCCCTGCAAACCGCCGACGGACCGCGCACGGCGCATCTGCGCGTGTTCCGGCGCAACAACTCCACCCAGACCATCGACCCCCACAACCTGCGGCTGGCGCTGCTGCTCGATCTGCCCGAATTGGGCGAAATTGCTGTAAACCTCAACGTGTTTGAGCGCCACCTCAACGGCAAAATTGTCAGCGGCCGCGCCCAAACCCACCGGCTGGTTGAAGCCGACCTGCCCGATCTGTTTCGCAGCCTGCGCAAGCTCGGCTACTACATTGACTCGCTGACCGCCGACCGGCTCGCCCCACGCGACAAATCGATTTTTGAGGCAGCCAGCCCGGCTGACAGCATCGAAGTGCCGCTGCCGCAGATCAACATCACGGCCTGATTATGGCGCAGTATCGCTCCCTTCGCAGCCAGCGCAAACCTGCTCGAAACCGCGCGGTCGCCATTTCATACGACTCGGCCAATATGGCCGCGCCCAAAGTGAGCGCCAGCGGCCAGGGCGCCGTCGCCGAACGGATCATCGAACTGGCCAAAGAACACGGCGTGCCCATCCGCAAAGACCCGGACATGGTTGAACTGCTGGCCCAGCTCGACGTGGGACAGATGATCCCGCCGGAGCTGTACGCCGTGGTGGCCGAGGTACTGGCCTTTGTGTACCGGATAAAAGGGAAAAATTTGTGATTGGTCACTTGTCACTGGTTTCAGGTTGTGTCACTCTGAGTGACCAACGGGAACGACACTTGCGCCTGCGCGTAGTGCAGGTGAGAGTCTCGAGTTTGTAGTTTATTTTCAGAGATTCTTCGTCGCTCCGCTCCTCAGAATGACCAATCGTAACAAATGACTAATGACAAATGACTAATAACCAGCGACCAATGCTTAAAAAACTACTCTTCGCCCTCATATTAATCATCAGCCTCACGCCCGCCGCCCGCGCGCAGGAAGTCAGCCCCGCCTTTCAGCAGGGGCGATTGACCGGCCCGCTGCCGCTGTCGGCCTTTCCCCGGCCCAAAAACGACAACGGCATGGGCATCCACTGGAGCACCACCCCCTACGGCGAAGAGCCGGAAGTAACCGACTATTTTGTTAACGAAATCAAGGCGATGGGCATTAAATGGGTCAAATTTATGAACGATGGCGTCAGCGGCCGCCAGCACGATTATCTGGTGCAGCAGCTTGTCGCCAACGATATTATGCCCATTGCCCGCATTTACATGCAGTGCAACGACGCCATCGATCTGGGCGCGCTGGGCCAAATGGTTGAGCATTACCGGCCAATGGGCCTGGTTTATTTCGAATTATACAACGAGCCGGACATCCCCGGCGTTGACGGCGGCTGGTGCAAAAAAGACGAACCCGACCCCGAACATCTGGCCGCGGTGTGGGCGCCCGCCGCCCGCGAGGTTATTGCCCGCGGCGGCTTCCCGTCGCTGCCATCCATTTTTCCGGTGGGCAAAAATACCCGCTCAATGGACTGGCGCGACAGCTTTTTTCAGCGTTTTCTGCACGCCATCAAAGCCAACGGCGACGCCGACATTCTGTTTGCCAGTTGGGGCGCGGTACACAATTACGCCATCAACCACCCACCCGATTACCCCACCGACGACGTCAACCAGACCGGCCGGCCGCTCACCCCGGCGGAAATTGCCAAATTTGGGCTGAACGAGCACCAGGTGTACGGCATCAACCAGGCCCGCAAACAGCAGTTTGAAGACTCCGGCTACTTTTTGGGCAACGACCCCCGGCTGGATGTGACCGGCTTTTTGCAGTTCATTGGCTATCAAAATCAGTTTGAAGAGATTTTTGGCTTTAAAATCCCGCTCATCAGCACCGAAGGCGGCGCGACTGTCGGCTCGTGCGAGGACCCGCGCTACCCCTGCGTGGACGAGCAGTTGCAAATGGAATGGACGCTGGCCTACTACGAATACATGCTCAACGAAGCGCCGGAATGGTATCTGGCCAACTGCACCTGGCTCATCGCCATCAAAGCGCTCGATTTTGGCGGCGGCACCGTGTGGGAAACCAACACCTGGTACAAAGACCGCAAAGGCAATCACCTGCCCGTAGTTGATGCCCTCAAAAACCATCCGCGCCGGGGGCAGACCCGCCGGGATTTGGCCGGCAGCCAGCAATCGCCCGCCGAAGCCAGCGCCAAGCCGTTCGCCTCGCTCTCTACCCAAACCGAAACCATCAGCGCCCTCTCCGCGCTGGGCCGGCTGGCCGATTATCCCCGCCCGGTTAACGACAACGGCCGCGGCGCTCATTACGCGCCCACCATTTTGGGCCAGCCCGCCGGCATGGTCGATTTTTTCATCGATGAATTGCGCGAAATGAATATCAAATGGGTCAAAATTATGCAGGGCGACGTGCCCAAAATAGAGCACCAATACCTGGTTGAGCAGCTCATCGCCAACGACATCGAGCCGATTATCCGCGTTTACAAGCCCTACAACGAACCCTACGAGCATCTGGCCGGGCTGGTTGAAGCCGCCGCGCCGCTGGGCGTTCACTATTTTGAACTGTACAACGAGCCGAACATCGCCGGCTTCCCCGGCGGCTGGCGCGATGGCGAAGCCATCAGCGTGGACCGTATTTTGGAATTGTGGCTGCCCGCCGCCGAAGCCATTCACAACGCCGGCGGCTACCCCGGCCTGCCAACGCTGGCCACCGGCGGCACCGTTGACGATATGCAATTTCTACGCGAATTTCTGCGCAAGCTGGCCGCCACCGGCCGCACCGACCTGCTGCAACGGGCCTGGCTGCCCATGCACAACTACTTTCTCAACCACCCCTTTGATTACCCCACCGACCAGGTTAACCTGTTTGACGTGCGCCTGACCGATGCCGAAATTGCCCGGCGCGACCTGTCGCCGGCGCAGGTGCAGGCCATCAACAACGCCCGGCTCAACGCCAAACTGCCCGGCGGCTACTACGTTGGCGACACCATCGACGCCGACTCCAACGGCTTTCGCAAGTTTGATGCCTACGCGAATATCTTCTTTGACGAGTTCGGTTTTTACATCCCCATCATCACCACCGAAGGCGGGCCGCTGGTCGGCGACGCGCAGGACCCGCGCTACCCACCCGTCACGCAGGACGACCTGACCGAGCTGACCCTGCGCGCCTACCACTACATGCTCGATGACGCGCCGGCCTACTACTTTGCCTACGCGCCGTGGATAATGGCTAACGCCGCCGGCGGCCACTGGGACGGCGCCTGGGAAGAAGCGGCCTGGTACAAGGTCGATGGCAGCACCCTGCCCGTGGTGGATGCCCTCAAAGCCGATACCCGCCGCTGGGCCACGCGCAACTGGGGCTACAAATCGCTGGTGGAGCCGGAACAACCCATCGAACCAATCACCCAGCAGTTTGACCCCGAAACCGCCGATTTCCCGCTGGACAAATTGCAGGCCGAAGTTATTGACGTGCCGGGCGATGGTCCCGGCTGGCAGGTTACCGCCGCCAGTTGGAAAAGTTCGGCCACGCCGTACCCGCGCCTGCGGCTGAATATTCTGGATGAATACGGCCGCCAGATGGCCGGCCAGCAGGTGCGCGTGGAATGGACCGGCGGCTGGACGCTGCTCATCACCGAACCGGGCAAAGGCTACAACGCCACATTGCCCATTCAGCGCCCGGCCGATATGTACGTGATTAAAATTGCCGGCGGCAGCGGCCAGGGTGTCCGCGCTCGCGGCGCGGCCGGTTATGATTTGAACGCAACCTTTACGCTGACAGGCAAAGGTTAGGGTACAGATAATGAACAACAAACCGATCACCGTTATCTTTTTGATCATTCTGCTGGCCGTCAGCGGCTGCGCCGTGGTGGTTAGCGATAAACCCTTCCCCACCACCCCGACGCCAACCTTTACCCCGGCCCCACCCACGCCCACCCGGATTGCGTTTATCCTGCCGTCATCCACGCCCAGCCCTACCCGTACCCCCACGCCAACCATCACCAACACCCCGACCGAAACCGCCACCCCCACCCAAACGCCCATCCCGGTCACGGCCAGTCCCACCCCGATTCCGACGGCCACCGGCGCGCTGCTACTGCCAACGTCTACCCTGGCGCCAACCCCTACCCCTTCACCGATAACCAGCAGCCCGCTGCCCAACCCGCTCGCCTCGCCACCGGCGGCGACCGCCACCACCAGTATTTTGGCCGCCTCGGACACAACCCTGCTGGCCGACAGCCCGGTAACCGTGCGCGAAAGCACACTCACGCTCAATACCGCCGGCTACAAACAGGCGTTGGTAGCCACTCAACCGGATGACCCGGTTTACCCCTACCCGCGCCTCAATTTTGATGCCGTGGGGCCGGTTGCGCCGCAGCCGTACAAAGCCATCATTTTAGAAAACCGCTACACCCAGCTCACCATTTTGCCGGAGCTGGGCGGCCGCATTTTCCGCTGGGTCGATAAAGCCAGCGGCCAAAATCTGTTTTACGAAAACCCGGTTATCAAACCGACCACCTGGGGTAATCGCGGTTGGTGGCTGGCCGCCGGCGGCATGGAATGGGCGCTGCCCACCGACGAACACGGCCTGAGCGAAGCTTCGCCGTGGGAGTACACCCTGCACCAAAACAGCGCCGACGCCAGCGTGACTCTGACCGATACCGAGGAAAATTCCGGCCTCGTTTCAGAAATTAACATCGCCCTGGATGCCGACCACGCCTATTTTACGCTGACGCCGCGCCTCATCAACCCCACCAACCGGCCCATCGATTACAAATTCTGGATCAACGGCATGTTCAATCTCGGCTCAAAACAGCCGGGCGAGGGCGTTCATTTTATCCTGCCCACCGGCGAAGTGACGGTTCACTCTACCGGCGATACCCGCCTGCCCGCCGAACATCAATTGATGAGCTGGCCCATTTACGATGGCCGCAACCTGGCTAACTACACCACCTGGGACAAATACCTGGGCGTGTTTGCCGCGCCGGCCGCCCCGGCCGATTTTATGGGCGCGTACAACAACCAGACCCGGCTGGGCGTGGCCCGCGTTTTTCCGCACCAACTGGCGCGCGGGGCCAAAATTTTCGCCCCCGGCGATCTGGACCCGGCCCTGTGGACCATCGACAAAAGCGGCTATTTTGAGCTGTGGGGCGGGCTGGCTCCCACTTTTTGGGATGAGGTTTCGCTGGAGCCGGGCGCGTGGGTAACCTGGCAGGAGCAGTGGTACGCCGTGGGCGATATGGGCGGCTTTAGCGTGGCCAACCGTGATGCCGCGCTCAATTTGGGCGTGCTGCCCAACTCGGTGCAGGTGGCGGCGGCCACTACTTCACCCATCAACGGTACGCTGCTGCTGTGGCAAAATCAAAAAGAAGCGGCGCGCTGGCCGGTAACCATTTACCCCGAATCGCCGTTCCGCAGCAGTTTTTCGGCGGCGGCGGAAAAAGGCGGCGAGTGGGGCCTCTCGTTTTTTGACAACACCGGCCGCGAGGTAGCTGCGCTGGGCAAAACCCTGCCCGCCCTGCCCGATAAAAGCCAGCCGCAGGTTATTGCGGCGGCGGCCAATGTGCCGGCCACCACACCGACAGCGACCATCACCCCGCGCCCAACCGCCGCGCCGGCCACCGCCACCCCCACCCCGGTGACACTGGTGTGGGACCCGCGCCTGAGCGATTTGGACATCAAACTGACCCGCGCCGGCAAAGAGCCGGATCAGCCTATTTTCCGGCTGGTTGCCGCCAAATATCTCAACGAGTGGGAAGCGGGCGGGCTGCACCACGTGTTTGTGGAGGTGCTCGATGAGCAGGGCCAGCGGATTTTGGGCCAGCCGGTCACGCTGGCCTGGCCGGATGGCAAAAGCAAAATGGTTACCGAAGACAAACCTGCCCCGGAATTTGCCGCTAACAGTCCGTTATATGGCTCGATGGAAGATGGCACCTACAAAGTATATGTCGATGGCGCGCCCAGCGATACGGTCAGCGGGTTGGGGTTGCCGGGCAAACATCACGTTAGTTATCAGCTCACATTTCAGCGCAACGTAGAAACCAGCGGCGCGCCGGCCACGCCGGTGCCCACCGTGCAACCGACATCAACACCGGCCGCGCCCACGCCCACCGGTAGCGGCAGCAGCAATTCAAAATGGGACCCGCGCCTGGATGATTTGGGCATCAAACTAACCCGGGGGCAGGGGCAAGGCCAAGCGGTATTCCGGCTGGTTTCCGCCATTTATCAGGACGACACCGAGTCCAGCGGGATGCACAACGTATTTGTGGAAGTGCTCGATGAGCAGGGCAAACGGATTTTGGGCCAGCCGGTGATTATGGCCTGGAGCGATGGCAAAGCGACGATGATCACCGAAGACAAACCCTACCCGGAATACGCCGCCAACGCGCCCATGTACGGCCCAATGGACAAAGGCACCTACAAAGTATACGTTGATGGCGCGCCCAGCGACACCATCAGCGGGCTGGGGCTGCCGGGCAACCATCACGTAAACTACCTGCTAACATTTCAGCGGAGTAAAAATTAAGGTTTTGCCGGTATGAAAATCAGAATCGCCACCAAACTCGTCATCGTTCTGCTCCTGACCTCGCTAATTCCTTTGTTCATCGCCGGGCTATTGAGCGTTTACCAGAGCCGCAGCAGCATCCAATTGGCCATTGATGTGAATCAGCAGAACGCCGAGCTGGCGATGTCTGACAGCACCCAAACGCTAACCCGGGAACAGGAAGTCCATCTCACGTCGGTGGTTACCGGCCTGGCCGGTAACATCAGCGAGATTCTGGCCCGGGTAGAGGCCGACACCGGCCAACTGGCCGATTTTGCCACGTACCTATACAACCACCCCGACTCCGTTAACCGGTACGCCTTTCCAAGCGTCTACCAGGCCGGCCCGGAAAAAAATATGTTTGGCAGCGTTGAACCCAACCAAAATTCGTGGCTGGGAGTTTTTAGCAGCGGCACCGATGGGCAAGGCAAAGTCTCGCCGGAACTGCTGGCTGAAATCCATCTGACCGAATTTCTGGACATCCCTTTTAAAAGTATCGCTCAGCGCAACCCGTATGCGGTGCAGTTGTACATCAACACCCGCAGCCAGTTGACCCGCGGCATGCCCTTTGTTAACGGCCAATATGTGTGGGTTGACGCTGTTGAACAGTTTAACGACGCCCCGGATGTAACCACGTTTGATTTTTATTATCTGGCCGATGAAGCCCACAACCCCCGGCGCAAAACCGTTTGGACTGAATTGTACTGGGACCCAGCCGGCCTGGGCTGGATGGTTTCCAGCATTGCCCCGGTTTACCGCACCAACGAGTTAATGGGTGTGGTAGGGATTGACATTACTCTGGACAAAATGATTGACCAGATCATTAATGTTCAAATCGAAGAGACCGGCTTTGCCTTTTTAATGTCACAAAGCGGCCAGGCCATCGCTTTTCCGGAACGCGCCGCGCCGTTTTTGGGCTTTACAGACAGCCTGAGAGGCAACTTTGGCGACAACGAACAATTCTCGTTTTTTCTGACTCAGGCCAACAACGCCGCCTTTCAAACCATTATCCAAAACATGCAGGCCGGCGAAACGGGTTTAACCATCTACACCCACCCGCAAACCGGCCAAAAATATTTTTTTACCTACCATCCCGTTTCACAAACCGGCTGGAGCGTGGGGATTGTTGTCCCCCAGGAAGAGGTAATCAGGCCGGCGCTAGCCACCAACCAAAAAATCACCCACAATACCCAGGCTGCGGCCAACACAATTGCCCGACAATCGCAGCAAACCACAAATTCGTTAATGTGGGTTCTGCTGGGCATTGTGGTGGTTATTATTCCATTGGCCACTATATTTTCCAGAACCATCTCTAATCCCATCAAAGCGCTGGAAAATGGCTCAAAACAAATTGGCCGGGGCGATCTGGCTCACCGGATTAACATCAAATCCGGCGATGAAATTGAAGAACTGGCCAAAACATTTAACCAAATGGCCAGCGAACTGGAAACCAAAGTCGCCGAAATTGAAGCCGCCAATACTGAACTGCGCCAGCTCGACGAGCTAAAATCGCAATTTATTTCGATGGCCTCCCACGAGCTGCGCACGCCACTCATTGCCATTCAGGGCTATGTTGATCTGCTGCGCGAAGGCGATGCCGCTGACGACACTGAACGTTTGCAAATGCTCGATATTGTCTCGCGCAACACCAACCGGCTAACCCGAATTGTGACCGAACTTTTAGACATCTCGCAAATAGAAGAAAACAAACTGGTGCTCCACACCGAACCCGTGCAACTGGCCGAGGTTATCCGCGAGGTAGCCGCCGAGTTGAACCCCTCGCTTAACAACCGCGGCCACAACCTGACGCTGAACATAGAACCCAACCTCCCCCCGGCGGCAGCCGACCGTGACCGCATGGCCCAGGTAATTATCAACTTGCTGGGCAATGCCATTAAATACACCCCGGACGGCGGAAAAATCACCATCCAGGCCCACCGGGTTGACGGCACAATCCAGGTTAGCATCAGCGATACCGGCATCGGTATTAAGCCGGAAGACCTGCCCAAACTGTTCAAACGATTCTCAACCGTGGGCGATGTAACCAAACACAAGAGCGGCAAAACCGAATTTATGGCTGGCGGCACCGGCTTGGGCTTGTCAATCATCAAAGGCATCGTTAAAGCGCACGGCGGTGAAGTGTGGGTTAACAGCCAATACGGCCAGGGGTCAACCTTTCACGTGTCGCTGCCGCTGGCAGGCGATGCAAACGGTTACAAGCCCAAAACTGGCAGCAGCGCCCCCATCTATCGAGCCAGCCAGATTACCCAAACCAATAGCGCCGGCATCAGCAATACCGGCCGGCTCAAAATTCTGATCATTGATGACGAAGCCGATATTTTGGATCTTGCCCACCGAATGCTGGCCAGCGAATATACCATTATCACCGCCCAAACCGGCGCAACCGGCTTAAAAGAGGCCATTACTCATCAGCCAGATTTAATATTGCTCGATGTGATGATGCCCGGTATTTCCGGGTACGATGTGTGCCGCACGCTCAAGCGAAACCCAAAAACCAGCGCTACGCCGGTGCTAATTTTTACCGCCGCCACCGAACAGGTGAACGAAGAAAAAGCCCGGGATATTGGCGCCGATGGTTTTGTGACCAAGCCGTTTAAAAAAGAGTGCCTGGTCAACCTCATTGAAAGTTATCGGGGCAAGGTTTAATGGGACAAACCAGAATTTTAGTGGTTGATGATGAAGCAGATACGGCCAGTTATATCATTCAACTGTTGAAACGGCAAAATTACCGTATTTCAAGCGCCCTGACGGGCGAAGACGCGCTGGTATTGTTAGAAGCCAACAGCGCCGTAGATCTGATTCTGCTTGATGTGATGATGCCCGGCCTTGATGGTTTTGACGTGCTGGAAATCATTCAAAATAACCCCAAAACCCGTGACATCCCGATAATTATGCTCACCGCCAAAAATCGGGTTGAAGATAAGGTTAAAGCCTTTGCAATGGGCGCCGCCGATTATCTGGCAAAACCCTTTGAAAAGGCAGAATTGATTGCCCGGATAGAAACTCACCTGAAAATCAAGCTCAACGCCGACAACGCGGCAGCAACCGCCAAAAAATTCCACACCATTATCGATCACGCCAACGACGTGATTATGATCTTTAAGGATTTTCGCGGCGTGTTTGTTAACCGGGCCATAGAAAAAGTTTTGGGTTATACTAAAAAAGAATTTTTGGGGCTGGATTTTGACCGGCTCTTTCCGCCAAACCTTCTATCCCAGGTAAAAGACAGACACCAGCGCCATTTAGCCGGCGAACCGGTCACTTCCATTTACGAACTGGAAATGTTGCACAAAAACGGGCAGCGTGTCCCGCTGGAAATTAGCGTCAACCTCATCAATTTCGAGGGTGAGACAGTGCCGCTTATCATTGCCCGCGACATTGCCGAGCGCAGATCCGCCGAAGAAAAAATCAGCACTCTGGCGCGATTTCCCACCGAAGCCCCCCATCCTGTTCTGCGCATTTCTGCTGCCGGCCAATTAATGTACAGCAATCTGGCCGGGCTAAACCTGTTCAGCCCGGAAAGCCTGGATAACCCTACCATGAGTGTTCCGCCCAACTGGCAAAAGTTGGTGCAACAGGCGCTGCACAGCAAAAACCGATTTGAAGTTGAGCACATCTGCAACGATCGCGTTTTCAGTTGTACATTTGTCCCTTTTCCCCAATTGGGTTATGTAAATATTTACGGGATTGATATTACCGAGCGCATTGAAGCCGAGCAGGCGCTCCGCAAAAGCGAAGAGCGTTACCGTATGCTGGCCGAAAATGTTCGGGATTTGATTGCCAAACTGGCGCTGGATGGCACGTACACCTATGTTTCGCCGGCCAGCCAATCAATTTTGGGGTACGCCCCCACCGAGTTATTGGGGCAATCTTTTTACAGCTTTATCCACCCCGAAGACCTGGCCGAAATCCTACAAATGAACCCGCCCCTGCTCGACCCCGGCAACGAGCTTCCATTTACGCTTCGTTTCAGGCGTCAGAACGATTCTTATATCTGGCTGGAATCCAGTTTGCGCGGCATTCCCGGCTCAACACTTGCCGGCGACGCCGAACTGGTCATTGTGGCGCGTGATGTTACCGAACGCAAACGGTACGAAGCCGCCCTGCAACAGGCCCACGACGAGTTGGAAAAACGGGTTGAACAACGAACCGCCGCCTTAACCCGCTCAAACATATTGTTGCAGCAGGTTATCGAGGACCGCAGGCAGGCCGAAGCGCAGGTCATCCGCTTTAACCAGGAATTGCTAACCCTGCAATACGCCGGCGCGGCCATCGCTTCCAGCCTGGATTTGCAATTTGTGCTGCACACTGTAACCCGGGAGCTGGCAGATATGCTCAAGGTTGATGGTTCTGCTATTGTTGAGTGGAGCAAGAATCACGGCACGCTGGTAGCCAACCACGGCCCGGATGGGTGGTGGGACAATGGGCCGTTAGCCCAGCCAAAAGTCGCCAAAGAAGTTATGTCGAGCCGGGAATACCGCCATATATCCGGGAACGGCCTCCCCGGCGCCGTAAAAACCTTGCTGATTATGCCGCTGGTGTTTCAGGACCACGAAGTAGGTTACCTTGAAATTGCCGATAGCACCATTGACCGCACCTTCACCAACCAGCAAATTTCGCTGGTGCAACTCTTGGCCAGCCAGGCGGCCAGCGCCATTGAAAACGCTCAACTTTACCAGCAGGCGCAGCAAGAACTGGCCGAACGCAAAAAGGCGGAAACAGCTCTGGAAGAAGAGCGCGCCATGCTGGCTCGCCGCGTAACCGAACGCACCGCCGAGTTAAGTATGGCCAATGCCAAGCTATCGCGGGCAGCCCGCCTTAAAGATGAATTTTTGGCCAGCATGAGCCACGAACTACGCACGCCGCTCAACACCGTCCTGAGCATGTCTGAAGCGCTCCAGGAGGAGGTATACGGCGGACTCAACAAACTCCAAACGACGGCGCTCAAAAATATAGAAGCCAGCGGCCGGCACCTGCTGGCGCTCATCAACGATATTTTGGACCTGTCAAAAATTGAAGCCGGCAAGCTGGATTTACAGTTAGACATAATCCCCGTTGAGCAGGTTTGCCGGGCCAGCCTGCTCTTTGTTAAACAACTGGCCCACCAAAAACAGATCACCGTCCACGCCCACATTTCTGATGAAGTTGTAACCCTTAAGGCCGATGAACGCCGCCTGAAACAAATTCTGGTGAACCTGTTAAGCAATGCCGTTAAATTTACGCCAGAAGGCGGCCAGATTGGCCTTGATGTAACCGCTGACCCCGAACAGCAGCGGGTTGCTCTCTCGGTTTGGGACACCGGCATTGGTATTGCCTCAGACAAGATGGAGCAGTTATTTGAACCATTTGTCCAGTTAGACAGCAAGTTATCCCGGCGGTACTCCGGCACCGGGCTGGGGCTGGCCCTGGTGCGGCGAATGGTAGAGCTACATGGCGGCAGCATCTCTCTGGAAAGCGCCGAAGGGCAAGGCAGCCGTTTTACGGTTTTACTGCCGTGGCAGGGCAATTATCAAACACCAACTGCTGCCCCGCTCACAGAAAACACCGGCCCGGCTATCCGGCGGGCGCTCATTATTGAGGACTCGCCGGTTGTAACCGACCAATATTCGCGTTATCTGCAAGAAATTCACCTGAGCAGTACGGTGTGCCACACCGGAGCCAATGCCTTGCGCACGGCCATTGATACTCAGCCCGATATTATCATTTTGGATATTTTATTACCCGACCACACCGGCTGGGACGTTTTGGCCAATCTCAAAGCACACCCAAACACGCGTCACATCCCGGTGGTCGTAGCATCGGTGCTGGACGATGAAGGCCAGGCTCAGGCTTTGGGCGCCAGTGCCCACCTTACCAAACCCATTTCCCGGCAGCAACTCCTGCACACCCTAAATTCCATCTGTTGCCAACAACCGCCGCCCCTGTTGCCGGCCCCCCAACCAGACTCAGACAAAAAACCGCTGATTGTGCTGGCCGAAGACAACGAAATGAATCTGCGCACCGTATCTGATTATTTAACCCGCAGCGGCTACCAGGTTGTGCCGGCGCGGAATGGCCAGGAAGCAATTGACCGCACCCGGGAAACCACGCCAGACCTTATTTTAATGGACATCCAGATGCCGAATATGGACGGTCTGGAAGCCATGCAACGCCTGCGCGTCGAACATCGTTTTGCCTCGGTGCCCATTATTGCCCTGACCGCCCTGGCCATGCCCGGCGACAGGGAACGCTGTTTGGAAGCAGGCGCCAACAACTACATGAGCAAACCCGTCAGCCTAAAAAATTTACGGCAAACTATTGAGCTATTGCTCAAACAAACCAAGGCAGGATAACGATGCAAAGAACCGACCCAACTATTTTAATTGTTGATGACGAGCCATTTGGCCGGGACAACCTTGAAATGCTCCTGATAAACCAGGGCTACAACCTGGCCTTTGCCGCAAATGGTTTTGATGCCCTGGCCCAGGCCGCTGAAGTGGTACCCGATTTGATTTTGCTCGATGTGATGATGCCGGATATGGATGGGTTTGAAACATGCCGCCGCCTGCGCAGCGACGCCTTGCTGCGCGATGTGCCGGTCGTTTTAGTAACAGCGCTCGACGACCGCGACTCGCGGCTGCTGGGCATTGAAACCGGTGCCGATGATTTTGTAACCAAACCCTTTGACCGGGCCGAGCTGCGCACCCGGGTGCGTACCATCACCCGGCTCAACCGGTTTCGGCGGCTGTTAGCCGAGCGAACCAAATTTGAATGGGTGGTAGAACAGGCCGATGACGGCTACCTGATTTCTGACGAGGCGGGAAACATTCATTATGCTAACACCAAAGCCCGGCTTTATCTGGGGCTGCCGCTCGATGACTCAACTCCGCTTACTGAAACGTTTCACCAGCTTGTCCGCAAGCAGTATCACGCCCAGCCAGAAACCGCCTGGGCTATCTGGCCAGACTCAGATTACGATAGCCCGCGCTATCTCGTCCGGCCAGAAACGCCATCATCCAAACCCTTTTGGCTGCGGGTTGACACCTTGCAGCTAAATTCAACAGACAACGCACCGTGGGTAGTCCATCTGCGCGATGTCACCGCTCAAATGGTGGTAAAACAGGATAAATGGCAATTTCAAGCCATGATTGCGCACAAATTCCGCACGCCGTTGATCCCGCTGGTAACCGGCATGGATTTGCTGCTCAATTATGGTGAAAACCTTGCAATCGATGAGATAAAAGATATTGCCGGCAGAGCTACCCTGGGCATCCAGCGGCTGCAAAGTGAAATTGAGGACATTCTGACGTATCTGCACGCTTCAAAAAAACAACGGGCCGCCAAAGCCCTGAACCTGAACGAAATGACCGCGATGGTTGACCAAATCAGCACCGATTTGCAAATTGAATCGGTGGCGATAACAATGGACCCCGAATTGGCATCCCCCGGAATTACTCTGGCGATCCCGGCCAACTCAATGAACATAATCCTTCGTGAACTATTGGAAAATTCCAAAAAATTCCATCCCGCTCAACAACCCGCCGTCACAATTAATCTGTCAAAAGCCAGGTACAGCCCGTCGCTGGTTATCCGTGTGGCGGATAATGGCGTGATGCTCTCTTCTGAGCAGTTAGTTCAGGTTTGGACGCCATACTACCAGGGCGAAAAATATTTTACCGGCGAGTCAACGGGCATGGGGCTGGGGCTGGCAATGGTTGCTTCAACAGTATGGAATGCCGGCGGCAAGTGCCGCATGTATAACCGGGACCCCGGCCCGGGAGTTGTGGTTGAACTGGCAATCCCATTCAAAGATACAGACGAGGAGTAAAATGAAGGGCTTAAAAAATATTCTACTGGCGTTAATTGCCATTAATATCATAATACTTTTCATCGCCGGCTGCGGTTTTAATACGCCGTTGTCGCTGCAACAGAAAGTCCGCATGTTCTTTTACGAGAACCAGATCGAGGCCGGCCCCAAATTTGTGGAGTGGGCCAACAAAAATCTGAACGAGTACACCAACAAGGCGATAATGGAAGCGCTGCTGGAAGAAGGCAAATACCACGCCAATTTGGGACACCCCAACGCCATTGCCGTTATCAACTTTGCCGCCAAAAATTGGGCAAACGAAACTCATTTGCGTTACAACCCAAAAGACTGGGAGAAACTGCGCGAAGTTGCCATGTCTAATTTGCGGAGCGAACCCGGCGAAGTTCAATTATGGCCCACCAAATAAGCCGGTTCCGCCGGCTGGCGGCACTGCTGCCGTTAGTGCTCGGGCTTTTGGCCTGCGAGCTATTTGGGGTTGAAATCCGGCCAAAAGCCACACCAACCGCAACGGCTAACCTGCCGGCAACCGTGGCTTTGCTGGTAACCGCCAACAACCAGCTTGCGGCGCAGGTTTCAACCCTGGAAGCCCGACCAGTGGCCGTCACCCCGGAAGCAACCCCAACCGCCACGCCGCCCCCGGCAACCCGGTCACCGCTGCCTACAGTTACACCCACCGTCACTCCGCTACCCCCAACGCCAACCGCGCCGCAGCCGCCGGTCATCATCCGGCCAACCCCAACCGCCAGCCCCACGGTCACACCCGTACCGTGGCAGGTGGCCGGTATCTTTTTTAGCCCCAAACTGCCCAACCGGCTGTACGCGCTGCAAACCGGCGCATCCGGTCGCCGGCTGCTCACCAGCAATAATTACGGCCAGCATTGGGCCACGCTCATTACCGGCTGGCCGGTTGAGTTGGGTTGCCTCAACAATTTTAACCTTGATTATCACAACCCCGAACTTTTCTTTTTAGCGACCTGCCGGGGCATTTACCACTGGACCACTGTGGGCTGGAAACAGGAACAGACCAAACCGGTGGGCGCGGTGACAAATCTGCCGGAGCAGCCTCGCCTGCTGTGGGCCGCCGAGCCGTTTGGCCCCACCGACGTGCCGGTCATTCAAACCGCCACCGGTGAAACCTGGACGCCCGCCAGCCGTTATCTGGAACACAGCCACGGCGTGGCCCGGCTGATGTTTGATCCCACAGACCCCGAGCGATTGTTCGCCGTTGTTTGGCCGGATTTTCCCGGCAGCCTGCTGCGCCGGGGCGCAAGCAACGGCCAGTGGGCAACCCTACCCGCTCCGCCGGCTAATCGTCCCATCGATCTGAATATTGCCGTTGATGGGGTATCCGGGGCGCTGTACGCGACCACCGGAACGCAATTGTGGCGCAGCCCCAATCCCAATTCGCCGGATGCCGGCGCGGTTAGCTGGGAGCTGGTTTTTGACAGCCCGCAGCCGATAACGCTGCTGGGCGGGAGCTGGCCCAACCGGCAGTGGGTGCTGTTTGCCAACCTCAGCAACGTACCGCACTATTCCCGCGACGGCGGCAAAAACTGGGAATTATTGCCGGTGCCCGATAGTTTTTAACTCCGGCCCGGCAACCGGTTTGAGGCTTCTGGCAACCCGACAGGGCGGACAAGTGCTAAAATAGCGAATTTTTGTGGGCCCCCCCCCCCCCCCCCCCCCCCACCGGGGGGGGGGGGGGGGTGGGTTGGTTTGTTTTTTTGGGGGGGGGGG
>CAYOXS010000003.1:0-34430 GCA_964407935.1 uncultured Caldilineaceae bacterium
AGTCTGGTGATATGCTGAGCAAAAAGACGGTACAATCTCGGATACCCTCCACAATTTCACTGGGCCAGTGGTGGCCAATTCGGATATTTTTTCGATCATACCAAACTGAAAATCCTCGGCTTACTAATTCTTGGTAAAGTGACTTAATAAAATTCTCGTCACGGCGCGAGTAACTGATAAACACTTCGTTGGGCATATTGGCTCCTCCTGTTGATTTGCAAACCTATTGTAGCATAGGTTAAAGCGGGCCACAAAGGATTTTACCCAATACCCCATGCGCCAATCTTTTCTCCTGTTGTTGATTTATGGTATAATTTTTCAAATTCTAACCAGACAGCAGCCCGTAACATATGGCAATTCTTTCGGTACAAAATTTAGGCAAATACTTTGGCGGCCAGGATATTTTTACCGGCCTCAATCTGGTCATCGAACACGGCGACAGAATTGCCCTGATTGGCCCCAACGGCGAAGGCAAAACTACCCTGCTGCGGATTATTGCCCGCCGCGAGCAGGCAACCGAGGGGCAGATTTTTGCGACCAAAGAGGTAAAAATTGGCTACCTGGAACAGCACGCCTCGCTGATTTCCACTCAGGGCACGCTGTGGCAGCTCGCGCTGGGCGCTTTTGCCAACCTGCTCCGGGCCGAAGCCGAGCTGCGGGCGCTGGAGCAGGCGCTGGCCGCCGAAACAGACGAAGCCCGCCACGAGGACCTGCTGCACCAGTACGGCGAGGCCCAGCTTCGTTTTGAGCTGGACGGCGGTTACGATTACGAACTGACCATCAATCAGGTGCTGACCGGGCTGGGGTTCACCGCCGCCGATTACGAGCGCCCGCTGGCCCAATTTAGCGGCGGCGAGCAAAGCCGGGCGCAACTGGCCCGCATTTTACTGGAAAAACCCAACCTGCTCCTGCTCGATGAGCCGACCAACCACCTCGATCTGGCCTCGGTGGAGTGGCTGGAAAATTACCTGCAAAGCTGGCCGGGCGCGGTGCTGGTGGTGGCTCACGACCGTTATTTTCTGGACAAAGTGGCTACCCGCGTCTGGGAGCTTTCGTTTGGCCGGGTTGACACCTATCGTGGCAACTTTTCGCAGTACGTCATTCAGCGCGCCGAGCGGCTGGACCGGCAGCAAAAAGAGTACGAGTCGCAGCAGGCGTTCATCGCCAAAGAAGAGGATTTTATCCGGCGCAACATTGCCGGCCAGCGCACCAAAGAGGCGCAGGGCCGCCGCAAACGGCTGGAACGGCTGGACGAGCTGGAGCGGCCTATTGAGCACAAAACGCTCCGGCTGGGGCTGCAAACCACCCTCCGCTCCGGCGATCTGGTGCTGGCCACGCACAACCTGGCCGTGGGTTACCCGGATGGCGACGTGCTGTTCAACTGCCCGGATTTGGAAATTCGGCGGGGTAACACCATCGCTCTGCTTGGCCCCAACGGCGCGGGCAAAACCACCTTTCTCAAAACTATTTTGGGCCAGCTTGCCCCCAAAGCCGGCGAAATTCGCTTTGGGGCCGGGGTGATTGTGGGCTACTTTGCCCAAACCCATTCCAGCCTCAACCTGTCGGCCTCCATTCTGGATGAGATTCTCTCGGTGCGCAACCTGCCCATTGGCGAGGCCCGCAATTATCTGGGCCGCTTTCTTTTTTCTGGCGATGACGTATTCAAACCGGTGGGCACGCTGTCTGGCGGCGAGCGCAGCCGGGTGGCGCTGGCCAAACTGACGTTGACCGGCTCTAATTTTCTCATTTTGGATGAGCCGACCAACCATTTGGACATCGCCTCGCAGGAAAATCTGGAGGCGGTGCTCAACGAATTTGCCGGCACAATTTTGCTGGTGTCGCACGACCGGTATTTTGTCGATGCCCTGGCCGACCACGTGTGGGCGCTGGAGCCGGACTCCAAAAGCGTCACCGTTACCGAGGGCGGTTACAGCACCTATCTGGGGCTGCAACAACCGGCGCAGGCTGCGGCTCCCGCAAACGGCAAAGTGGCGGACGACTCGCCCAAAGGCAAGCGCATCCGCGAGCAAAACAAGGCCGAAAAGCGGGCCATCGAAAAAAAGGCGCGGGAAATTGCCGAAATTGAAGCCACCATTGCCGCCACCGAGCAGCGGTTGGCCGAGTTGTCGGCGCAATTAGAAGCAGCCAGTCTGGCTCAGGATATTGCCAAATTGCAGGAGTTGAGCCAGGTTTATCAAACTACCGAAGCAAAGCTGGAAGAGTTGATTACCCAATGGACCGACCTGGAAGCGGTTTGAGGGTCAACTTTACTCGTCGAGGAGGACAGAGGCATGGCAAATAAAATAGTGATCGGCTTGACGGGTAACATTGCCACCGGCAAAAGCCTGGTACTGCGTATGCTGCAAGAACTGGGGGCCACCCCCATCGATGCCGACAAGCTGGTGCACCAGCTTATGCGCCGCGGCGGTTCGGTGTACAACGCCATTGTTGAAGAATTTGGCAAGTTTATTCTGGACGACGCCGAGGAAATCAGCCGGGCCAAGCTGGGCAAAATTGCCTTTGCCGACCCCACAGCGATGTCGCGGCTGGAGGCGCTAACTCACCCCGGCGTCATTGAAGCGGTGATGCAGCAAATTGAAAGCGCACCCACGCAGGTGGTGGTGGTAGAAGCCATCAAACTGTTTGAATCTGGCCTGGCCGACCATTGTAATACGACGTGGGTGGTGGTTGCGCCGCCGCAGGTGCAGTACAAACGCTTGATTGAACGGCGCAGAATGAGCCCCAAACTGGCCGAACAGCGCATTAAGGCGCAATCGTCGCAGCAGGAAAAAGCGGCCAGGGCCGATTTGGTGATTGACAACGGCGGCCAATTGGCCAAAACGTGGGCAACGGTTAAAATGAACTACGTTAAATTGCTGGAAGCCCAGGCGGTAGAACCCATGCCCGAACCCGAACCGGCGGTGGTTGCCCCGACCCCCAGGGAAATCGATATTTCAAAGGTTACGCTCCGGCGGGCCAAACGCGGCGACTTGAACAGCATGGCCGAATTGATGTCGCTGGGAACCGGCGGCAAAATTGCGCCGGATATGTCTGAAATGATGGAGTCGTTGTTTTCACGGGCCTATTTGCTGGCCACGGCTGGCGATTACGCGGTGGGGATGATCGGCTGGCAAACCGAAAATCTGGTGGCCGGGTTGCAGGATTTTTACGTGCGCCGCGCCGATTTGTGGAATACCGTGGGCATGAGTATGCTAGACAAGGTCCATGAAGAGGTGAACAAACTGTCGTGTGAAGTGTCGCTGGTGTTTGTCATGAGGCAGGCCGGCGACGGGGCCATCGGCTTTTTAGAAAAGCAGGGCTACGAGCAGTTTGATCGCGACCGGTTGATTCAGGATTGGCGCGAAGCCGCCGTTGAATGGCAGCCGGAAAACAGCGTTTTATTGTACAAAAAATTGCGCGAACAGCGCATTATGGTGCCAATGTAATTTTTTCTGAGTGGAGACGTGGAATGGACGCGATAAAGAAATTTGCCGGCGATCACCCCCAGCTAACCTCGTGGCTTGTCCTGGCTATCGGCATGGTAATCATTCTGGTCTGGTCGGCCCGCGATGTGGGCTTTACCGGCGGGCAGTGGGCCGCGCTGGTTGTAACTACTATTTTGCTGGCCGGGGCGTGCGTGTGGATCATCGGCTGGGAAGATGACGAGGACGAGGCGCTGCTGGCCGAAAACGGCGGCAAATCGACGGAATAAAAAAGAGTTGTGTTGTATACTCAGCACAGTCATAAATTTAACTTTTGCTGGCTTTTAATAGGACACAGATGAACGCAGATTTCACAGATAGAACATAAAAAATCTGTGTTTATCTGTGAAAATCCGTGTCCGAAAAACTAAAGATTATACCTGTTAGCAGTATAAACAATCGTAGGGCACGATGAGCGTGCCCTATTTGTTTTGGGGGAGAAACTCAAAATGGGTGCGGCCAATGTCTTCCAGTGTTACCGGCGGCGCGTTTGCCGGCGACCAGAAAAAACGGGCGCTCTGCAAATCCTGGGTTAAGCGGCCGTTAAGCAAAAACGGCTCGCTGATGGGCAGGCCAAAACGAACGCTGCCGCCGTTGGCTTCAAAATAGCTCAAAAAATCGCCGCTGAGGGTGTGGCCGGTGGCGGCGAAATAGCGAGTGGCCGGTTGGTTGGCCGCCGGAATGCTGCTGGCCGGGATTGGTGGGCGGCGGCGCTGGAGCAGATCGCCCAGCCAGCCCACGGTGACGCGGTACGCCGGCTCGTTTTCCGGGTGGAATTCCAGCCGGCCTTTTTCAAAATATTGCACCCGCCAGCCGCCAGTGGTCATTTCGGCGGAAATGGGCCGGCCCAGACTTTCGGTTCCCCCAAATTTGTCAAAAAAGAGCAAAAAGTCGCCCTGTACCGTAAAGCCGGTGTCAGAAAAATAGCGGCTCTGGGTGGCCGGCGGCGGCGGCGCTGCGCCGCAGCTTGAAATTAAGACCATCGCGGCGGTCAGCCAGAAAAGCAGCGTCGCCAACCGCAGCCGGGCTGGCGGCTTCAAAAAGCAGACGCAAATTTTCGTGCTATAATTTATAGGGTTCTTTTCAGTCAATGGTGTTACCCCGCCGAAACCGGCCGGCATCAGCCCTGTTGAGTTGCAAATACCTGCCGATACGTATGAAACAAGGGTACGCGGGCTGATTAGAAATAGCAAAAAATGAACCGTTGACCGGCCCCCAGAGGTTAGTATGAGTCATCCGCCCGTTCGGATTTTACTGGTTACCCATAATCAAAACGATTACCGGGGTCTGCACGATTTGCTGGCAGACCTGGCCAATGAAATCATCCTCACCGGCCGTTTTCAGCTTGATTGGGTGACGGCGTACCAGGACGGGCTGGCTGCTATTGACAGCGGTCAGCACGATGTTTATCTGGTTGACTACCGCTTGGACCAGCACAATGGCCTGGAGCTTATCAAGCTGGCCACCGAACGCGGCTGCACCCGCCCGCTGATTTTACTGACCGAGCAGGCTGACCCTCAATTGGATATTGAAGCCATTCAGGCCGGGGCCGCCGATTATCTGCTCAAAAGCAGAATTGACGCCTACCTGCTGGACCGCTCGATCCGGTATGCGATTGAGCGCCAGCGCACCGCCGAGGAGCTGCAGCGGCGCAACCGCGAACTGGCCCTGTTTAATCACATTATTGCCGCATCTGCGGCCGGCCAAACCCCGGACGGCGTGTTGGAAACGGTTTGCCGCGAACTGGCTCTGGCCTTTAATGTGATTGAGGCGGTGGCTTTTTTGGTTAACCCGGAACGCACGCAGGCCACGGTCGTCGTTCGCTACCAACTGGAAGCCTGCCATTCTCCGGTGAGCAATGCCATCGCGCTGGCCAAAAACCCCTTCTTTAATTTTCTGCTGGCCCACAAAGCCCCGCTGATCATTGCCGATACCGAACAGGATGATCGGCTGGCCGCCGTGGCCAAAATACTGCACCTCAACAAGGTGCGCTCGTTTTTGGTGGCCCCGCTGGTGATTAATGACGAAGTGGTGGGCGGGATCACCTTTTCGGCGCAAACGGCCAATCGCTTTCACACCTCAGACATCAACCTGGCCTGGAGCCTGGCCGACCACGTGGCCAGCACGATGGAACGCGCCCGCCTGAGCGAATCGCACCAGCGATTGATTACCGCCATTGAGCAATCGGACGAGTGTGTGATTATTACCGATATTGACGGCGTTGTTGAGTATGTAAATCCGGCCTTTGAGCGCATTACCGGTTACAACCGCTCCGCTGCTATTGGCCAATCGCTGGAAGAATTTTCAAACCGCGCGCAAAATGAAGCCATTTTTAAAGAGATGTTCGCTGCGCTGCAGGGTGGTTCGGTGTGGCGCGGCCGGTTAACCAACCGGCGCAAAGATGGCAAACCGTTTATTGAAGAAACCATTGTTAGCCCGGTTAGAAATGAACACGGCGTGCTGGTGAATTATGTACTGCTCAAACGCGATGTCACTCATCAGGTTCAGCTCGAAGAGCAGTTGCGCCAGTCGCAAAAAATGGATGCCATTGGCCAGTTGGCCGGCGGCGTGGCCCACGATTTTAACAACCTGCTGACCGCGATTATGAGCTACACCGGCCTGGCGCTCGACAGCCTGCCGGCCAACCACCCGGTTTACAGCGATATTCAGGGCATCCAGAAAACCGCGGAGCGAGCCGCCGGGCTAACCCGCCAACTGCTGGCCTTTGCCCGCCAGCAAATTGCCCAGCCCAAAATTATTGACCTGAACGACTCGATTTTAACCCTGAACAAAATGCTGCGCCGGCTGATTGGCGCTGATATCGAACTGATTACCCTGCCGGCGTCGTCGCTGGGACTGGTTAAAATAGACCCCAGCCATTTTGAGCAGGTTTTGGTCAATTTGGTGGTTAACGCCCGGGACGCCATGCCCAACGGCGGTAAATTAACCATCGAGACCGGCAACGTGTTTTTGGATACTGCCTATGCCAGCCTGCACGCCGAAGTTGAGGCCGGCGAGTACGTGATGCTGGCCATCAGTGATGACGGCGTCGGTATGAGTGCAGATGTGCTGGACCATATTTTTGAGCCGTTTTTTACCACCAAAGAAGTAGGCAAAGGCACCGGGTTGGGGCTGGCCACATGTTTTGGTATTGTCAGGCAGGCCGGCGGCCATATTTGGGTTTACAGCGAACCGGGAATTGGTACTACCTTCAGGGTGTATTTACCCCGGATTGGCCAGCCCGAAACCGGTCAGAGCGGCCGCCCATTTGAACACGCCCTGCCCGGCGGCACAGAAACTATTCTGCTGGTGGAAGATGAAACAATGGTGCGCAACCTGGCCGCGCGCGTGTTGCGTCAACGGGGGTACACCGTTTTTGAGGCCGAGAATGGCGCTGAAGCCTTGCGGTTTATCCAGGAACGGGGCAGCCACAAGGTTGACCTGCTGCTCACCGATGTGATTATGCCGCAAATGGGCGGCCGGGTGCTGGTGAACCAGCTCAAGGCGCAAAACAAAATGCCCAGAGTTTTGTTTATTTCCGGCTACACGGATAACGCCATCATTCAAAACGATATCCTCACCCCCGAATTTGATTTTTTGCAGAAGCCCTTTACCCCGGAACAACTGGCCCACAAAGTGCGAAGCGTGCTCAACAAATAATAAAAAGGACGCCGCGGCGGGCGTCCTCACGTTGACAGGCGATGTTGTTGTACCGGTTACAGTCGGTAGGCTTTTTTGGCCAGTCCGTAGGCCAAGGCCAATATCATTTCCTCGGCGTCGGTCCGGTCTACCACGTGCCGCACCACCAACCCGGCCGTCCAGTTGGCCGCGGCTCGTCGCCACATATCGTGCCGCGCCGGGATTGAAGGGAAAGCCCGGGTGTCATCGTTAAAGCCGGCGGTGTTGTACAGCCCGGCCGTTTCCATGACCTGATCAAAATAGTGCTGCATACCGTTCCAGCTATCAAAAAACCACCACGGCGGCCCCAGTTTTAAGGCCGGATAGTGGCCGGCCAGCGGCGCTAACTCGCGGGCGTAGGTGGTTTCATCGAGCGTAAACAAAATCAGGCTCAGGCGAGAATCGTTGCCGTATTTGTTGAGCAGCGGATACAGGTTGCGGGTGTATTCGGTGGGGGTGGGGATATCCGCGCCTTTGTCCAGGCCAAAGCGTTCAAAGATGTGGCGGTTGTGGTTTCTGAACGAGCCGGGGTGAAGCTGCATCACCAGCCCGTCTTCAATGCTCATCCGGGCCATTTCCATAAGCATGTGGCCGGTAAAGCGTTCGGCGTCGGCGTCGGTGGCGCTGCCGTGGAGCGCCCGTTGAAAGATGGCCTCCGCCTCCTGTGCCGACAGTTCGGCGGTGAAGGGCGTGCCGGCGGCGTGATCGGTGGCGGTAGCCCCCATTTCTTTGAAAAAAGCCCGCCGGTTTTCCAGCGCCTCGACGAATGTTTTGTAACCGGTCACCTCAATACCGCTGACCCGGCTCAGCGCGTTAATGTGCTGCCGCCAGTTTTCTGTACCCAAATTGACCACCGCATCCGGCCGAAATGTGGGCTTAATCTGGCCGCGCCAGCCGGAGGCTTTGATGGCCTGGTGCTGCTCCAGCGGGTCGGTGGCGGCGTCGGTGGTGCACAGCACCTCAATATTAAACCGCTCGAACATGCGGCGCGGTTCAAACTCGGGCTGGGCCAGTTTGGCGGCAATCTGGTCGTAAATCTCCGGCGCCGATTGGCTGGTGAGTCGGGTGTCTACGCCAAACACCTGGAATAATTCCTGGGTGAGCCACATGCCGGTGGGCGTGCCCCGAAACAGGTAAAAGTTGTCGGCAAAAAGTTGCCAGATGCGGCGTGAATCGGTTTCGCTGTGGCCGCCATCGCGCCGGGGTACACCCAGCTCTTCCAGCGCAATCCCCTGTGAATAGAGCATTCTGAAAATATAATGATCGGGGATGATGAGCAGTTCGGCCGGGTTGCCAAAACGATAGTCCGGGTCGGCAAAGAGGCGGGGGTCAACGTGGCCGTGCGGGCAAACCAGCGGCAGGTCGGCTACACTGTGATACAGCTCCAGCGCAACCTCTTTTTGGCGGGGGTCGGGGTCAAAATAGCGGTCATCCGGCAGTTGAACTTTGGTAGAATCAGGCATGGGTTTTCTCCTTTGAAAATAGGATTCAGGAGTCAGGAAATAGGGTGTAATCCTGTCCTGGTTTCTAAAAGTTTGCGGCAGGAGTCCAAAACTACAGTTTGGACTCCCCTTGTTCGTGCGGGCGCTACGGCTGAGTCAAACCGCGGTACTGGCCGCGGAAAAAGATCAACGGGTCGTCCGGCAGATCATCGGGTTTGTGCAGGGCGATAACCCGGCCAATCACAATCCAGTGATCACCGCCCTCCAAAAATTGATCAATTTCGCAGCCGATGGCGGCCATGCAATCCTGCAATCGGGCCGAACCGTGCCAGGGCACAAAGTTAAATTGGGGCGGAGGAGTGTCAGCCTTCCAGAAGCCGGCAAAATAATTAGACAGCGCCTCCTGGTCCCGGCCTAAAATATTGATAGTAAAGCCCCTTTGCTGCTGGAGAACGGTTGCAAAGTGAGCCTGTTTTTCAACGCAAAATAATATCAACAGCGGATCCAGCGACAGCGATGTGACCGAATTGGCGGTCATTCCGCGAATGTCGCCATCGCTGCCGGTTAAAATAACCGTCACCCCGGTCGCAAACAGGCCAATGGTGCGGCGGTATTCTCTGGGGTCGAGTGGAGGAAGTTGTGCAGTCATAGGGTTCCTTTCCGAGCTACAGTGTGAAATTATAGACGCATCCGGCGTGAGGGCAAGGTTAACGGCTGGCAACGAGCATTTCTTTTTTGCCGGGCGGGCCGGGCTGTTTGCCAACCACAAAGCCAACCGCCTGTAACGCCCGGCGCACCGCGCCTTTGGCCGAGTAGGTGGCCAGTTTGCCATCGGCAGCCAGCACAGCCAACAGCCGGCCCAAAAATTCTTCCGTCCACAATTCCGGGTTGGCGTCCGGGCTAAACGCATCAAGATAGATGGCGTGGTACGGCGGCCCGGGTAACTCGATCTGCCGGGCATCACTCAGCAGCAGGGTAAGCTGCAAATTTGGGCCACCGCTCTGTTGAAAAGAGCGCCGCAGGCCGGGGGGCTTGGGGGGTAGCTCCCCCCAATAACTATTTTTATTCTCATTGCTGATCCCCGGTTCAGTTGGTTTCCACCGGGCCTGCGCGGCGGCCAGCGGCAGCGCGCTGCGCCACGCCAAAAAATCCTGTCGCAGCGCGTTCACCGGGGCCGATAATTGGCCGTGGTTGAGGCTGGCCAGCAGCGATGCGGGCAAAAGCTGCTTTTCCAGCGCGACATAGTGCAGCGGCGCTCGGCCAGCCTGGCTGTAATGAACCGTCAGCCAGAAATTCAGGCCGGCGCCAAAGCCAACTTCCAGCACCCGGGTGGGCTGCCCCTGCTCAAGCCGCCGGCGCGCGCCACTGCCCTCTAAAAATACGTGCCGGGCCTCGGTGAGCGCCCCGCGCGTGGAGTGATACGTTTGCCGGTAGGCGCTGCTGTACAGGGTATCGTAGCCGTCGGCGGTGGGTTGGAGGCTGACAGAATCTTGTTGCATACCTCAAAGTATACCACAGCGCAGCCGTTACGGAGCTTTTGGCCAGAATGCGATTAACCATTAGAATAGACCGATCAAATTGAGGAATTTTGGCAGATGGTTGTAATCATTGGTGGTGGGGTTTTTGGCCTGGCGATTGGCTGGTTTCTGGCTCGGGCCAACTGCCCGGTGACAATTTTTGAGCGCGGGCGGGTGGGCCGTGAGGCCAGTTGGGCTGCCGCCGGTATGCTGATGCCCTGGAAACTGTCAGACTCGTTCAGCGATGAGTTGTTTGCCTTGCAGCAGGCCAGTTACAAAAATTGGCCCCATTTTGTCACCGAACTGGCCGCCAGTACGGCCATCGACATTGATTATCAGGTTGACGGCCGTTATTTTGTGGCGCTGTCAGATAAAGCCGTGGCCCGCTTTCAGCGTCAATTTGAGTTTCACCGGCAAATTGGGTTTGATGTGACATGGCTTTCCGGCGATTCCGCCCGCGCCCGGGAGCCGCAGTTGGGGCCAAAAGTTTTGGCCGCCATTTTCAGCGCGATGGGCCACCGGGTGGACAATCGCAAACTGGTGCTGGCCCTGCGCCACGCTTTTTTGCAGGCGGGCGGCAAACTCTACGAGCGCACGCCGGTTGATGAAATTCTGGTTGAGCGGGGGCAGGTGCGGGGCGTGCGGCTGGCCCGCCAAACGCTGCCCGCCGCAGCCGTTATTCTGGCGGCCGGCGCGTGGAGCGGCAAAATTGCCGGCTTGCCGGCCATGCTCATCGATGCGGTCCAGCCCAGAAAAGGCCAAACGCTTGTTCTGCAAATGCCGGCCGCCGAACCGCTTCTCCGCCAGCCGGTGCTCGGCCCGGTGTATCTGGTGCCGCGGCCGGATCGGCGGCTGATTGTCGGCACTACCGTTGAAATTGAGGCCGGCTTTGATGCCCAGCCCACGGTGCAAGGGGTGATGTCCATCCTTAATAAAGCCATCGATATTGTGCCGGCCATAGAAACGCTGCCCATTGTGGAAATTGGCGCCGGTTTGCGCCCAACCGGGCCGGAACAGTTGCCGGTGCTGGGCCTCACCCCGGCGCAGGGATTGATCATCGCCAGCGGCGGCCATTCATACGGCATTTTGTTAACGCCTATTGTGGCTCAAACCATCAGCCACCTGTTTTTTACCGGCCAAACGCCGGATATTATCAAACCATTTACCCCGCAGTTTATCTGATTTCTCCGCCAGCCCGCGTATTTTCTACCTGAATCCAAATCATCCATTTGTTGTAGGGCCGTTACTCTTATCGGCTGATTACAGCTTTCTGCCCATCTGTTATACTGAAACTGAATGATATTTCAGTGAATCAGGGGGATGTCTGTTCCTCCTGCCAGCAACAGGTGATAGTTATGGACCGCATAAAATCGATAGTTTTGAGCATTATTCTGGCGGTGATTGTTTATTTAACGGCATTCACCGGTTTGATGATTGTGACCGAAAGGCAATCTTCGGCGTCCAGCGGCGGCAACCCCGCCATTGTGACCGCAGTGGAAGAGCCGCGCCCCGTTTCGCCGGAGCGCGACATTACGCAGCAACGGCTGTCGGCGCAAGATGTTGGCCCTGATGGGGTTCCGTTCTGGAACCGGTAAAAAAGGAGGCAACGATGAACTGGTTGGTAAAAATTGCTTTGCTCACCCTGATTCTGTTGGTTGGTACGCTGGCGGCGTTGTTTGCCGGCGAAACCCGCGGCCTGGCGTTGAACGATTTGTCGGATGCTGCGGTTGATGTTGTGGTGCCAACGGCCAATAATGGTTCGCTGCTGGCCGCCTTCAGTGGTAACCAGCGCGGTATTTTCCGCAGCGATGACGGTGGCCACTCGTGGGAGCGCGTCAGCGCCGGCCCGGATGCCCGGATCAGCGCGCTGGCGGTTAACCCGGCCTACCCCAATATTGTCTTTGCCGGAACTGCCGGGCAAAGCAGCAATTTGTGGTACAGCGACGACGGCGGCCGCACCTGGGATTCCACCCTGTTTGGGCTGCCGGCGGATGAGTTGGGCCAGTCGCCAGAAGTCCGGGCCATCAGTTCTGCTCCCAGCCAGCCCAATTTAATGTATCTGGGCACGTGGGGCCAGGGGTTGTATCGCTTTGATGTGCGTGAAGGCAAAATGGAACGGCTGGGCGGGAACACGCTGGCCAACCTGTATGTCAATCAAATTGTTACCCGGTCAGACGGCCCAATGTACGCCGTTACCACCGAAGGGCTGCTGCACATTACCGGCAAGCAAATTGAAAAGATCAAAACTCCCGATGGCGTGGTCAGTATGGCCATCCATCCGGTGAAACCGCAAACCATTTACGTGGGGACGGTTGGCTACGGGCTGCACCGCTCTACCGATGGCGGCCAGAGCTGGCAGGCCCTTAACAATGGGTTGGGGCTGCAACCGGGGGTTATTTTGCGGGTGCCGGCCATTGTCATCGACAGCCAGAACCCGCAGCATCTGGCGGTGAGCACCGCCTTTGGTGTGGGTAGCCGGCTGGTGGGCGATGGTATCTTTGAAAGCATTGATGCCGGCCAGAGCTGGCAGCGCATTGCCAAACTCGATGAAATTGTAGACCGGATTACCATTGAAGATGGCGGAGTTTACGCCGCCACGTCGCACGGGTTGGTGCGTTACGGCCAATCGTTGCCGGCCGCTGACCCCGGTTTGTGGCAGCGCGCCCAATCGCTTACCAGCCCTACCACAGTTCAGTTGGTGATTTTGGCGCTGACTTTGGGGGTTGGCGGCTGGGTGCTGTTTGCTCGCCTGTCGTGGTCGCCGGTGCGGATAAAATAAGCGGCGCTTCGTTCAAATAAACGCAAAGGCCGGCCCCTACGGGTCGGCTTTTGTGTTTATTTGAGCTACCCGCTTGCGGGGGTTCAGGGGCGCACACGTGTTTCTGGGGCCCACCGTGTTTAAAACTAACTCGGGGGTATAATATTTTTTTTGGTGCTTTTTTGGGCGGCTTGGCCCCAAAAAACCCCACCAATTCAATGTTTTGTGTTACTGATAGCAACTTGAGTTATAATATCTCAAATTAGAGAAACGGATAACGTCAAAAGGTATTCTATGCTGCTTGGTATTCGCTGGCGAAGCATGGGTTTAAAAATATTTGCCTGGTCGTTTGTGCCGGCGGCAATTATTTTGGGCACCGTGGCCCTGCTCATCTTTTTTGCTTATCAACAAGTCACCGCCGATCTGGTGCTGGAACGCAACCAGGATGTGGCCCGGTTGGCCGCCGTTCAGCTCAATACCGCGCTGGCTGAATACAGCGATCTGCTGGACAGCATGGCCCGCACTGCGGATATTTACCGCGCCGACCCGCAAGACCAGCAGGCGGCGCTGGCTCGCGCCGCTGACCGGCTGGCCGTGTTTGACGCCGGCGTCATCATCCTCAACAGCGCCGGCACGGTGGCGGCGGCGCAGCCGGAACGCACGGATATTCTGGGCGCAAATTGGGCCGACAGGTTGTACTTTCAGCAATCGCAGCAGCGAACCGGCCCGGTTTTTTCCAATATCGTCAGCGATGGCCCCGCCGGGCAGCCGGTGGTCGCCGTGGCCGTGCCGATTATCGATGATCAGGGTGAGTTCAGAGGCAAGCTGGTCGGCTTTTTTCTGTTGGGGCAAACCACCGGCAGTCCGTTTTACAGCAGTATTGGTCAATTAAATTTGACTGACGCCGGCGATATTTACCTGATCGACGGGCAAAACCGGCTGATTTATCACCCCAACCCGGCGCTCATTGGGGCCGATATTTCCAACCAGCCGGTTGTTGAGCAGGCCGCCAGCCGCCGTGTTTATGCCCGGCGCACGCAGGGGCTGGAAGGCGACGACATTGTGGCCTCGTTTGCGCCTGTGCCCGGCACGCCGTGGGGGCTGGTTACAGAAGAATCGTGGGCCACACTGTTTCAGGCCAGCCAGTGGTATCGCATGTTTTTGCTTATTTTGCTGGCGCTGGGCATCATTGTGCCGGCGCTCGTGGTGATGGCCGGCGCCCGGCGGCTAACCTACCCCATCAACGACATGATCGAGGCTTCCAAAGCGGTGGCCGCCGGCAATTTCAGCAAAACCATCTCGGTGAACACCGGCGATGAGTTGGAGGAGCTGGCCAATCAATTTAACCGCATGGCCGAACAGCTTCAGCGCTGGTACACCATTATGCAGCAGCGCGTGGCCGGCCGCACCCAGGCGTTATCGACCATTAACGCCATTTCGGCCGTGGTCAGCCGCTCGCTGGATTTAACTGAAACGTTGCAAGATGCGCTCGACAAAACGCTGGAGATTACCGAAACCGAAGCCGGCGGCGTCTTCCGGCTCGATGAGTCTGGCCGTAATCTCTCGCTGCTCACCCATCGCCACCTGTCCGGGCCGATGATTGATTATTTGCAGAGCTTTCCCCGCGAAGCCGGCCCGGTAACCGACCGCGCCCTGCGCAAAGGGCATCCGGTGATCCGCGAAGTGGCCGATTTTCCGGCCGGCGAGTGGCGCACGGTGCTGGAGCGCGAAGGCTGGCAGCGGGTGGCCAGCATCCCGTTAATCGCCAAAGGCAAATCGCTGGGGGCCATCAACCTGTTTACCCGGCACGGCGAAACCCTGTTTGTTGAACACATTCAACTGCTGGCGGCCATTGGCCAGCAAATTGGCATTGCCCTGGAAAACGCCCAATTGTACGAGCAGGCCCAGCAGTTGGCTATGGCCGAAGAACGCCAGCGGCTGGCCCGCGACCTGCACGACTCGGTGACGCAGGCGCTCTATGGCGTAACTCTGTACGCCGAAGCCGCCAGCCGCCAGCTTTCTGCCGGCGAGGTTGACCAGGCCGCCGAAAACCTGAAGGATTTGCGTGAAACCGCGCAGGAAGCCCTGCGGGAAATCCGGCTGCTTATTTTTGAGCTGCGCCCGCCCATTCTGGAAGAACAGGGGCTGGTGGCGGCGCTGGGCGCCCGGCTGGAAACGGTTGAAGGTCGATCTGGCCTGCGCACCGCCTTTGAGTTTGAGGAGCAGTTGCGGCAAAACCGGCTGCCGCTCGATCTGGAAACGGGGTTGTACCGTATTGCCCAGGAAGCGCTCAATAATATTTTGAAACACGCCCACGCCCACGAGGTCAAAGTGCGGCTGCTGGCGCTCAATCGCCAGATTGTGCTGGAAATCGCCGACGACGGCCAGGGGTTTGACCTGACCAACGGCGCAGGCCAGGGCCGTTTGGGGCTGCACACCATGCGCGAGCGCGCCGCACTGTTGGGCGGCGAGTTAAACATCAACAGCCAGCCGGGCCAGGGCACCCGCATCAAAGTGGAGGTAACTATATGACCCAAACGATCAACGTGCTGGTCGTCGATGACCATGTGATTGTGCGCCGGGGCATCCGGGCGCTGCTCAGCACCGAGCCGGATATTCAGGTGATTGGCGAAGCCACCAACGGCAAAGAAGCCATTACCCAAACCGAGGCGCTCAGCCCGGATGTCATTTTGATGGACCTGGTGATGCCCGAAATGGACGGCATCGAAGCTATCCGCCACATCACCCAGCACAACAGCCAGGCCCGGATTGTGGTGCTTACCAGCTTTGCCACCGATGAAAAAGTGTTTCCAGCCATCAAAGCCGGCGCGCTGGGCTACCTGCTCAAAGACTCCGAGCCGGAGGAGTTGGTGCATGCCATCCGGCAGGTTTATCGCGGCGAGTCGTCCCTGCACCCCACCATTGCCCGCAAACTGCTGCAGGAACTCTCGCGCCCGCCGCAGCGCCCGCCCACCACAGAACCCCTCACCGAGCGGGAATTGGCCGTGCTCAAATTGATTGCCCAGGGATTGAGCAACCAGGAAATCGCCAACGAACTGGTGATCAGCGAGGCCACCGTGCGCACTCACGTCAGCAATATTTTGAGCAAGCTCCATTTGGCCAGCCGCACCCAGGCCGCGCTCTACGCTCTGCGCGAAGGGCTGGCCTCGCTCAACGGCGAGGTTGAGTAGGCCTACAACATTTGTTGTAACCGGCCTACGCGCCGCGCCGAGAAATCAGCCGCCCCGCAGAGACGTTTGGCGGATGGTAAAATCCGCCTTCCCACCGATGACGAAGCGCCCCGTTTGAGCTATACTGATAATGTACTCATCAGTTATGCCGAAAGGGGGGCGTTGTGATGAAAACTGTAAAAATTATCGGATTGGGCATCAGCATCTGGTCGTTTGGCCTGCTCTGGCCCGATGCGAACCAATGGCTTTCCGCGCCGGTAATGCTGGCGCTGCTGGCCGGTCTTGGCAGCGGCACGCTGGGTTACATCCTCTTTTTTCGCCGCCGGGCGACGGCCGTTGATGGCCCCGCAGCCTGCCCGCGTGATTGCCGCCCCAGAGACCTGACCGATACCCACCCCCTGAAACCGGTGGGCATGGTCTGATCCCGCCATTTCGTCTGTCCCAGTCAGCCCTGGCAATTTCGCCGGGGCTGTTTTTTTGCCCGGAAATAGCCTACAACATTTGTTGTACCCTCGCCTCCATCAAAATAGTGACGGCCGGCCGGTCAAAGCCCATCTTTTTGCAGAAGCAAACATCCGCTTTGCTGCCGATTACAACCGGCCGAAGCTGGCATATACTGGGCATAACAATGCAGTATTTGTGGAGGAAGAAGAATGAGTTCGCTCTGGCAGTTGTTTAAAAATAGTTCCACCGGGGTAAAGGTGATCATTTTGGGCATTTTGGCCGTGTGGGCCGTGGCTTTGGGCGGCGCGGCGGCGTTGCTGATGATCACCGGCGGGCGCGAGTCCGTGGCCCAGCCGCCCTCCCCCGGTATTATTACCACTCAGCCAACCCTCAGCGTTGAGCCTGCCGCTGGCCCGGCCAACACGCCCGTGCTGCTGTCCGGCCAAAACTGGACGCCCGGCAGTACGGTTCTTGTCCACCTAAACCCGTACAATGTACCGCCGGTGTACAATTTTGCCGTGAACAGCGCGGTGGTTGATGCCGATGGCCGGTTCAGCCTGAGGCTGGCTGCGCCATCCGGCGCGGATTGGCCCGCGCCGGGGCTGGTGCGAATTACCGCCCGCTCCACCAGCAGCGATTTTGGCGCGGACGCGATTTTCAGCCTGCTTGAAAGCGCGCCGCAGCCCGAGGCGACCCCCTCGCCAACACTTGTGCCTACGGTCATTACGCCGGCTGGCCCCACCGCCAGCCCGCCGCCGGGCCAGCCGCAGCTTACCGCCGCCGCCGACCTGAATATTCGCAGCGGGCCGGGCACGGCGTATTCAATTCTGGGGCTGCTCAAGGCCGGCCAAACCGCCGTGATTACCGGCGTCAGCGCCGATGGCCGTTGGTGGCAAATTGACTTTTCCGGCATTGAAAATGGGCGGGGTTGGGTTGCTGCCCAGTTTGTGTTGGCCCAAAACAGCGGCAACGTGCCGGTTGCCCAGGCTCCGGCCCTGCCCACCCCCGCGCCGCAGCCCGCACCCACTCCGGTGGTGATC
Organism: uncultured Caldilineaceae bacterium; assembly: GCA_964407935.1. Classification (GTDB taxonomy): domain Bacteria; phylum Chloroflexota; class Anaerolineae; order 4572-78; family J111; genus J095. The sequence continues at coordinate 17,553 of CAYOXS010000003.1, forward strand.
ACCGACTGGCGCGGCGAATATTACGCCAACCCTTCGATGAGCGGCAGCCCGGTGCTGGTGCGCAACGATGCGGCCATCAATTTTGATTGGGGCCTGTCTGCGCCCGCGGCGGGCGTGCCGGCCGATAATTTTTCGGCGCGCTGGAGCCGGGTGCTCTATTTCCCGGCGGGCAGCTACCGCTTTACCGTGCGGGCCGATGACGGCGTGATGCTTTGGGTTGACGATGTGCTGCTGGTGGACCAGTGGCGTGATACTTCGGCGACGACCTACACCGCCGAGGTGAGCCTGCCCGATGGCCTGCACAATGTCAAAGTGGCCTACTACGACCGCGCCGGCAGCGCGATTATCCAGGTGAGTTGGGCCGCCATTAACGCCTACCCGGATTGGAAGGGCGAATACTTTAGCAACCCCAATCTGAGCGGCAACCCGGCGCTGGTGCGCAATGATTCGTCGGTCAATTTTAATTGGGGCAGCGGCGCGCCGGCAGCCGGCCTGCCCGCCGATAACTTTTCGGTGCGCTGGAGCCGCGAGGTTTACTTTGCCGCCGGCACCTATCGCCTCAGCCTGACCGCTGACGATGGCGTGCGGCTGTGGATTGATGGCCGGCTGGTCATTGACCAGTGGCGCGAGGGTGGCGCGGTCACTCACGTGGTTGATGTTAACGTACCGGAAGGGAATCACGCGATCCGACTGGACTATTTTGAGCGGTACGGCGGCGCGGTGGCTCAACTCAGTTGGGCGCGCACCGACAATTACCCCGATTGGAAGGCGGAATACTTTAACAACCGCAAATTGCAGGGCAGCCCGGTGTTCATGCGCAACGATGCCGAGATCAAATTCAACTGGGGCAGCGGTTCGCCCGCGCCGGAAATCCCCGCCGATAATTTTTCGGTGCGCTGGACGCGCAAACTGGAACTGGCCGCCGGCACCTACCTGCTTCAGGCAAAAGTTGACGACGGGCTGCGGCTGTGGGTTGACGACGTGCTGCTGCTTGATAGCTGGCAGGATGGCAGTCTGCGCCAGCTTGAAGCCACGCAAAAAATCAACAGCGGCCAGCACCGCATCAAAGTAGAGTATTACGAACGCAGCGGCGGGGCTCGGGTTGAGGTGAGCTGGAAACGGCAGAACACGCCGGTTAACCAGCCGCCGCAGGCGGTTTTACCGGCCGGTTACACCGTTAACGAAGGCAGCTTGCTCCAGGTTGATGGCCGGGCCTCGCGCGACCCGGACGGCGCGATTGAATTGTATGAGTGGGACTTTGCCTACAACGGCCAGCAGTTCAACCCGCAGGCCACCGGCCCTACGGCCAGCCAGCTCTTTAACGATGGCCCGGCCGTAACCACCGTGGCGCTGCGCGTTACCGACAACCGGGGGGCCAGCCAGATCGCCACCGCCCAGGTGTCGGTGGCCAATTTGCCGCCCGTGGTTGAAACGGGCGGGCCATACACCGGCTTAACGCAGGTGGCCATTACTTTTGTTGGCACTGCCATCGATCCCGGCCCAAAAGACCAGACTCTGCTAACGTACGTTTGGGAGTTTGGCGATGGCAGCCAGGCCAACGGGCCGGTGGTTAGCCACGTGTATACCGCGCCCGGCAGCTACACGGCGCAGCTTACCGCCACCGACAAAGACGGTGCTTTGGGCCGCAAAACGACAACGGTTACGGTTACCACGCCCAACCAGCCGCCTCAAGCCGTGATCAGCGGCCCGTCTGGCGCGCTGGTAGGCCAGACTGTCACCTTGAGCGGGGCCGGCTCCAGCGACTCTGACGGGACAATTATCGATTATCAGTGGGATTTTGGCGGCGGGTTGACCGCCGCGGGCATTGAGGCGACGCAGGTTTTTACAGCCGCCGGAAATTATTCCATCACCCTGACCGTTACCGATGATGGCGGGTTGACGGGTGTGGCCCAATACACCCTGGCCGTAACAGACCCCACGCCAGACCTGCCCGTGGAAATTCCTAAAAACATTCCTGTTCAGGAGTAACCGCGAGGTGTAAGTTAGGGGGCACGCCGCAAAATCCGGCGAAACCCAACCTCCGCCTCTTGACTGTTAAAACCCGGCCTTTTACGCCGGGTTTTTTATTTTGGGCCAACCAACTCTGCGGTATAATGGTGGCGATTTGCCGGTTTATGGCCGGAACAGCCCCTGAATTGCCGGAAAGATGCAGATATTCTTATGAGCGAAACAAACCCCAGCCTTTTGATTGCTTTTTTGCTCCAATTGAGCGTGATTTTGGCGGTTGGCCTGTTCTTTGGACATTTGATGCGCAAAATAAACCAACCTGCTGTACTCGGCGAATTGATTGGCGGCATTGTGTTAGGCCCTACAGTTTTTGGCTTTTTGTTTCCGGCGGTTTACCAGTGGCTGTTTCTGCCCAGTGTTGAATTAACGCAATCCCGCGAGGCGGTTATAAGGCTCGGGATGTTGTTTTTTATGTTTGTGGCCGGGTTGGAGGTTAACCTGTCGCAGTTGCGGCAGCACCAGCGCAGTATTTTGCTGGTAAGTATTTTGGGCTGCTTGCTGCCCTTTGCTCTGGGCCTTGCTTCGGTCTTTCTTTTCCCGCGTGTCTGGCTTCATTCCGGCGCTGCGGCAGACGCAAACTTTATGTTGTTCATCGGCATCGCGCTTTCCATTTCGGCTTTGCCGGTTATTACCCGCATTTTAATGGATTTGAAATTGCTGCACAGCCAGATGGGTGGCCTGGTTATTACCTCGGCGGCCATTAACGATTTGCTGGGCTGGGCCTTGTTTGCGCTGCTGTTGAGCAGCTTAAGCGCCAACGGTTCCGGCTTTCAACTGCCCAAAATATTGGGGCTGACCTTTCTTTTTTCGGTGTTGGTGCTGCTGGCAGGCCGCCGGCTGGGCGAGCTGCTGTTTAAGTGGGCGCGGCGTTCGCTGGTGTGGCCCAGCGGCTTGCTGGCTATCAGCGCCATCTTTATTTTTGTGTCTGCCGCCATTGCCGAAATGATGAACATTCACGCGATTTTTGGCGCGTTTTTAATTGGTGTGGCCCTTTTTCCGGTATTTGAGCACAACGGCGCGGGTCAGGTTAAAGAGATTATCCATCAGTTTGCTATAAGCCTGTTTGCGCCGCTGTATTTTGTGTCGGTGGGGTTAAAGGCCAACTTTGCCGCCAATTTTGATCTTCAATTGGTTTTGCTGGTGCTTGCCCTGGCTATTGTGGGCAAGGTTTTCGGGGCGGGGTTGGGCGCGTGGTTTAGCGGCGCTAACCTTAAAAACGCGCTGGCGATTGGTTTTGCCATGAACGCCCGCGGCGCAATGGAAATGATTTTGGCCTCGGTGGCGCTGGAGTACGGCTTAATTGACCAGCGCATTTTTGTGGCGCTGGTCATCATGGCCCTCGTCACGTCTATGATGAGCGGGCCAATGCTGCAATGGTTGCTAAAGATACCTCAACTAACGGCTGTAAAAATGGAGACCAAAGTGAGGGGTAAATGAACCGAATTGACCGTTTGCTGGGCTACCTGCTTATGTTTCACAGCCGCGATCTGCTGCGGGCCCAGGATTTTGCCGCCGAGTTTGAAATCAGCGAGCGCACTGTTTACCGCGATATTCAGGCCCTGTGCGAGGTGGGGGTGCCGATTATGGCCATGCCCGGCGAAGGCTACCGCTTGATGGAAGGCTACTACCTGCCGCCGGTTATGTTTTCTCAGGCCGAGGCGCGGGCCTTGTCTGTGGCCGTGGAAATGCTCACCGGCCTGGCCGCCGAAGGCGAAACCAAACAGGCGGCGCGTTCGGCCTTGGAAAAAATCCGGGCCATTTTGCCCAAAACCACGCTGGCCCAAATTGAAGCCTTGCAGGCGGTTATTGGGTTTTACACCGTCAACCGCGCCCCGCTCAACCTGGACGACAAAAAATTTGTGCAGTTACAGCAGGCGGTTTATCAGCGGCGGGTGGTTCACCTGCGTTATCACGCTCTGCACAGCAATGATGTAACCGAGCGCGATGTTGAGCCGCTTCACCTGGGGTATGTTGACCACGGCTGGATTTTAACCGGTTACTGCCGGCTGCGGCAGGAAGAACGCCATTTTCGGTTGGAGCGGATTGACCGCTACAGCGTAAAAGCAGAAACTTTTGAACCGCGCCGGGTTTTTGTCGGCCGTCAGCCCGGGAGCGCCCGGCGAGTGCTGGTGCGGGTTGATGCCGATAGCGTGCGCTGGGTGCGCGAGGCCCAGCATTTTACCTTTACCGAGGAGCTGCCCGACGGCGATGCAGCGGGGGCGGTAATGGTGTATCATGTAGACTCGCTGCCGCAAATCCAGAGCTGGCTGCTCGGTTGGGGCGATAAAATAGAGGTGCTGGAACCGCCGGAACTCCGTACCGAACTGGCCCGGATTGCCGCGGCCATCGCCGCCCGGCACCGTTAAATAAAAAAGGCCGCGTCGTTGCGGCCCGGCAGCTTATTCACTTATCAAAAGTCGCGCAGACTTAATGCCCGTTGGGATACTGATACGCCCGCAATACCTGGCCATCCGGGGTGCGGAACAAAAAGGTGCGGCCAAACGGTTTGTCGTTGGGTTCCTCCAGCAGGTCAACCCCTTTGGCCTGCCAATCGGCGTAAGTGGTGTCGGCGTTGTCTACCCGCAGCGCCGGTTCGTAGGCCGCGCCGCCGGGGATTTCGGTGTTGGCCTGCAGTGAAAGAATAGCCCCGCCCTCCAGTTTGAACTGGGTGTACAACCCGGGGATGCTCTCGGCTTCGTCAACCGCCAGCCCCAGCGTATCACGGTAGTAGGCGGTGGCCGCGGCCAAATCCTTTACTACAATTCCCAGATAGTTAGCTTGCTTGATCATTAGAGTGCCTCCTCAAAAAAATTGATGATTGACTTTGATAGTCTCATCATACCCCACCCCTCCTGACAACCCTATGTCAGGAGTAAAAATGGAGTTTTAGCTGAGGGGCAATTGGATTGATTACTGGTAGGCCAGGCTTTCTCTCACGCTGATGCGGGTGGCGCTGCGGGCCGGCAGCCAACTGGCCATAACCGACAGCACCACCACAATCACCAGCCAGTAAATGGCCCCGGTGGGGGTGTAGTAGTAGATAATCTCGTTTTGCAGGGCCAGGCCCAGCGCCTGGGTCATCCCGTAGCTGGCCGGAATGCTCAGCGGCCAGGCAATCAGCCAGCTCAGCAGCCCCATTGTTAACCCCTCGCCCACAAACAGCGTGGCAATATTGCGCGAGGTTGCGCCAATGGCCCGCATCACACCGATTTCACGGGTGCGTTCCATCACGCTCAGCGACAGCACGCCGCTGAGCGTAATAGCCCCAACAATGCCCATTACCCCGGCCACCAGCGCCAGCAGCGCCAGAATAACGCCAAAATTCTGCATAATCTGGGCGGCCAGTTCGCTGGCGGTATCTTTGGGAAAGACACCCTGCGGGCTAACATCAAGTTTTTGGCTGTTGTACAGGCGGCGCAGCTCGCCGGCCACGGCCAGCTCTGTGGCCGGGTCATTGCGGTTTAGCTGAATCCACACGGTTTCGGCTTCGCCCACGCTATGCGTTTCTTTGAGCAGCATCTCCCGCACCATATACGCCGAATCCGGAATGATGGGGTCAAATAACAGGCCCACTACCGTCCAGTTGGATTTGCCGTAAAGCTGCTGGTCCAGGGTGATGGTATCGCCAAGGCTCACGCCAAGGTCGCGGGCCAGGTTCTGGTTCAGCACGATGGCGTATTGATCGCCCGGCTCCAGCCAGCGGCCGCCGCGCAACTGCGGATTGTACAGGTGGGTGGGCAGCGGCACGCCCCACATAATGGTGGTTTTGTCATCGTTGGACTCAGGCTGGCCCGCCGGCCGAATGCTGGCCTGTTTGATGGCCCACATTTCCACCTGCTTCACCGCCGGGTGGTTTCGGGTAAGCGGCTCAATCTGGTCAAACCGTTCCGGCTCCTCAAATTGCAGGGCGATGTTGTATTTGAGAATATTGAACAGCACGTCATTAAACGTGTAGGCCACCGAATCCTGCGTGCTCATCACCATCATAAAAATCAGGCCGCTGCCCACCAGCGTAATCTGGGTGAGCACCACCCGCCCCTTGTTGCGAAAGGTGTTGCTGATCATCAGCACCACAATCCGCGACAACCGTTGAATCCCGGCCAGCCAGCGGTTAAAGCGGCCAATCCGGGCGGTGAGGCCGTAGGTGCTCACCGCTTCGCGCACGGTAATGCGCGCGCCGGCAAACACCGGAATGAGCGAAATAAACAGCGGCGCTAAAATGCAGATGGCCACCTGTACCAGCACCGCCGTGGCCGACAGGCTGAACGGCCCCGGCGCAATATTAAAGGCGGTTAGCATAAAATTGGTCAGCCCGTAAGCGCCCAGCGCGCCCAACGGCACGGCCACCAGCAGCGACAACAGGCCGTAGGCCAGCACAATCATTAAATACACCCGCAGAATTTGCCGGGTGGTGGCCCCAATGGCTTTCATAATGCCAATCTGGTTGATCTGCTGCTGCAAAATGGCGTTGATGGTGTTGTACACCAGCAGCAGCCCCAACAGCAGTGTGAGCACGGCCATAATGCCCAAAATCAGAAAAAGGGCGTCGATAACATCCTGTAGGACGTGTTTATCCGGGTTGGTAACGCGCTCCGGGAAGGGCAGGCCGGCGGCTTCAATATCGAGCTTTTCCAGCCGCGTTTCCATTTCGTTGGCGACGTTGGTGGCTGTTTCAACGGTAAAGTTGGGAACGCCGGCGTAAATCCGGCTAAAGCCGCGTTCGCCGGTGAGCTGGCCAAAACGCTCACGGGTGGTAAAAAACTCGGCGCTGCCGCCAAAGCCGGGCGGGTTGCCCAGCGGGTTATAGATTTCGCCGCTGACGGGCGTGTTGTATATTTTGTTTTTAACCCGGATTTGCAGGGTTGAGTTTTGTTGAATATTAAAATACTGTTCGCCGCCCTGAGACACAGCCAGGGTTTTGCGCGCCGGCCACTCGCCTTTAACCAGCGCCAGTTTGGCGTACTTTTGGTCGGTGTAGTCGGCGCGGGCAATCAGCGTGGCCGTTTGCCAGGCATCCGCCGCCGAGTGACGCCACTCGATGCTGGTTTCAAGCGCGCCTTCCACCGTTTCAACGCCGCGCACGTTTTTCAATGCCTCGATGGTGCTATCATCAACCGGCGGGTCGGCGGCCAGGTTGATCATCGATGGCGACGAGGCGTGCCAGACGTCGGTTAGGGCATGGCGGATCAGTTGGCTGCTGCCGACAATCATGCCTACGGCAAAAGCGCCCATCGCAATAATGAGCACCACCTGAAAGGTGCGGCCTTTGTAGGTCCACAGGTCGCTCCAGATTTTGTGTTGAACAACGCCCATCATATTTTTCCTAACTTGTTCTTGAGTGGCTAAAAAAGCCGCAGTTTTATTATCCACGGCCATTATAAACAACAGACGGCCAACTGTCATCCCCCAAAGGGAGAAGAGGGGGTTGATTGCCGCTAACCTCATCAAGTTGAAAAAAACAGCAAACTGTGTTTAAGTGTTGTTAAATTTTATTTACAATCAGACTCACGCAGTTAAAAGTCCCCGGCACTTTATGTTTGGAAATTAGCACCACAAAATGAATCATCAAATTTAACAGTTCAAGTGCCGGGGACTTGATATTTCAAACTGCGTAACATCTATACAAGTTAACGGTCAAGCTGATGACAAACTCAGACCTTCCTTTTTCGCCGTGGCGGGTGATGCTGCCGGTGGGGTTGGGCACCGCCCTGTCGCTGATTGGCGATACCTCGCTGTACGCCGTGCTGCCCACCCACTATCACGATGCGGCCGTGCCGCTGGCCGCAATTGGCATTTTGCTGTCGGCCAACCGCTTTATCCGGCTGGCGCTCAACAGCCCGGTGGGCGTGTTGTACGACCGGCTGCCGCGCCGGCTGCTGTTTGTACCGGCGCTGTTTGTGGGGGCGCTATCGACGGCAATTTATGCGCTGACGCTGGGGTTTTGGCCGCTGCTGGTGGGCCGGCTGCTGTGGGGCATTGCCTGGGTAGGCATTTGGGTGGGCGGCAACACCATCATTCTGGATATCAGCCACACCGGCAACCGGGGGCGATGGGTGGGCCTTTATCAAACCGCGTTCTATCTGGGATCGGCGGGCGGGGCGATGCTGGGCGGTTTTTTAACCGATGGGCTGGGCTATCACGGCGCAATGTTTGTTGGCGCGGCGCTAACACTGGCCGGCGCGCTGGCCGCCCTGTTTTTTCTGCCGGAAACCCGCAGCCAGCGAGCGCGGCAGCCGGCCAATGCGCACCTGCCGGAGCTGCCTGTCCGCGCCAACCGGCGCGCCGAACTGGCCTCGGTGTTTGGTTTGTTGGGGGTAAACCGGCTGGCCCTGGCCGGGATGCTGCTGCCAACGTTTGGGCTGCTGCTGCAAACACAATTTGGCCAAACAGCTCACCTGGCCGGGTTTGCGGTGGGGGTGGCCACGCTCACCGGCCTGGGGCTGGGCGCTAACGGCCTCATTTCGATGGTAGCCGCGCCGCTGTTTGGCGGTTTATCGGACCGGCTGGCCAGCCGTTGGCGGGTGGCGGCGGGCGGGCTGCTGCCCGGCATTGCCGGTTTTGGCCTGCTGGCTCTGGCGCTGCCGGCCGGCCCGCTGTTGGCCATCCCGCTGACGGCGGTGGCGGGCGGCAGTAACCAGAGCCTGTCTACCGCCCTCATCGGCGATATGTCGGCCGAACATCAGCGCGGCCAGCGGCTGGGCGTGCTGTTTACCTTTGGCGATCTGGCCAGCGCGGTGGGACCGCTGCTGGCCTACGCGCTGATCCCGCTAACCGGCCTGACCGGCGTGTACCTGTTGTGCGCCGGGCTGTTTGGCGTGATGCTGGCCGTGGCCCTGCGCTGGTCAATATTGCCAGCGGGGCAGCCAGCGGCGGCGCAAAAACCAACCCAGTAACAATACCGACAGCGCCAGTAGCAGCCATTCCTCCGGCTCCGGCACGCCGGTGATGGTTAGCGGCGCGGGTACGGTTTCGCCCACGGCTTCATATTCGCGGGCAAAGCGGTCGGCCTGTTGTTCCAGCCGCTCCAGCCGCCGGGCCTGCTCATCTGTCACCAGCACAATCATCGATGAATAGGGCGTGACCACGCTGTTTTCCACGGCGATGGCGTGCAGTTTGTCGAGCGTGCCTACCTCATCGAGCCGGCCGCGGTGGCGCTGCATCTCCGCCAGAATGAGCCGCCGGGCGGCCAGCGGCGCAAAACCATCGGTGGCGACGCCGGGATTGTTTACAAATTCAACGTTGGCCTGCGCCGCGCCGGCCGGGGTGGTCTCCCACACGTAACCGTCGAGTACGTCGGCGGTGGCCGCCAGCGGGCTGAGCGAAACCGCCAGCCGGTTGAGCGCCTCCTCTACGCCGGCCGCCGCGCCCCCGCCGCTGGCCTGAATCGCCGCCAGCGTGGCGTCATCGTAGCCCAGCGGGAAATTGCCGTCCAGATGCACCATCCACAGCGGCGCGTCCGGCACCGGGGCGGGCACATCGTCATCTTTAACCAGTTGGTAGCCGGTGCCATCGGTTAGCACCAGCACCGCGTTGTACGTTTGCCCGCCGCGCAACTCCTCAAATTGAGCCAGCAACTCGGCGGCGTTTTGCCCGCCAAAATAGAACAGGCTGTCCGGGTTCAGCTCGGCCAGCGGCAGCCGCGACGGCGATTCACCACGAAATGGGGAAGCGGTCAGGTAAACATCGATGGCCGCGCCGGTGGCTTGCAGTTGGGCCAGCGCGGCGTTGACCTGCCCGGCGTAGTGGGCCATGCTCCGCGAGCGATCCAGCACCACCGCCAGTCGCAAATTGCCGGGCAGCGGTGGAATATCGGCGGCGGTGGCCGGCCGCACGGCCACAGTATCGCCAGTGGCAAAGGTGACGGCATGCGCCGCCGGCTGCACCGGCTGGCTGGCCGGAATCGAGGCCGGCAGCCAGTCATCGCCCTGGAAATTTTGCCCGGCCACCTGCCGCAGCGAGGCGCTGTCCCAGTAAACGTTGCGCAGATCGGCCAGTTTGGGCAATGGCCAGCCATCGGCCTGGGCCAGCACCCGATAAGTGAGCCACATGTGCAGCGGCGGCCCCTCTTTAACGCTGGAATAGCGCGTGTTTTGGTCCCACTCCATGCGCAGCGGCTCGATGGGGAACACGCGCAGCCGGTACTGGCGCGGGCCAATTTGCTCCACCAGCGCCGGGTCCATATTGCGGCGAACTTCGTTGCGGTAAAGGGCCTGGGCCGCGCCCCGCGGCGACACGCGGTACTCAAAACGCTCGGCGCGGTTGGCGCTGTTGCCCAGCCACACCCCGGTGATCACCGCCGACTCAGGCAGACTGAAATAATAAACCACCTCCTGCCGCTGGCCGGTCTGGTTTTGGTACACCTCATACAGTTCCACCTCGGCCCAGTCGCCGTGTTCGGTGAGGGCAACCTGCTGCTCCTGCAAGTGTACCTCGCGGTCATCGACGGCCTGCCACGCCGCCTGCGCCTGATCCACCGACCAGGTGGAGCGCGCCGCGGCAATCACCGTGTCCCGCTCGCCATCGATGATCGGCTCATCAAAAAAGGTGGCGTACAGTTCGGCGGCCTGGCGCGGCTCTTCGCGCAACGCAGCGTTGGCCCACGGGTTGGCGTCCGGCTCCGGGGGTTTGACCGGCTCGTACAGCAGCGGGTGGACAACGGTTTCGTAGGCGGCCTGCACCTGCCCGGCTCGCTGGCGCGACAGGCCAAAGGTGTCTTCGTACATCTGGCTGATGTGAGCGACATCGCCCACGGCGCTCAGGTAGCGCTGCGGGGCCAGAAAGGCGTTGAGCAGCCCGGTGCGAATGGTGTTTTGCCGGGTGAGCAGCGCCTGCGCCTCGGCCAGCGAGGCCGGCGGCTTGTCGAGCAGGGCAAAAGCGGCGTGCTGCGGCTGGCGGTTAGCCACCACAAACAGGCCGACCACTGCCGCCAGCACCAGCGCCGACAGCCCCACGGCCCAGGCTCGCCCGGTGACAAAGGCGGCTACGCCGCGCCACCAGGCGCGGGCGTAAATCACAATCACCGCAATAGGCATCAGCGCCACAAGCGTGGCGGTAAAAATCATCAGCGTGAAGCCCAGCACAGCAAAGGGGATGAAACGCAGATCGCTGGTTGAAAGATCGCGCAGGGCGTCGCCCACCGAGCGCAGAAAATCGGGGAAATCGCCGGCGATAGCGACCACGGCGTTCCAGCCGCTGCCGACCAGCACCGCCGCGTAAAACGATAACCACGCGCCGGCGTACAGGCCGGTGGCCAGCAGCAACGACAGGCCGACGACGCGCAGCACCGCCAGCGCCGGGCCGCGCCGGTCAATGTGCGGGTCCAGCAACTGCCAAAGGAGAGCGGCCATGCCCAGCGCGGCCACCACCAGCATCAAAATAACCGGCGGGGTGGCCTGGCCAATCACAAAAAAGCGGATGAAGAGCATGATCATCAGCGGGCCTTCGACCCCGTAGCCCAGCGTGAGCAGTTTGGCCGGTTGGCGGCGCAGCGCGGTAGCGCCCAAAATTACCGCCAGCACCGGGATCGAGACCAGGATGATGCCGTACACCAGAAATTCGGCGGGAATCTGGCCGGCGCGGACGGCGGTGATCATTTCCGGCAGCAGGGTGGGGGCAAAGCCCAGCAGCATAAACGCCAGAAAAATCACATTCCACGACCAGAAAAGGCCGTAGCCCCAAATGGTGGGACTAAAGATGGCACGAAGCGTTTTCATATTAACCTCCCGAAAGGTGGTGCGCCACCGCCCGATGCAGCGCGGCAACCAGCGTTTGCAGCGCCGGGTCGGCGGGATCGCGCACGTTATCAAATAAAATTGAAACCAGCACCCAGCGCTCGCGCTGCGGCGACAGATCGGCCCAGATGCGGGTGGCGTAATCATCGGTGGTGCGGCTGGCGGATTGGTACCAGTAGCCGGCGGAGTAGACGCTGTGCGCTTTGCCATCGCCCAGCGACACCAGCCGCAGTGGAAAACCGGTGGCGGCCAAAAACGGGCGCGACTCTTCCAGCGACAGGCCGTAGACTTCAAAACAGCGTTCCGGGCGGTGATGGGCGCGCCAGGTACGGCTGGTGACCAGAATCATCGAGCCAGAAATGCCGCGCCACTCAAAGCGGTAGCGGTCGGCGGCGTCAGCGCCATCGCGGGTAAACCAGTCGAGTTCATCTGCATTGAGCGGCAGCGGCTCAACGGCCAGTTCGGCGGGAAAAGTCCAGCCGGGGGCGGACTGGCCAAAGTCAGTGGGGGGACGCGGCGTGTACAGCAGCGCCAGCGCGGCGATGCTCAGCGCTACAGTGGGGGCCAGCCAGCCGGGCCGGCGAAGCGTTGCGCCGGACTCGGGGCTGGCCGGCAGCGAGGGCGCGGCCCAACGGAGCAGGAACAGGCCGCCAGCGCAGGCCGCCACAAATCCCAGCACGCCCAGCGGCACGTGCAGCATTTGGGCCGCCAGCCGCCAGCCGGCCACCTCGCCAACGGTGATGAGGACGGCCACGCGGACCAGGTTAGTGACAAACAGCAGGCCGGCCAAGCCCGGCGCCGCCAGCAACCAGCGCCAATTGAGGGCGCGCCGCTCGAGCCAGGTGGCGGCCAGCAAAAACAGCATGCCCGTCCACAGGCTTTTAACGCCGCTGCAAGGCAGATCGACCTGCGACACGCCGTTTTCAAAAACCAGAATGGTGTCAATACCGACTGAAGTAACGCCGACCGCCGCCAGCCCATCGCGGATGAGGCCGGCGGTGACAATGCGCATGGGGTAGCCAACAAAAGTTTGCAGGTGGTCGCCAAAGGGCAGCGCGCCGGCCAGCAGCAGCGCCGCCGGCAGGCCCGGCCGCCAGCGCGACGGCTCCAGCCACAGGCCGAGCAGGCCGTAGCTGGCCAGCGCAAACAGGCTGGCCGAGAGGGTGTTGATGTTGAGAAAGCGCTCGGCCAGCAAAAACAGCACCGAGCCGCTCAGCGCCAGTGCTACAGCCGGCCGGTAAAGATGCGGCGGCGCGGTGAAGTGAAGCCGAAACTGACCGGCGCGAATTTGCAGGGCAATCAGAACCAGTACGCCGACCAATACCAGTTGGTTGGTGCGAAAGTCTTCGCGGGAGAAGATGATGGTAAGGTAGGTAAATAACGGGGAATAGAGCCAGAGCCACAGGAGAATAATTAAGCTGTTGATGGCCGTAGGCACGGCCTGCGGCCGGGAGCCGGCTCCGCGGGCCAGCCAGCGCCCAGGCTGTTTTACGGTTGACATGGTTTTTTACCGGGTGCGCCTCTCCTTACCGATACTCTACCAGCCTAACCGATTTGCATCAAATTGCCCGCACCGGCAGCCCACGCCCGGCCAACGATTACCCGGCAATCAGAGTTGCTGGCCCCGGTATTTATTGAGCAATGCCTGAATTTTATCCAGTTCAAAATCTCTGGTCAGTTGTTCCAAAGTCTGGCCAAACGCCCCGAGTTCCCCGGTTTGCTGGAGTTGACGGGCATAGTCGCGCAGGGCGTGGATATCACCGACGGTGGTTAAATAATCCAGCCGGGCCAGAATGTCCGGGGCCAGCGAAAAATCATCCGGCAGGGTGGACGGTTGGTTTTGGGGGGCTTCCGGTGGGGCTTCGTATATCCACTCCAGTTGCAAATACTGCTGCAAAATATCCAGTAATTTCAAAAGCTGGACCGGTTTGGGGACAAAGGCGTCGGCCCCAACGTCAAGGCTTCGCTGCTGATCATGGCCCAGCACACTGGCCGATGAGGCAATAATCAGCAGGCGGCTGGACTCCGTGGTTGCGCGCAGGCGGCTGATCAACTCAAAACCGTCCATATCCGGCATTCGCAAATCGGTGATAACTGCCTCAAATGGGTGCGCCGCCAGTTGGGCCAGGGCGTCGGCGCTGCCGCCGGCTTTACTGACCACAAAGCCCAGCGGCGTGAGCAGATCAACCAGTAGTTGGCGGTTGAGCGTGTTGTCATCAACCACCAAAATGTGCGGCTGGCGATCTTTGAGGCCAACAATCCGGTGATTTTCAGCCTGGGGCGGCGCGGCCTGTTCGGCGATGACGGGCGCCGTCAATTCAAACCAAAACGTGCTGCCCTGGCCAACCTGGCTGGTTACCTGCAAATCACCGCCCAGCAAGCGAACCAGATTGCGGCTGATGGGCAGCCCCAAGCCGGTACCGGCGCTGCTGTAACCGGCCCCGCCAGCCTGTTCAAAGGGGTCAAATATTTTTTTGAGATTTTCCGGGGCAATCCCGATGCCGGTATCAGTTACGGTGAAGCGGATCAGTGCGACGCCGTTGGCCGGTTGGCTGACAAGTTTTTGGACGGAAAATAACACGCGTCCCCGGTCTGTAAATTTTACAGCGTTGCCCAAAACATTGATCAACACCTGGCGCAGGCGTTGGGGGTCTACCCGGATTATGGCCGGCAGGGTGGGGTCCAGTTCAACTTCAAAAGCCAGCTTTTTGTGGTTGGCCCGGATGGCGATGATTTCCGTGACGGCGTGCAAAAATGCCGGCAAATTAACTTCTGCCGGAAAGATTTCTACTTTGCCGGCCTCAATTTTGGACAGGTTCAAAATGTCGTTGATGAGGCTCAGCAAGTGGTCGCCGCTTTGCTCGATGATGTCCAAATAGGCCCGCTGTTCCGCCCCAATCGAGGGGTCGAGTTTGAGGATTTGGGCGTAACCCAGCACGCTGTTGAGCGGCGTGCGCAATTCGTGGCTCATGGTGGCCAAAAATGTACTTTTGGCCTGGTTGGCCGCTTCTGCTTTTTCTTTGGCTTCTTGCAGCACCCGCTCAACCTCTTTGCGGGCGGTCACGTCTCGCACGACGGCCAGCACGGCGGGTTGGCCCCGGTAGTCCATAATTCCGGCATTAATTTCAACGTCGATGGGCACTTTGTTTTGGTGCAGGAAAACTGTTTCGTAGCGCGATGGTTCCGGTTCGCCGCCAATCCGCCGGTGGTGGCGCTCGATAATCGAGGCGCGGTGCTGCGGCGCGATAATTTGTTCCAGCGGCGAGTCCAGAATATCGGTGCTGGAATATCCCAGCAGGGCGGCAAACTGCGGGTTGCAGTACCTTATTTTTTCGTTTTGAACAATAATGATGCCATCGTTGGCCCGTTCTGACACATTGCGGTATTTTTCTTCGCTTTCGCGGAGTTCGACGGTGCGGCGGGCAATGGTTGCTTCCAGCTCGCGGTTGTAAATTTTAACCTGCCGCACCCGCCATTGAAAAACACCCACTACCGCGCCAACCCCCATGCCCAGCATCGACAGCCGAAACCACAGAGTTTGCCACCACGGCGGCAAAATGGTTACGCCGATGGTTTTGGGCGTGTCGATCCAAACGCCATCGTTATTGGAGGCTTTGACCATAAACGTGTAGCTGCCGGAGCTGAGGTTGGTATAGGTGGCCGAGCGTTTGGGGCTGGGCGGCGACCAATCTTTGTCGAACCCGTCCATTTTGTACCGGTACTGGTTTTTGGCCGAAATTTGATAGTTGAGCGCGGCAAACTCAAACGAAAAAACGGATTGATCGTAATTGAGGGTCAAATTGTCCATCTGGTTGATGGGCGCGGCGAGCGGCGCGCTGCCGGGGGTGATCGACTGGTTGAAAAGTTGAAAATCGGTGAGCACTACCGGCGGGAGGTAGGGGTTATCGGTAACCTGCGCGCCGAAAAAGGCGGTGAGGCCGTTTGGCCCGCCAAAAAACAGCTCGCCGGCCGGGCTGCGAAAGTAGCTGAGCTGGTTAAATTGGTTGCTTTGCAGGCCATCGGCCACATCAAAATTGCGAAAGGTTTCTGTTTGCGGGTTAAAGCGGGACAACCCTTTGCCAGTGCTGAGCCACAGATTGCCGGCATCGTCGGGCAGGATGCCGTAAATATTTTCGTTGGGCAGCCCGTTTTTGGTGTGATACGTGGTAAAAGTTTCGGTGGCGGGATCAAATTTGCTCAAACCGCCCTGGGTGCCAAACCACAGCAGGCCGGCGTCGTCTTCAAAAATGGCCTGCACGCCGTTGTGGCTGAGGCTGTTGGGGTTGTCCGGATTGTTTTGGTAGCTGATGAATTGCTCGGTTTGCGGGTTGAATTTGTTGACTCCGCCCCGGGCTGTGCCGATCCAGAGGTTGCCGGCTTTGTCGCGGTGCAGGGCGTAAATGGTGCCTTCGCTGAGGCTGTTGGGGTTGGCCGGATCGTTGCGGTAGTGGATGGCCGTACCGGTGGCCGGGTTGAATTTTTCCAGGCCAAAGCCGAGCGTGCCCAGCCACAACTGGCCATCTTCTGCGGGAACAATGTTGGTAATAAAATTGGTGAGCAGGTCATCGGGGTTGTTGGGGTCGTCGGTAAAGGCGGTAAAGGATTCGGTGGCGGGGTCAAAGCGGTTCAGCCCGCCGCCCTGGGTGCTGACCCAGAGTGTGCCATCATCGGTTTGGAACAGGGCGTAAATGTTGTCGTTGGAAATGGTGGTGGGGTTATCCGGGTTGTGGGTGTAATAGGTCATCGATCTGTTAGCGCGGTCAAATCTGTTTACCCCACCGCCCTGCGTGCCCACCCACAGCACGCCGCTCTGGTCAACCCAGATGCCAACAATATTGCTGTTGTTCAGGCTGAGCGGGTTTTCGGCAATGCGGCGATACAGGCCAAAACGCTGCAAGCCGGGGTACAGTTTGCTGATGCCCACTTTGCGGCCGCCCAGCCACAGCACACCGCCGTCATCTTCATACAGCCAAAAAATATCGTTCTGGCTGACAGTCAGCGGGTTGTTGGGGTCGTGCTGGTAAGAGACAAACTGGCCGGTGTCGCGATCAAATTTGTTGAGGCCGCCCCGCTCGGTGGCCACCCACAGGTTGCCGCTGCGATCTTCCAGCACCTTCCA
>CAYOXS010000003.1:34530-52591 GCA_964407935.1 uncultured Caldilineaceae bacterium
TCTTCCAGAACGCGCAGCACAAAAGAGTGGCTCAGCGCGCGGGGGTTGTCGGGATCGGGCAGGTAGGCTTTGAAGGTTTCGGTGGCCGGGTCAAACCGGTTCAGCCCGTTGCGTGTGCCCAGCCACAGCGCGCCGGCGCGGTCCTGGGTAATGGCCCACACGGCGTCGTTGCTGAGGCTGTTGGGATCATCGGGGTTGTGTTTGTAGACCGTAAATTGATCGGTGGCTTTGTTGTATTTGTTCAGGCCGCCGGGATCGGTGCCAAACCAGAGGGTGCCATCTTTGGTTTTGTAGCTGGTCATCACCGTGTTGTTGCTCAAACTGTGCGGGTCTTCGTCGTTGTGGCGGTAAACGGTGATGTTATCGCCATCAAATTTGTTAACGCCGTCCAGTGTGCTGAACCACATCAGGCCGTCGTCATCCTGCGCAATATTCAGCACCGCCGAGTTGGACAGCCCATTTTCAACGGTGATGTGTTCAAAGCGCGGCGAGTCGCCGCCCTGGGCCAGCAGCGGCGAGGCAGATGTGAGAAAAACGAGGGAAAGGACAACGCTGATCCATTTTGCATATTTCATTTTTACTGCCTTTTAAGCGTGAATGGTTTGGGTTTTGAACTGGACACAGATACCACAGGTTTTCACAGATTCCTCTCTAATTTTTTAACATGAATCTGTGTGATCCGGGATAATCTGTGTCCCAAATTTAAACCTGTCAGGTGGCCAGATCACACCCAAAAATAGTGGTGGCGAAAAACTCGCGGCACAAATGATATTTCAATTAGTGTCGGTAGGTTGTTAAGATTCTTTATGCGGCTTGCCGGGCCACATCGACCGAAACCCGGAGTTTGTGCTGGCCGTTGCTAAAAAATACCCCTTTCAACGGGGTCACATCAGAAAAATCACGGCCCCAGCCCAAAACAATGTGCTGTTCGGCGGGGATGAGGGCGTTGGTGGGGTCAAAATCCACCCAGCCCAGTTCCGGCACAAACACCGAGCACCATGCGTGCGAGGCATCGGCCCCCACCAGCTTTTCCTGGCCGGGCGGGGGCAGGGTTTCAATGTAGCCACTCACGTAGCGGGCGGCCAACCCCTGCGAGCGCAAACAGCCCACCATCAAATGGGCAAAATCCTGGCACACGCCCCGCCGTTTTTTGAGCACTTCGGCCAGCGGCGTGGCAATAGAGGTGACGCCGGCCACAAATTGAAAATCGTGGTGAATGCGCTGCATCAAATGCTGAGCCGCGGCCAGAATGGGCCGTTTGGCCGGAAACGAGGCGGCAGCGTAATCGGCCAACTGCGGAAACGCAGCCACCAGCGGCGAGTTGAGCACAAACTGGCGCGCTTCCAGCGAGGCCGGGTTCAAATCGGTATGCAGGCCGGCCCGCACCTCTTCCCACGGCGTTTGCCCGGCGGCAGCTTGCAGCACGGTTTCGGCGGGAGCGCACGGCCCGTCAACCTGCACTTCGCTGATGGCGGTAATGACCGTTTGCTTGTGCGGCTGGCGAATGGTGTAGTAGAGCACGCTGTTGCCAAAATAATCGGTGCGTTCACGGTAATCGGTGTAGGGCGGTTCGATGATGACTTTGCGGTTGAGGTAGCTTTGTTTAAAGCACGGCTCGTTAACTGGGCGGGGCAGCAGGCGGGCTTCGTTGTAGCACAGGCTGGCCGGTTCATCGTACACGTATTCGGTTTTGTGGGTAATTTTAAAACGCATGGCCTACGCTGCCTGATCGCTGCTGTTTTCACTGCCGGCCTGCGAATCCGGCGCAATAGCCGCGGTGAGCAACTGGTACGGCACCCGCACGTGGGTAAAGTAATATTGGGTGAGCACCGGCGAAAGCTGGCTGAGCAGCGCGGCCAGTTCGGCCAGAAATGTATCCAGATTTTTGCGCACGGCGCTGTCGTTGCCGGTTTTGGCCAGCACGGCCGTATCTACCAGCCGCAGCCGGGTGGAGGCATCGAGCACCAGCCGTTCTTCTTCGCTAAGGCGATAGGGCGCTTTTTGGCGCGGCAGCGCGGCGATGTGCTCTTGCAGTTTATCCAACTGGTAAGTGAGCGAGCGGGGATTGGTGGCGTCGTGCAGCAGTAAATCGAGCACGGTTTGCAGTTGCAGGTAAGAGCGGTAGCGGCGGCGGTAAGTGATAACATTTTCAGTGGTGCGCAAAATGGCATCGAGCAGCAAGTATTCCACCGGCTCGGGGCATTGGGTGCCAAACGCGGCCCGGATCAGGGCGATGCTCAACAGCGAGCGTTCCAGCCGGCGGCCAATGTCCAGCAGCAGCCAGCCGGCTTCGTGGGTCATACTTTCGGTATTGAGGCCGGCAAAGGCCATCAGCGAGGTGATCAGCCGGTTGAGCTGGCTTTGCACGTTGGGCAGGCTCTGGCGGCGGCTTTTTTGCATGCGGTTGAGCGGCATATCGATGCCGTCGATCACCCGCCACGTGTCCGATGACCACAGATCGCGCACGGCGTAGGCGGCCTGCCCCAGTGTTTTCAGGTTGAACGACAGGCTGCCGGCTCGGCTGCCATCCAGCGTAACCGCCAGCAGTTCATCGACGGGCTGAGCCAGCCGTTTGTTGCTGCCTTTGCCCACAAAACCGGGGTAGGTCATGGTAATGTGGGTGAGCGCCCGCAGCAAAAAAGGCATAATTTGGGCGGTGGCGTCGTCATCGCTGCCAACGGGTTCGCCATCATTTAAATAATTCATGATGACGCGCAGCAGCCGGGCGCTGGCTTCGGCGCGCTCGGCGTAGCGCCCCACCCAAAACAGATTTTCGGCGGCGCGGCTGGGCAGGTGGTAGCTGCTTTTGATGGCCCGTTCAATGCGGTCGGCTTGCAGCCACAGGCTGGTGTATTTTTGGGGCGTGGTGGTGAGCACCCAGGTATCTTTGCTGATGCCGCCGGCCTGGTTGGAAACAATGTAGCCGCCCCGCACCGGCGCGCTGCGGGTGAGGCCGCCCGGCATCACCGCGTAACCATCGCGGCGCGCTACCAAAAAAGTACGCATCACCGCGTGGCGCGGCTCCAGCCGGCCGTTCACCAGCGACGGCGTGGTAGAAAAGCTGACCGGCTCCTGCCCCACGTACATATGCGGTTCGGCCAGAATTTGCTGGCGGAGCGCGTCGAGCTGGCTGCGGCTGAGTTCGGCGGCGTAAACGCTGCGGCCCTGCGGCTGGCGGTGCAATTTTTTGATGACCAATTGCGGCAGGTTGGCCAGCACGTAATCCTTTTCTTTGGGCTGGCCACACCACCACGTGGCCGCCGAGGGCAACAACAGCTCTTCGCCGAGCAGGTGTTTGGCCAGCCCGGAAAGAAAGGGCATGAGGCCGGGGTTTTCCAGCACGCTGCTGCCCAGCGGGTTGGCGATGGCCACAGTCTGCCGGCGCGCCGCTTCGAGTAGGCCGGCCACGCCCAGCCGCGAGTCCTCGCGCAGTTCCAGCGGGTCGCAAAACAGGTCGTCTACCCGGCGCAGCAGCACGTCAACCGGCTGCAACCCTTCCAGCGATTTGAGCGACACCCGCCCGCCGTGAACGGTCAGGTCATCGCCCTGTACCAGCGAGTAGCCCAAATAGGCGGCCAGGTAGGCGTGCTCAAAATAGGTTTCGTTGTGGGGGCCGGGGGTTAAAATGACCACTCGCGGCGGCGTACCGCGCTGCGCCGGCAGATCGGCCAGGGTGGCTTGCAGCTCGCGGAAAAAATTGGAGAGGCGGGCAATTTTGTTATCGCGGTAAAGGCTGCCCATAACCCGGCTGAGCACGGTGCGATTTTCCAGCGCGTAGCCCGCCCCCGACGGCGCCTGGGTGCGGTCGCCCAGCACCCACATGCGGCCGTCCGGGCCGCGGGCCAGATCGGCGGCGTAAATGATGAGCTGGTACGGCCCGCTCAGCCGCACGCCATCACACTGGCGCAGAAAACCGTTGTGGCCGTAAATTAGTTCCGGCGGCAGCAGCCCGCGCTTGATCAATTCGCGCGGGCCGTAAATATCGGCCAGAATCAGGTTGAGCAGTTCGGCCCGCTGTTTGAGGCCGGCTTCGATAATTTGCCAGTCGTCCGGGCTGATGATCAGCGGGATGATGTCCAGCGCCCAGGCCCGGTGCAGATTTTCGGGGTCACCGTGGACGTTGTAGGTTACGCCATTTTCGCGGAGCTGGCGGCGGGCATCCCGCTGAAAACGCTCCAGTTCCATGGGGCCAAGTTGCTCGATGGCCTGAATAAAGGCCTGCCAATGCGGCTGGACCTCTTTTTGGCCGAGCCACAATTCATCATACGCGCCGGGTTCGGCCACATAACCGTTGAGCATAGACCTGGTTGAAATATCAGACACGGACACCTCGCGGGCGGTCAACTAAAAACGGATCGATTGCTGGGCATATTATGCCGCAAAAACCGGGGCTTTCAAAGTTTGGTAATCGGCGACCGGGTGTACTTGAAAACTCTTGACTTTGCCGGTTTGTGTGATAAAATATAAAAAATAACGCATAAACCCGTATAAAAACGCAGGATAACCAAACTTATGCCCGACAGCAATTTGAACATTAATTTACCCCAGGAGCGCCGGCAGCACATTCTGGAAAAATTGCAGGCCGAAGGCAAACTCATCGCCACGGATCTGAGCGCCCTGTACGGCGTA
Organism: uncultured Caldilineaceae bacterium; assembly: GCA_964407935.1. GTDB lineage: Bacteria > Chloroflexota > Anaerolineae > 4572-78 > J111 > J095. Next base: position 39,160 of record CAYOXS010000003.1, read on the forward strand.
TCAGAAGATACCATCCGGCGCGATTTGCGCGATATGGCCGCGGAAGGGCGGCTGAAACGGGTTCACGGCGGCGCGCTGCCGCTGGCCCCGCAGCGCCCCTACACCGAACGCGTGCAGGACAGTTCGCCGGCCAAAGTAGCCATTGCCCAAACCGCCGCCCGGCTGGTGCAAAACGGGCAGGTGGTTATTTTTGGCAGCGGCACCACCAACCTGGAAATTTGCAAGCAGCTTGAGCCATCGCTCCGGGCGACGGTAGTGACAACCAGCCCCCAAATTGCGCTGACGCTGCTCGATCACCGTTTTATTGAGGTGATTCTGGTGGGCGGCCGGCTCAGCAAAAGCGCCTGTGCTGCCATCGATGCCGAGGCGCTGGCGCAGCTTGGCCGCTACCACGCCGACATCTGCTTTTTGGGGATTTGCAGCCTTCACCCCCAGGCCGGGTACACCGTTACCCTGTACGATGAAGCAGCCATCAACCGGGCCATTATCGCTCAATCCGGCGAGGTTGTTGCCGCGGCCACGGGCGACAAGCTGGGCACCATTGCTCCGTACGCGGTCGCTCCGCTGTCAGACATCACTCATCTGGTTACCGAACCGCACCTGCCGGAGGCCAGCCTTGAGCCGTACCGGCAGGCCGGACTTGAGATATTATGAGTGCGTTGGCCGCCGGTCAACGTACTCAATCCATTACTTTTAGAAAGCGAACAACATTATGAACTCACAAACTCCTTCTATTCAAACCGCGCGCTGGGCGGTGCTGGCCATGTTTTTTATCAACGGCGCGCTTTTTGCCAACTGGGTGGCGCGCATCCCCCAGATTCAGGCCAAACTGGCGTTAAGCGAAGGCCAATTGGGGCTGGTGCTGCTGGGCATTGCCGTTGGGGTGCTGGTTGCCCTGTCGCTGGCCGGGGGACTGATTGCCCGGTACGGCAGCCGCACCGTAACCACGGCCGGCGCGCTGCTGTTGTGCCTGCTGCTGCCGCCGCTGGCGCTGATGCCAAACGCCGCCACTTTGTGGCTGAACCTGTTTTTGTTTGGCGCGGCCATGAGCACAATGGATGTGGCCATGAATGCCCAGGGCGTTGATGTTGAGCGGGCGCTGGGGCGGTCGGTGATGTCCTCGTTTCACGCCGCGTTCAGCATTGGCGGCTTTGTCGGGGCCGCTATTGGCGCAGTGATGGCTTATTTGGGCATTGGGCCAACTCTGCATTTTGTAATGGCCGGCGCGGCGTTTCTGCTGTTGATTTTACTGGCCGCGCCGCGCCTGCTGCCCGTCGCCCCAGAGGTCGAGCCGGACCTCAGTGGTTCGGTGTTCCGGTTGCCGGCGCGGGCGTTGTGGCCGCTGGGCGCAGTGGCCTTCTGTTCCTCTATTGGCGAGGGAGCGATGGCCGACTGGAGCGCCGTTTACCTGAAAAGCATTGTCGGCGCCACCGACAGCATGGCTGCTTTTGGATTTGCCGCTTTTTCCATCACCATGACCGGTGGGCGGCTGCTGGGCGATAACCTGACGATGCGTTTTGGCCCGGCCAATTTGGTGCGGGCCGGCGGCGTGGCTGCCTCGGTGGGGCTGCTGCTGACGATTTTGTTGCCGCAGGCCGCGCCGGTGTTGCTGGGTTTTGCCGCGGTGGGCGCGGGGCTGTCCATTGTGGTGCCGTTGGCCTTTAGCGCGGCGGGCAATGTGCCGGGCCTGCCGGCCGGAGTGGGCATCGCCAGCGTGGCGACCATCGGTTATGCCGGCTTTCTGGCCGGGCCACCCGCCATCGGCCTGATCGCCGAAGCCACCTCGCTGCGTATGTCTATGGTGCTGGTGCTACTGCTGGTTGGCTCGCTGATATTTACCGCGCAGGCGCTGAGCACCCAACGCGCCCAACCGGCGGCAGCGTTGGCTGCCAGTGATTAACCGCGCCGCAAATCGAGCGTGTACGGGTATTCGGGGTTGACCTCCTCCGGCGGCAAACTGGCCGGGCCAACCGGCGAGCCTTCGGCTTTGAAACTCCACACGCCGCGCGGCGTGGTTTCGTAACGCACCATTGTTGGGCCGGGGGTGTGGCCAAAATCCCAAAAACGGCTGACCCGGCGCGACTCGGCCACGTTGGCGTTGACCGGCGTGTCCTCGTGGGCGCGGCCGCCGGGGTGCGACACGTGGTAGGTGCAGCCGCCGACGGAACGCCGATTCCAGGTATCGACCACGTCAAAAACCAGCGGCGAGTGCACGCCAATGGTCGGGTGCAGTGACGACGACGGCTGCCAGGCCTGGTAGCGCACGCCGGCCACAAATTCGCCGTGGACGCCGGTGCTGCGCAGCGGCACGTGCCGGCCGTTGCAGGTGAGCATGTAGCGGTTAGCGGTGAGGCCGCGCACCTTGAGTTGCACCCGCTCCACCGAAGAATCCACGTAGCGGGCCGTGCCAAAACTGGCCACTTCCTCGCCCAGCACGTGCCACGGTTCGATGGCCATGCGCAGTTCCAGCTCAATATTACGCACGTGGGCCGTGCCGTAGCGTGGAAAACGGAATTCAAAAAATGGGGCCAGCCACTCCATTTGGAACGGATAGCCGGCCTGCTGCAAGTCATCGACCACTTCCTGCAGGTCGGCGGCCACGTAGTGCGGCAGCAAAAAGCGGTCGTGCAGTTCGGTACCCCAGCGCACCAGTTTGTGGCGGTACGGTTCCCGCCAAAACCGGACCACCAGCGCCCGCAGCAGCAGCATTTGGCTGGCGCTCATGCGGGCGTGGGGCGGCATATCAAACGCGCGAAACTCCACCAGCCCCAGCCGCCCGCTGGCCGAATCCGGCGAGTAAAGTTTGTCGATGCAAAATTCGGCGCGGTGGGTGTTGCCGGTAATATCGACCAGCAAATTGCGCAGCACCCGGTCAACCAACCACGGCTGCACCGGATCGCCGGGCTGCGGGATTTGCTGGAAGGCGATTTCCAGCTCGTAAAGCTGCTCTTCGCGGCCTTCGTCCACGCGGGGGGCCTGGCTGGTGGGGCCAATGAACATGCCGGAAAACAGGTACGACAGGCCGGGGTGATGCTGCCAGTAGGTTACCAAACTGGCCAACAGGTCGGGGCGGCGCAAAAAGGGGCTGTCGGCGGGGGTAGGGCCGCCGAGGGTAACGTGGTTGCCGCCGCCGGTGCCGGTGTGCCGGCCATCGAGCATGAATTTTTCGGTGCCAAGGCGGGTCTGCCGGGCTTCTTCGTATAGCGTTTTGGTATTATCCACCAGTTCCGGCCAGTTGTGTGCCGGGTGAATGTTCACCTCGATGACGCCGGGATCGGGCGTGACCAATATTTTGCGCAGCCGCCAGTCGGCGGGCGGCTCGTACCCCTCCAGCACCACCGGCAGCTTCAGCTCGGCGGCGGTCATTTCGATGGCGGCCAGCAAATCGAGATAATATTCCAGAAAGCCGAGCGGCGGCAAAAACAGATACAACCGTCCGTGGCGCGGCTCGATGCACAGCGCGGTACGGACGACATCCCGGCTGATTTTTTGGCGCGGCGGGGCAGCGGGCGGCGGCGTGGACTCGGTGGCCAGCCGGCTCTGCACCACGTCGTGATAATCGGGCAGGGTGGAACGCTCGGCAAACGGGTCGCGCTCGATGACCGGTTCAATCTCTTCTTCCACCTGCCACGGCAGCGATTTGAGCGGCAGGCGCAGCCCCATTGGCGAATCGCCGGGGATGAGCAGCATTTCGCCGCGCCGGAACAGCCAGGCGCTGCTTTCCCAATTTTGCGCCGGGGTGTTCCAGCGCAGGGGCAGCACGTAGCCGGTGGGGGTGTTCAGCCCGCGCGCCAGCAGATCGGCCAGGCGGCGGCGTTCCAGCGGGTCGCTCAAATCGGCCCGCAGCGGGTCAATGTTGGCCGGCAGGTTGTCCTCTTCCCACAAATAATAGTAGGCGTCCTCGTAGCCGGCTTTGATATTTTTGGCGTCAACCCGCAGGTAGCCGGCCAGTGTTTTGAAAAAGCGGTGGGCTTCGTCCAGCCCAAAACCGTAATCCTTTTCTTCTTCTGCCAGCAGCGCCGGATTGCGCCACAGCGGCACGCCGTCGGTGCGCCAGTAGCAGGCCAGCCGCCAGCGCGGCAGTTGCTCACCGGGATACCACTTGCCCTGCCCGTAGTGGCGCACCCCGCCCGCGGCAAAGGTTTGGTGCAGCCGCCGAATCAGGCTGCCGGCCAGTTGGCGTTTGTGCGGGCCATCGGCGGCGCTGTTCCACTCGGCGGCGTCCATATCGTCAATCGACACAAACGTGGGTTCGCCGCCCATTGTCAGCCGGACATCTGCGGTTTGCAACTCGGCGTCAACCTGTTGGCCCAGCAAATTGATGGCCGACCACTGCTCGTTGCTGTAGGGTTTGGTGACGCGCGGGTCTTCGTGCAGGCGCTGCACGGTGTTGGTGAACTCAAATTTCAACACTTCGCATTTGTCGGTGAAGCCGGTGACGGGCGCGGCGCTGGCCGGGTCCGGGGTGCAGGCCAGCGGAATGTGCCCCTCGCCGGCAAACAGGCCGGAGGTAGGGTCCAGCCCCAGCCAACCCGCGCCGGGCACGTACACCTCGGCCCAGGCGTGCAGGTCGGTAAAATCGGCCGCCGGGCCGGATGGCCCATCGAGCGATTTGACATCGGCGGTGAGCTGCACCAGATAGCCGGATACAAAGCGGGCGGCCAGCCCCAAATGGCGCAGCACCTGCACCAGCAGCCAGCCGGAATCGCGGCAGGAGCCGATGGCCCGCTGCAGCGTGTCCTCGCAGCTTTGCACGCCCGGCTCCATGCGGACGGTGTAGCCAATGTCCTGCCACAATTTGCGGTTGAGGTCAACCAAAAAATCAACGGTGGGCCGTTTGGCGCGGGGCACGCCGGTGAGCCACTTTTGCAGCAGCGGGCCGTTTTCGGCCAGAGCCAGGTAGGGGCCAAGCTCGCGGGACTCCTGCGGGCTGTATTCAAACGGAATTTCGGCGGCGGAGTCATCAACAAAAAATTCAAAGGGATTGATGACCGTCATATCGGCCACCACATCCACTTCCATATATAGCTCGTCGGCGCGCTCCGGAAAAACCACGCGGGCCTGATAGTTGCCAAACGGGTCTTGCTGCCAGTTGATAAAATGCGGCTCGGGCCGCAGCCGCAGCGAGTAGGCCTGAATGGGCGTGCGGCAGTGGGGCGCGGGCCGCAACCGGAACACGTGCGGCGACAGCGACACCAGCCGGTCGTACTGATAATGCGTTTTGTGATTAATAGCGACAATAATGGACATCCGGCCTCCGTAAAAAGCAGGGATCAGGAGTCAGGAATTAGGAGTTGGGGAGGGTTCCTGCTCCGGCTGTTAAAAAATTTGCGGCAGGAGTCCAAAACTACAGTTTTGGACTCCGTTTTCACTTCCACGAATCAGCCCGACAGTCACGCTAAAAGCGTGACCTACTGCTGCTGCGCCTGCGCCTGAAAAGTGACGCCAAAAAAGCTTTCGGCGATGGCGTTGTCAACCTCGTTCATTTCGGTCTGCAACTGGTCGGTAAATTCGTGCAGCCCTTTGTCAAAAATGTCGTCGGTGCTGGTGTACGAGAGCTGGGCCACCAGATGGCCCAGCGCGCGTTCGGCTTTGTTGGTGAAGGTGCCCACGCTGGAGCCGCTGATGCTGTGCAGCGATTGCTGCCCTTTGAGCAGGCAGTGCAAAATGGCCCGGGGAAAATCTCGGCCCAGCATTAAAAATTTAACTACCTGACGGGGTGTGATGCGCCCGTAATGCTGGCGGTAGGCGTTGAGCGCGTCGGTGGTGCGTAGCAGGGCGGCCCACTGAATATCGTCGTAGGCGGTGCCAACGTAGTTCACATCGGGCAGCAGGATAAAGTATTTCACATCGAGGATGCGCGAGGTTTTGTCGGCCCGTTCCAGAAAACGGCCCAGCCGGAAAAAGTGCCAGCCTTCGCTGTGGGCCAGGGTGTCGTTGGCAATGCCGCCGAGCAGCATGCCGCGCAGTTTGACATCGTGGCAAAATTCGTAGGGGTTGATGTACAGGTTTTCCGGGTTGGCGGCCACTTCTTCGACCGTGTGATGAAACATGTTGATCTGTTCCCACAACTCATTGGAGATGATCTCGCGGACGGTGCGGGCGTTTTCACGGGCGGCCCGCAGGCACGAAATGATCGAGTGGGGGTAGTCGGTGTCGAGGCTGAGAAAATTGATCACATTTTGTTTGGTAGACTGCTGGTAGTGCTCGGCAAAAACAGCGCGGTCGCCGGTAACGCTGACCAGCGGCTCCCACTGGTAAAACTCTTTTTCCGGGCGGTGATCCAGCGACATATGCCAGTTGACCTCCAGAAAGCGGGCCATGTTTTCGGCCCGTTCCAGGTACCGGCTCATCCAGTAAATTGCTTCGGCCACTCGGCTTAACATGGTGCGCTCCTCCTATTCTTCCAGAACCCAGGTATCTTTGCTGCCGCCGCCCTGCGATGAATTGACCACCAGCGAGCCTTTGACCAGCGCCACCCGCGTTAGCCCGCCGGGCAGCACGTAAATATCTTCGCCGTAAAGGATGTAGGGCCGCAGGTCCACATGGCGGCCTTCCAGCCCGCCATCGGTGATGATAGGCACCCGCGACAACCCCAGCGTGGGCTGGGCGATGAAGTTGCGCGGCGCGGCCTTGATTTTGTCGGCAAACTGCTCGCGCTGCTCGTGGGTAGAGGCCGGGCCAACCAGCATGCCGTAGCCGCCGGCTTCGTTGACCGATTTGACCACCACCTTGTCCAGATTGGCCAGCACGTGCTGCCGGTCGGCGGGGTTGGTGCAAAGGTAGGTGGGCACATTGGGGATGATGGTCTCTTCACCCAGATAATATTTGATCATCTGCGGCACGTAAGGGTAGATGCCTTTGTCGTCGGCCACGCCGGTGCCGGGCGCGTTGGCCAGCGCCACCTTGCCGCCGCGAAAGGCGTCCATAATGCCCGGCACGCCCAGCATCGAGTCCGGCCGGAAAACCTGCGGGTCGAGGAAGTCATCGTTGATGCGGCGGTAGATCACGTCGATGCGCTGCAAACCGCGGGTGGTTTTCATACAGACGTAGCCATCTTTGATGACCAGATCGCGGCCCTCCACCAGCTCAACGCCCATTTCGTGGGCCAGAAACGAGTGCTCAAAATAGGCCGAATTGTAAATGCCGGGCGTCAGCAGGGCCACCATCGGCGATTTTACTTTTTTGGGGGTGATGGCGTGCAGCATCTCCAGCAGGTGGGCCGGGTAGGCATCGACGGCGCGAATTTTGGCCAGCGCGAACAGCTCGGGCAGGGTGCGCTTCATCAGGCGGCGGTTGGCCAGCACGTAAGACACCCCGGACGGCGAGCGCAGATTGTCTTCCAGCACGTAAATCTGGCCGTCGGTGTCGCGCACCAGATCGGTGCCGGTAATGTGACACCAGATACCGCGCGGCGGGTTTAAGCCCTGGCAGGCGGGCAAATAGCCCTGCGATTCCAGCACCATCTGCGCCGGGATGACGTTGTCCTTTAAAATTTTCTGATCGTGGTACATATCATCGATGAACAGATTGAGGGCGCGGATGCGCTGCTTGAGGCCGCGGTCGATGAGGTCCCATTCGGCGGCGTTGATGATGCGCGGCACCAGATCAAACGGCCAGATTTTTTCGGTACCGGCCTGGTGGCCGTACACGCTAAAAGTGATGCCCATATCGTACAGCGCTTTTTCGGCGGCGGCCTGGCGGCGTTTGAGTTCGCCGGGGGGCAGCGCGGCAATTTGCTCGGCCAGCAGGCGGGTGCTGGGCCGGGGCATGCCTGCCGCTTCAAACATTTCATCGTAAAACGGGCCGGTGTCGTACTCTGGATAAATTTGCATCGTCCCTCCTTTTTATTTAAATCTGCGAATCTGCGAATGTGCGAAGGCAAGGGCGCTTCACGAAGCGCCCTTGCGCTCATTTCATCCTTTGGGCCAAACTCCGGTTTTGAGCAATAGTATAAAAAAACGCCCTCAAGCGACAACAAGCTATCCAGTTGTCGTTGAGAGCGTCACGGCTGCCCATTCTATCCGGTTGATGTTAACAAAAACTCCCGGTGTGGGGTGAAGCTCGGCACCGAGAGTCATCTGTAATAAGGGAAGGGGTTGAGTGAATTGCAGCAATTATACAGGCAATTGATTTTATCCGCAAGCGCTCTTTTTTAGGGATAGATGTTTACTCCGCGGGCAAAATGTAGAGGCAGTCTTCCAAAAAATTAACGGCGACCTGCTGCCCGGCGGGATAAATAGTGGTGTGGCGCGGATCGGTGTTGATGACCACCAGCGCTTGCCCGGCCACTTCAACCTCGTACTCAACGGCGTTGCCGTGATACGATGACCAGCGCACCGTGCCCTGATACTGCCCACCCTGATCGCGCACCTGAATGGCTTCCGGCCGCAGCACCAGCCGCACCGATTGGCCGGCGCTGACCGGATCATCAGGCAGGGGCGCGGCCAGCGTTTGGCCAAACACCTCCACCGCCACCGAGTCCGGCTCGACGCTGCGCACTTTGCCGGCCACAAAATTGGTGCGGCCAATAAAATCGGCCACAAAAGCGGTGTGCGGCCGGCGATAAATTTCTGACGGGCTGCCAATCTGCTCGATGCGGCCCTGATTCATCACCACAATCCGGTCAGACAGGGTCATGGCCTCAAGCTGGTCGTGGGTAACGTACACGCTGGTAATGCCCAGCGACTGCTGAATGCGGCGGATTTCGGTGCGCATCACTTCGCGCAGTTTGGCATCCAGGTTAGAAAGCGGCTCGTCCATCAGTAGCACTTTGGGTTCCATCACCAGCGCCCGGGCCAGCGCCACCCGCTGCTGCTGCCCGCCCGACAGCGCGTTGGGCGCGCGGTTTTCCAACCCGGACAGCTCGGTCAGTTCCAGCACCCGCCGCACCTTGTCCTGAATCACGCTTTTGCTCAGCCGCTGGATTTTTAGCCCGTAGGCAATGTTTTCAAACACGTTGAGGTGGGGGAAGATGGCGTAACTTTGAAAGACCATCGCCATATCCCGCTGGTTGGGCGGCTGCTCGTTGATTACGTCGCTATCGAGCACAATCCGGCCTTCGGTGGGAAACTCAAAGCCGGCAATCAGGCGCAGGGTAGTGGTTTTGCCGCAGCCCGATGGCCCCAGCAGCGTCACAAATTCGCCTTTTTCAATGCGAATGTTGGCCTGGTCTACGGCGCGGACAACCCCTTCGCCGCCCCGGCCCACAAATTCCTTGGTCAGATTTTCCAGCAGTAAAAAGCTCACAAATTAACTCCCTTAAAAAGTAGGATTCAGGAGTCAGGAATTAGGAGTTAGGGGCAGGAATCTCCTGCGCCGGTTCTTAAAAATCGTGACAGGACTCCATTTTCACTACTCCCAACTCCACGGACGTCCGGCTAAGCCTTCCGGTCTGCGGCGCAATTTTTTACAGATTTAAATCGACGTTTTCGCCCTGGCTGCCCAGCGTGCGGCCCAAAATCAGGTATGTCAGGCCGATGGCCGCCAGCACGATCACAATCAAAATCATTGAGTAGGCTGCGGCCAAACTCATCCCGCCCTGTTCAACGGCGCTCAAAATTTCTACGGTGAGGATGCGCCATTTGGCCGTAGACAGAAAAATAATGGCCGACAGGCTGGTCATGTGGCGGGCAAAACTAAAAATCAATCCGGCGATAAAGGCCGGCAAAATCAGCGGCAGGGTGATGCGCCGAAACGTGTATTGGGCGTTAGCACCCAAACTGGCCGAGGCTTCCTCGATGGCCGGGTCAATCTGTTGCAGGGCAGCCACGCCGGCGCGCACCGAAGCGGGCAGGCTGCGCACGGCGTAGGCAAAAATAATAATGTAGGCCGTGCCGATGAGCACCAGCGGCTGGTCAACCAGCGTCAATGCCGCGCTGACGCTGAGCAGCAAAATGGCCAGCGGCAGTTTGGCTCGTTTTTCAACGCCGCCCACCACAAAAATACTAACAGCCAGCAGAGTCAGGCCCATCAGCGTGGGAGTGGGCTGCAAAAACACACCAATCTGGTCAGACAGGCTGCTGACAATTTTGGGCAACTGCGTGCCCGGCAGGGTGCGGCTCCAAATAACCATCTGTGTGAGCCACGGGCCAACCTGCACATAGATCACCAAAAAAATGGCCATGCCCAGCACCACCAGCGGCCCGGTTTTGCGCTGGCCGGCGGGCGCGCCCCACCAGCCAATGGCGGCCGCCAGCAGCAGCAAGCCCGCCAGCGAGTAGTGCCATTCGTCAAAACTGAGCACGGCGTTAGAGCCGGCCTGTCCCGGCAAATAGGTGAGCAAATAGCCAATAACGGTACCGGAAATAACGATGGCTAATCGCTGGCCGGTGGTTTTGGCCACAGTCAGGCTAAAATAAAAGGCCAGCGCGCCGTAAACCAGCAGCAGGCTCCACCACGGCGCCTGGATAAAAGCGATAATGTAGCCGATGCCCAAAATTGTGCCGGGCACGGCCCCGCCCAGATTGGAGACAAAATCCAGCGCCGTTTTGCCGTAAAAGATACGGCGGATGGTTAAAAAAGCCACCAGCATGCCAATCAACCCGGCGATGGGGGTGGCTATCGCCGACAGAAAGGTGGTGTCGATAATGGCTTCGAGGCCGCGATTGAAGGCGACGGAGTAATACTTAAAGTCGAGCGAATAATCCACGCCCCACAACCGGGTCATCGAGCCGGCCACAATTGAAACATACAGCGTTAGCACCAAAATCAGCATCAGCGAACTGATGGTAATAAATGTCCAGCGGATGAGCGGTTCTTTCACGGTAAGCTGCCCGCCGGTTGGTTTGCCGGTAACAGAAATATACGAGCGCTTTTTAACGTAGTAGTTCTGCAAAATAAACAGGGTCAACGTGGGAATGAGCAGCACCAGCGACAGGGCGGCGGCTTTTTGCTGGTTAAACTCGCCGTTGACCGCCAGGTATATTTCGGCGGAGAGCACGGTAGTGTTGCCCGAAATAAGCAGCGGGTTGCCCAGGTCGGCCAGCGCCTCCACAAACAGCAGCAAAAACGAGCCGGCCAGCCCCGGAATGAGCAGCGGCAGCGTGACCGTGCGGAAAATGTGGAATTTGCTGGCGCCCATGCTCAGGGCGGCCTCTTCCATGGCCGGCTCTAAGCGCTCCAGCATGGCCCGGATAATGAGGTACGGCACCGAGAAAAAGGTGATCACCTGCACAAACACCAGCCCGTCCAGCCCGTAAATATCGTTGACGCCGGGGGTAAATTCAATGCCCAGAATTTGCCGGGTGATCATCCCGTTGCGGCCAAACAGCAAAATGGCGGCCACAGCAATGGCAAACGGCGGCGAAATGGTGGGCAACAGGGTGATAACGTGGAACAGGCGCGAAAAAGGGATGTTGCAGCGGACTACGGTATAGGCAAACACAAAGCCAAACAGCGTGCCCAAACCGGCCGTGAGCAGGCCCATCACCATTGTGTCGCGCAGCACATTCCAGGAGTGGGTGCGGTAAACCGGGTCAATGTAGCGCAGAAAATATTCCAGGCTAAAGTTGCCGGCATCGGGGGTGTTGCCGTAATCTGGCACAAAAAACCCCTGCCCAATCACCCGGATCAGCGGCAGGATGATAAACAGATAGACAAAAATGCTGACAATGAGCAGGCCAACCGCCAGAATATGATCCTGCCCAATCAGTTTGAACTCGTTTAAACGGCGGATGAGTCCCTGGCTGAGACCTTCTTTTTTATGGGGTCGAGCTTGTCCGATTTGTTGCATGAAACGTAGATGTACTGCCGATGTTGGGGTTAAAACGGGTTGTTATAAAAACCCCCCGGAGTTTTGGGACTCCGGGGGGCAGCGGTGCAGAAAGGTTATTCTTTTAGCGCGTCGGCGTTGGCAATTTCGTTGGTAAAGCGGTCAACAAAATCTTTTTTGTTGTTGCCGCAATACTCAAAGTCGTAGTTGATCAGGTTAACTTCCAGCAGCTCCGGCCGGGAGGCAGAAGCGCCGATAACCGTGGGCGCCTGATAGGCCTGATATTTGGGGCCAATTTCCTGTGCGGCGGGGCTGATGGCCCAATCGACCCATAATTTGGCCAGATCCGGGTGCTGAGCGCCTTTGATGATGGCCGTGCCGCCGATTTCGTAGCCGGTGCCTTCGGCGGGGAAGGTTAGCTGCAAAGGCAAGCCGCTTTCCTGGCTGGTCACAATATCATGGGAGAAGACCACGGCGATGGCCGCCTCACCCTGGCCCACAAAGCGAGCCGGCGCGGAGCCGCTTTTGGTGAATTGCAGCACGTTGCTGGCAAAGGCGCGTTGATATTCCCAGCCCGCATCTTCGCCCTTCAACTGCAAAACGGTGCAAAGCTGGGTGTAAGATGTGCCGGAGCTGGATGGGTGAGCAATCATAATTTGCCCTTTCCATTCCGGTTTGATCAGATCATCCCAACTGGTGGGCGCTTGCACTTCCGGGTGTTCGGCCAGGTAGTTGGTGTTGGTGGCAAAGCCCAGCGACCCAACGTAAATGCCAAACCAGCTATTGTCGGGGGCTTTCATCAGTTTGGGGTCGCGGATGTTGACGGTGTTGGGCGAATCGTACGGTTCCAGCAGCCCTTCCTGCGCGGCGGCAATGTAGCTGTCTACCGGGCCGCCCCACCACACATCAAACTGCGGGTTGCTGGCCTCGTTGCGCAGGCGGGTCAGCGATTCGCCGCTGGACATGCGCACCCAGTTAATCAGAATGCCGGGGTAAATTTTGTTGAATTCAGAAATCTGGCCTTCGCACCATTCCGGCTGAACCACGCACAGCACGTTCAGTTCGCCGGTCACGTCGGCGGAACCCTGCGGCGAGGCGGCGGTGCGCTCGGCGGCAAATTCTTCCAGCATCATCGTCGCTTCGGCTTCGTCGGGAATCCACAGTTTTTGCCCAACTTCAATCACGTTGGGGTCGGGGATGGCGGCAAAGCTGGTGTCTTCGGTAGCTTTGGCGTTGGTGGCCTGCCAGATCACGGGCCAGGCCAGCACATCGCCATAGTTCTTTTCGGCCAGCTTGCTGAGCCAGTCATCGGCCTGAACGGTGTACTCCTGCCCGCCGCCCTGCTGTGGCGGCGCGGCGTAAGCCACCCCCAGCACCACTAACGAAAGCAATGCAGCTAAAAACAGAATTGTCAAAGCTCGCTTCATTGTAATCCTCCTTTGCATTAACTTGATGAGCCTGGTTTAAATTATCTACTGCTATTGAAAAATCGAGCGAATTTCTGCCCGGCGGTGATCTGGTAGAGCAGGTAAATTGACCTTTTTACCCGCTGGCGGCGCTTGATGTTTGTGATGTGGCAAAGGGAATAGAAACTGACGCTGTAATTGTAAAATATATTTAAAATTTAGGCAATCAGTCCGGGCAGGGATGCTAGACCTGCCAGTAATCCAGAATATCCAGCAACCCCGCCGCGTTTTCTGGCGATGACACGTAGTGCGC
>CAYOXS010000004.1:0-30912 GCA_964407935.1 uncultured Caldilineaceae bacterium
TCTGTGTAAATCTGTGTCCTATTTTGAGCGAAGTTTGAAAAGTGCAAACATAGTGCCGTTGTTAAAAAGCGTAAAAGGGCTTGAAATTACTCCAATTGTTGATTATGATAGCAGTCATAACTTTGGTTGTAGGGTAAATTGGGGCGTTAACAGGTAAGTTCCGCACAGGTGGCGTCGTCTAAAATAATAGAGTTTTTGCCGCTCAGTCCAAAACTTCTTTGATGCCGTTTCCACGGCGGGGGGGATTTTCATGAAACGAAATTATATAATTCTGGCAGTGCTTAGCCTGCTGTTGATTTTGGGAACAGTTTTGGCCGGCTTTCTGCTATTGCCGCAAAATAATACCGCCCGGCCGGCTGAGGAGTTTACCATCGCGCCGCCGCATCTTATTGGCCCAACCCGCGCGGCGCTGGCTGCCAACTCCGAGTTCTTCACCTTTGGCGATCAATCCGGCCAGGCAATTTTTCTGCGGTTAACCTCGCCGCAGTCTGAAAACAAAACCCGGTTTACGCTGGTGAGCAGCACGCCCGGTTTGGAAATCAACCCGGAGCAGGCTCAAAAATGCAGCCTCCACACCCGTCTTGTTGCGCCGCCCCCAAACGTTGAGCTGAGCGTTAACAGCGCTGTTCAGTCAACGTCAACGCTGGAGAATTTGAAAAACTGGCTGATGGCAACCGTGGATAAACAATACGCCATTACCATGTGGTCTCCCTCAAGCCAGGTTAGTGAATACCATCTGGTCAGCGCCAGCGACAGCCATGTGGGCAGTTGCGCCCAATTTCTGGACGAAGACGTATAACCAAAAATTATCGCTATGGCTACAACAGCAATCTGGTGGATACGCCGCGATCTCCGTTTAACCGACAACCCGGCGTTAACCGCCGCTTTGTCTGCCGGTGAGCAGCTCATCCCGCTGTTTATTATTGACCCGGCATTGGTCAATTCTGAATATGTGGGCGCAAACCGGCTGGCATTTTTATATGATGGCTTGCGCGCATTGGCCGCCGACCTGCACAGCAGGGGCGGTCAATTAATTGTTCGGCAGGGCGACCCGCTGACCGTGCTGCAGCAGTTGGTCTCCGCCAGCGGCGCTGCCGCTATTTTTGCCGAGGCCGATGTGTCGCCGTTTGCCCGCCGGCGCGATGCGCGGGTGGCGGCGCGTTTGACCCTGCGCCTCACAGCCGGCGCGTCCGTTTTCCCGCCCGATGCCGTGCTCAAGGCCGATGGCACGCCCTACACCGTGTTTACGCCCTTCAGCAAAGCCTGGAAAGCGCTGCCAGCGCCCCAACCGGCCGATCTGCTGGCCGCGCCCGCCCAAATTTCTGCGCCGCCCGGCCTGCCCACGGAATCCATTCCCGCCGCGCCGGCGCTGCCAAAAGACATCCCCTTTCCCGCTGGTGAAGCCGAGGCTCGCCGCCGGCTGGAAAAATTTGAAGGCCAGATGCAGCAGTACGGCGATGTGCGCGACCGCATGGACCTGAACGGCACCTCGCGGCTGTCGCCCTATTTGCGTTTTGGCATGCTGTCGATGCGGCAGGCGGCCGTTAGCGCCCGGTCGGCCATCGAAGCCGCCCCCACTCCGGCCGCAGCCAAAAGCGCCACCACCTGGCTCAACGAGCTGATCTGGCGCGAATTTTACCAGTCCATTTTGTACCATTTTCCGCGGGTGCGCACCAGTAATTTTCAGCTTAAATTTAACCGGATGCCCTGGGAAAACAACAAAGCCCACTTTGCCGCCTGGTGTCAGGGGCGCACCGGTTACCCGGTGGTCGATGCGGCCATGCGCCAGCTCAGCCACAGCGGCTGGATGCACAACCGCGCCCGCATGATTGTGGCCTCGTTTCTGGTGAAACACCTGCTCATCGACTGGCGCTGGGGCGAGCGCTTTTTTATGCAGTACCTGCTGGATGGCGACCCGGCGGCCAACAACGGCGGCTGGCAGTGGACCGCCGGCTGCGGCACCGACGCCGCGCCCTATTTTCGTATTTTTAACCCTATTTTGCAGGGCAAAAAGTTTGACCCGCACGGCAATTACGTGCGGCGCTGGCTGCCGGAACTGGCCAACGTGCCCCCGGCGCTCATTCACACGCCGTGGGAAATGTCGCCGCTGGAGCAGCAGGCCGCCGGCTGCCGCATTGGTCAGCATTACCCGGCCCCGCTGGTTGACCACAACCGGGCCAGAGACCGCGCCCTGGCCGCCTACAATCAGGTGAAAGGCTAGCCCGTGACCCCACAAGACCGGTTTGTCGATATTGGTTTTAACCTTCACCTGCGGGAATGGCCCGGCCCCAAAACGCCGTTTGTGCTGCTGCACGGCCTGTCGAGCAACAGCCGCACCTGGGATGCTGTGGGCGACGCGCTGGCGCAGACCGGCCACCGGGTTATTGCCGTTGACCAGCGCGGCCACGGCCTCAGCGACAAGCCGGACTCCGGCTACGGTTTTGCCCATGTTACCGCCGACCTGGCCCGGCTGCTGGCTGCGCTGGCGCTGGAACGGCCCATTTTGGTGGGGCAGTCGTGGGGCGGCAATGTGGTGCTGGAATTTGGCGCGCGTTATCCGGCGGCGGCCTGCGGGCTGGTTTTTGTCGATGGCGGTTTTTTGGATTTGCACTCGCGCCCGGACGCCTCGTGGGAAAAAATTTCGGTGGAACTCAAACCGCCGCCGCTGGCCGGCATGCCCCGCACCGAGCTGGCCGCCCGCATCCGCGATTTTCACCCGGACTGGGCCGAGTTTGGCATTGAAGCCACGCTGGCCAATTTTGAAACCCTGCCCGATGGCACCATTCGGCCGTGGCTGTCGCTGGACCGCCACCTGGCCATTTTGCGGGCCATGTGGGAGCAGCGCCCGGCGGCGCTCTACCCGCAGGTGGCCGCGCCCACGCTCATCTGCGTGGCCGAAGCCCGGCAGGACCCGCACTGGACGGCGCTGAAAGCCAAACAGGTGGCGGTGGCGCAGGCCGGTTTGCCGCAAGCGGCGGTGCACTGGTTTGAAAATACCGATCACGATATTCACGTTCACCGGCCCGGCGCGCTGGTTCAACTTTTGCTGGATACGCTGCAAAACGGTTTTTGGGCTGGCTGCGCCCCCCAAACCATATCAGGATAAAGAAATTATGACCCACCAACCCGGATTTGTAATTTTGCTCGGCTCCGGTGAAACCGCGCCCAGCATTCGCAAAGTGTACGATTGGCTTTTTAGCCAGCTCCCGCCTGCGCCGCAAGTGAGGGTGTTGGAAACGCCGGCCGGTTTCGAGCCGAATTCTGACAAAGTGGCCCAGCGCGTGGCCGATTTTTTTGCCCACAACCTGCAAAATTACCGGCCCCAAACGGAAGTGATCCCGGCGCGCAAGCGGAACACCCCCTTTAGCCCGGACAACCCCAAAATTGTTTCGCCGCTGCTCCAGGCCGATGTGATTTTTATGGGGCCGGGTAGTCCCACCTACGCCGTGCGCCAGTTGCAGGATACGCTGGCCTGGCACACGCTGGTCGCGCGCCACCGGCTGGGCGCGTCGCTGATTTTGGCCAGCGCCACCACCATCGCGTTTAGCGCCCACGCCCTGCCCGTGTATGAAATTTACAAAGTGGGCGAAGAGCTGCACTGGCATTTGGGGCTTGATTTTTTTGGGCTGTACGGCCTGTCGCTGGTGCTGGTGCCGCACTGGAACAATATTGAAGGTGGCGCCGAACTGGACACCAGCCGCTGCTATATGGGGCAGGCTCGCTTTGAAAAGCTGATGGCGTTGCTGCCGCCGCGCCAAACGGTGGTGGGCATTGATGAGCATACGGCGCTGGTGCTGGACCCCGCCGGCCAAACCTGCCACGTTATGGGCAAAGGCAACGTCACCCTGTTGCGCGGCCACGAACGGCGGCAGTTTGCTGCCGGTCAGCAGTTTGAAATCACCCAGTTGGGCGCGTTTACCAGCCCGCCGCCGGAGACTATTGTCCCGGCCAATATTTGGGAACAGGTGCGGCAGGCTCACGCTGAAGATCAGGCCGCCGGGTCGCCGGAGCCGCCGCCGCAGGTGCTGGCGCTGGTAGAGCAGCGCCAGGCCGCCCGCCAGCGCAAAGATTGGGCCGCCGCCGACGAACTACGCGATAAAGTTGCCGATTTCGGTTGGCTGGTAAAGGATACGCCCACCGGCCCGGAGCTGGAATTTCAAAATTGACATAACCCGCCCCGTTGGTATAGTATCGGCGGAATGTTTGTCAGAAGTTATTTGTCACTCGTTACGTATAATGTGCCGGTGACAACTAACGAGCGACTATCAGGAATCGGTATGCTGAACCAGATTAGCCGGACCATCAGAATAAACGCGCCAAAACACCCCAGCCTGTGGCTGCCGTTGCTGTTTGTGGCTTTTACCGGCGGCGTGCTGGTGCTGCTGGTGTTTGCCATGCTGGTGTATCAGCTTATTTTTTTGCAACGCGCCTATCCGGGCGTGTCGGTGGCCGGGCTGGATGTGGGCGGCATGACCCGCCCGGAAATTATGTCGGCCATTAATACCCTGGGCCACGAGCGGCTCAGCCGCCCGCTCACCATTCGGGTGGACAACAGCGAGCAGTGGACTTTTACCGGCCAGCAACTGGGCATGCAGGTGGATGTGGTCGCCACCGCCGACCTGGCTTTTGCCGTGGGCCGGCAGGGCAACCTGCTGGCCGATATGCTGACTCACCTGTCGCTCTATTCCCGGTCCGTTAATGTGGAACCGCTGTTTCGCTACGATGACGGCCCGACAACCGCTATTTTGCAGCAGTTGAGCCAGGTTGTTGATTACCCGCCCCAAAATGCCCGCCTGCAAATTGGCTCGGACGGCAGCGTGGAAGTAACGCTGGCTCAACGCGGCCGGCGGCTGCACATTGACGCCACCCGGCCGCTCATCGAGGCCGCCATTTTGGGCGACGGGCCGCAGGTGATCGATGCGTTTACCCAGCAGGTGCTGCCGGCCATCGATACGGCCGATGTGGCTCCGGTGCAGCAGCAGGCGCGTCTGTTGTTGAGCCAGCCGTTGGTGTTGCAGGTTGAAGGCGGCGGCGCGTGGCAAATTTTGCCCGCCGACCTGGCCCCGATGATCACCATTGCGGAAAATAATGACGACAGCGGTAAACCGGTCGTCAGCCTGCAACTGGCCCCGGAAAAATTGATGCCCTATTTTGAGCAGATCATCAGCGGCACCAACACCCTGCCGCACGATGCCAGCCTCTACTTTAACGAAGAGAGCAACCAGCTTGAGGTCACTGAACCCAGCCGTAACGGCCGCGAACTGGATGTGGCCGCGGCGCAGCAGGCGGTGACCGCGGCGGTATCGCAGGGGGCGCATACGGTGAATTTGCCGGTGCGGACCATCCCGCCCCAGATTTCCAGCGACAACCTGGACAGCCTGGGGATTACCGCCAACGTAGCCGAAGCGACCTCGTACTTTAAAGGCTCCAGCGCCGGCCGGATGCACAACATTGAAGTGGCGACCTCAAAATTTAACGGGGTGCTGGTGCCGCCCGGCGAAATATTCTCGTTTAACGATAACCTGGGCGAAGTGACCAAAGAGCAGGGCTACGATGAGTCGCTGATTATTTTTGGCAATCGCACTACGCTGGATGTTGGCGGCGGTGTGTGCCAGGTGAGCACCACCGCTTTTCGGGCGGCCCTTTTTGGCGGCTTTGAACTGGTTGAGCGCTGGGCGCACGCTTACCGGGTAAGCTGGTATGAAACCAACTCGGCGCCGGGGCTGGATGCCACCATCTACACGCCCGATGTCGATTTTAGGTTCCGCAACGATACCGACCATTACCTGCTCATCCAGACCGAAACCGATTTGGATGAAGGTACCGTCACCTTTAAATTTTTTGGCACGCCCACCAACCGAAAGGTTGAAGTAAGCGAGCCGCTGATTGAAAACAAAGTCGCGCCGGCCCCGCCCGCTTACGAAGAAGTGCCAAATCTGCCGGCAGGCACCATCAAACAGGTGGATTGGGCCATAGAGGGGATGGACGTAACCATCACTCGTGTGGTAAAAATAGATGACAGGGTGCTGCACGAGGACAAAATTGTGAGCCGTTACCAGCCCTGGCGCGCGGTTTATCAGGTGGGCGCGGGCACACGTATTCCCGGTCCGGCTCCGCGCAATTGAACTTTACAATATTTTGATCTGTTGTATCATCAAGCCTGTGAGCCAACCCGGCTCAACAGACCTCCGGGGAGAATGGACTTGTCTGGCGAAACCGTACTGGCCGTTGATGACCGGTCAGACAGCCTGAATTTTTTGCGCGAGTATGTGTTGGAGCCAAACGGCTACCGGATGATCCAGGCGCGTGACGGCTCCGATGCGTTGAATCTGGTGCTGTCCAAAAAAGTTGACCTGATCATCTCTGATCTGGTGATGCCCAAAATGGGCGGCCTGGAACTGCTGGAAGCCCTGCGCGACAGAGACATCGACATCCCCGTCATTTTGATGACGTTTCACGGCTCGGAAGGCACCGCCGTGCGCGCCTTTCGGCTGGGGGCGCGTGATTACATCATCAAACCCTTTGCCATCGATGAAATGCTCAACGCCATCGACCGGGCGCTGTCAGAATCCCGGCTGCGGCAAGAGCGCGACCGCTTAACCCACACCGTTCTCAAAATTAATCAACAACTGGAAAACCGGGTGCAGGAACTGCGCTTTTTGTACGGTATTGGCCGCTCGGTCACGTCGTTGCAGGATTTGCAGAAAATCCTCAACCGCATTGTCGAAGCCGCCGCTTACCTGACCAAAGCCGAAGAAAGCTCGCTGATGCTGATTGACGAAACCTCCGGCGATCTTTACCTGCGCGCCGCCCGCGGCATCAACGAGCGCAACGCCACCAGCTTTCGCATAAAAATGCACGACAGCATCGCCGGGCAGGTCATCCAGTCGGGCCGGCCAATTATGATTGGCGGGTTAAACCGCGATGACTCGTTCAAAGTAAAAACCGGTTATTTTGTAAAATCGCTGCTCAACGTGCCGCTCAAGGTTAAAGATCGAATGATTGGCGTGCTGGCGGTCAACAATCGCACCACGGTTAAGGCTTTCACCGAGCGCCATTTGAACCTGCTGATGGCCCTGGCCGATTATGCCAGCGTGGCCATTGAAAACGCGCGGTTGTACGCCCGGCTGGCGTCGGATGTAGACCGCGCCGAGCAATCCAGCCGCGAGCTGGAAAATCTGGTTGAAGCCCGGACCGCGGCGTTGCAGGTGGCCAACGCCCAGCTCCTTAAATCTGAAAAACTGGCGGCGCTGGGCTATCTGGCGGCCGGCGTGGTCAACGAGTTGAACGCGCCCATCAACAGCGCGCTGGATCATCTGCAAACTATTCAGGCCGGTTTGTTGCCGGAGCAGCAGCAGGTTGTCACCTCAATGGAGCGTGATTTGCTGCGCTGCCAGGAAACGGTGGAGAGTCTGCTCAACTTCTCCGGCCGGCAGTCGTACCAGTTTCAAAATGTCTACCTCAACGATATTATTCAGGCGGCGTGGGCCAGATTTGCCGATGAAGACTCGCTTGAGGAAACAATGGAATTTGTGAGCGGTTTGGACCCGCAACTGCCGCTGGTTAAAGCCGACAGCACCCAAATGGAGCAGGCGCTATTTTACCTGTTTAGAAACGCCCACCAAACCATGCCCAACGGCGGCACGCTGCGGGTCACCAGCCGGGCCGTAGGCAGCCACATTCAGGTGATCATCAGCGATACCGGCCCCGGCCTGTCGCCGGAAAACGTGCGCCACGTTTTTGATCCGTTTTACGGCGGCGCGGACCGGTCTGCGCCGCAGGGGCGCGGGCTGGACCTGTCGATCACCCAGGCCATCATTGAGCGACATCGCGGTACCATCGAGGTGGAAAGCCATCCCGGCCAGGGCACCACATTTACCATTCAACTACCACGAAAAAATTAACAAATGCACGTTGACCAGATTTTAGCCGAGTTGAAACAGCGGGCCAACCCGGACGCGGTGGCCGGCATGGCCCGGTTTGGTATTCGGGGGGCGATGGTGTACGGCGTCAGCCTGCCGTTTTTACGCGGCCTGGCCAAATCGATTGGCCGCAACCACGAACTGGCGCTCGATTTGTGGGCCACCGGAGTCCACGAAGCGCGTATTCTGGCCTCGATCATCGATGTGCCCAGACTTGTTACCGAGGCGCAAATGGAGCGCTGGGTTGTTGATTTTGACAGTTGGGACTTCCAATTTTCACAATCTCTATGGTTGTTTCTATCGGTTCTGAAAATTCAGCCCGTGCTTTAGCCTTCTTTTGCCCGTTTTCGTAGTGCATTGTAAAAGTGACGTTTAACGCCTCAATTATCTTTTTCCGCGTGTCAAAGTTATCTTCATCTTCGGCTAGTTCTGCGCCCTCTATCAATTCGGCTTTGTACTTGCGTAACGTTTGAAATTGCGCCTCTATATCATCGGGGGATTTTAGTTCACCTTGCAATTGGGATAACCGTGCCTCTTGGCGATCTAAAAGCGTTTCAAGCCGTTCTATGTCCTGATTGATAGCAGCGCGCGCCCGTTTAGCCAGTGGTGACAATTCTTTCAACGCTGTTAACTGCGATTTAAGTTCGGCGGTATATTCGGCAATATCGGCCTTCGCTTGGAGTAACTGGTCATTTATCAGCCCGTTTTGCTCTTGGGCCTGTTGCAAGTGTTGGCAGTATGATTTTTCAATTTCGCCCTCCTCCAGCAATAGCCCTTTAACCCATTGCCAAATAGCATCATCAACCTTTTGCGCCGGGAATGTTGGCATACCGCACCTTAGTTCTTTGTGTGACTTGCTAGCAGAATTGCAACGGTAATAGTAAAACCGTTTTTTGTTTGATACCCTACTGTCAACATTGCTACTATAACCACATCGCCCACACGAGCAGCGCCCTTGCAATAAATATTCGTGTTTGGTCTTATGGTGTTTAATGGCTTTCAGGTCAATTAAGCGGCGGCGAGCAATTTCAAACGTTGCATTGTCAATAATTCTTGGCACATCGATATAAACCGGTGCATCCAGTAAATCATCTGGAATTAAACTCTGAGCGCGTTTCCGGTTATTTCGTTTGGTATTTTTGCCATAAGACCAGCGCCCAATGTAGGTTTCATTGGTCAAAATATACCTTACGCTTGTTGCGTGCCATTCGCAGCGCCCCGCCGTTTTGCGAATAGATAGCCGATGGTCTGATTCGGTGGGGGTTGGGACTTCCAACTCTTTTAGTTTGGTGGTAATGCGATACAGAGTCAGCATATCTTGGGTAAACCATTCAAAAATCCGCTTTATCCAAGCGGCCTCATTTTCAACAATGGCCAGGGTGTTAATGCCCTTCTCTTTTTCCTCCACTCTATAACCATAGGGCGGGCGAGCGGAGACTATTACACTTTTTTTCTGGCGGAGTGCTTTCTTACGGCCATTGTAAAGACGCTTTACCGTGTCGATTCTATCGCTCTCCCCCTCCCAATAGCGGATTAACTTTAACAGTTTGGTTGTGGCGTCGATTTTGCCGTTTAGCTCTTGATTCCAAACATATTCAATCCGCACCCCGTAACGTTGAAAGTTACCGTCAAAATGCACGGCTTTTTCTATATCGCGTGAAAAGCGTTTTACATCCCTAACAATCAGCACATCAAATAAGCCGGCTTTGGCCTTTTCCAGCGCCTCTAGCAGTTTGGGCGCGTTCCAATCGGCCCCACTTACCCCGGTAACGTCCTCTTGTAAGCTGGCGACAACGTTATACCGTTTGCCGGTGGCGTAGTGCTGGCATTGGGCTAACTGGTCTGATAAGCTATCGCGTTCTGTATCATCGCCCGATGTGCGAGCGTAAAGGATAGCCCGCTCTTGTACTGTACCTGTTAAGATGGTTTGTTGTGTGTCTTGTAGCATGTCCTTTGTCCTTTGCTGCGTTACGTTACGCCAAACATAGGGGTTACGGCGGTTTGTTACGTTACGTTACGCCGTAACACGCTGGCGATAGGCTTTTTGTTTACAAGCATTGCTGCAATAAGTTTGGTTATCGCTCACTGGCCCACCACAAATGGGGCAAGTCTTCGCCTCGGTTGGTTCGGGCGTCAAGTCTAGCTCAAAATCCGGCGGCGCGTAGTGGGTGAAGTTGCCGGGCAATGGCCCCGGCAGTGTGGCCGGCTGGGGTCCGTTGCCCGTGTCTAGCGTGGCTTGCCGCTGCCCGTCAACAATGGACAACCGCACCAGGGCGAATCCGTCTTTTAGATCATACTCACCCTCTAAGCCAAGCGGCTTGGCCCGGTCCGAATGAGAGACAACAAACACGGTAAACGCGGCCTTGCGGCTTTCAGTCAGCAGCGCCTTAATGGTATCAGCCGCATCTTTGCCCAAATTGGCCACAATCGCGCGCCATTCGTCAATAAGGATTGTTAGCGCCGGGTGAGTGTTTTCAGCCCGCAACCCCTGCCCTATTTCAGTATACCGATCATCCATAATCCGCAACAACCCGGCCAGGGCGCGCCCAATTTCGGCATAGTTGCGGCCAGCGCCCACCACATAACAGCCCGGCCATTTATCCGGCCAGCCGTGCGGGTCGATCACAACCACCTTTGAAACCTGCCGGCGGCGGTTGACGAGCCATTGTAACAGCGTGGTTTTGCCAGTATCACTTGCGCCCACAATTAAGCCACGTTGCACAGAATCGAGCGCCGTTAGCAGATCAACCGGCGCGGCGGGCGGTAATAGCTGGGCGGTGCCGGGGATCACCTGGGCGGCTGCCCTCGTTTGGGCCATCGCGGCCAGTTTCAGCCGGTAAAGGTCTAGCTCCCAATCTTGCGGTTGGGATTGCACGCCATTGACATATAGCGTGGGTGAGCCTGTGAGATTGCGCCACACGGCTTTTTTGTCGGTATCCCTTACCCACGTTTCGCCGTTGTCGGTTATCGTCATTACATGGGCGTGTTTTTCGGCCTCAACCCGGCGCGCCCGCATCATTCTTACCTTTTCGGCCAGAATCCACGAGCCAAAAAAGCTAATGCCAATGATGACAATACCCAGCGCGCCAGCCAGCATATAAAAAACCGCCAGCACCAGCGCGACAAATTGCGCCGGGTAGAGTGCAACAACCAGCGCCATGAGTAGCCCGCTGCCAATGAGTATGTTTAGTTTCATAGCCGCACCCCCAAGCCGAAAGCCAGCGCCTTGCCGATGATGCTAAACAACGCAATTGTAAAAGCGGCGGCTTCGATTAGATCAGCCACAAAGACAACCACCGGGCGGGTGGTGTAGATGATACGGAGCAACAACCCGGCCAGCGCGGTTAAGGCGGTCACAAGCTGGGCAAACTGGCCGGCCTCGTCATCTATCACAATTTGCACGGCAATGCGGGTTGTGTGCATTAAGGCGGCTGTCATCTTTGCGCCTTCCCATTCAACGCTTTTATGTCGCTGCGAATTGTCCGCACATCGCGTTCTAATTGCGCGGCAATTTCTTTGTCACTGTGGCCGGCTTCCAATAACTGAAAAACTTCCTGCCGACGCTCGACAATTTTTTGCCGCTTCGATTGCTGCATTGTGGCTGCAAAATCGATGACATTGTTCGTTTTTGCTGCTTCGATTGCGGCCTGTAGCTCGTCTAATTGTCGTTGTTTTGCATCCACTTGCGCGGCCATTGTCGCCAATCGTGCGCTGGTTTGCTCAGTATCTTTGCGGAGTTGTTGCAACGTGACAACGGCGCTATGCTGCAAAATGATGTGATGTGACATAGCGCGTAGCATCTCGGTTGCAAAAATAAGCGATAGCGGCGGGAGGGATGCCACAAACCAACCTAACGCGCTGGGAGGTGCGTGCAACACGTTGCCGACAATGGTCACAACCGCGTAAAACAGCGTTAAGCCAATTGCCAGTTTTGCGCCGCGCTTTTGCAACTGGCTTACCAGAATGGCGCCGGTAAACACAATTACGCTCACATCGACAATCAGCGGCCATATCCAGGCCAGCCGGCCCGGTATCCCATTGGCTATGGCCAGCGCCAACAGCGCGTTATAACTGAGAGCAAACGAGCCAAGCGCAATTGCCGCCACGAGCGCCGCCACGAGCCAGAAAATTCGGGTGGTGGGGTCTTTAGTCATTTGCTGGCCCCACACAATGATTTGACGAGACTAACCACATGGGCGCGGCGTTCGGTGGGGAATGTTAGCCAAAGATCACCCAGCGCAAGCGCGGCGGCGTCGTTGTCGCCGTGCAAGATTAAGTCATCTAGCGCCGTGATAATTTGTTTTTGCTGGGTGGCTTGTTTGGTGGATTGAGTAAAACTTGTGGTAAAATTTTGAGTAGCCATTGAGAAAACTATCCTTTCTTTGATGGTTAGGAAGCGCGGCAAGGTGCAATCTTGGCGCGTTTCCGCTTTTATGGTGGGTTAGTTCTGCCGGGCGTTTTGCTGCTGCCGGCGTTCGGCCTCTTGTGCCAAAATGCGCCGCAATTCAGCCGATACGGTACGATCTGAATCTTTGGCCCATTGCTCTAATTGCCGCTTAAGGGCGGCGGTGATGACTGCACTAAAAGTTATGGTTTGTTCCATTGGCCTTGCCTCCTCTGCGCTAGATAAACTTTAATCAAATTTGGATAAAATTATATCTTGACTATCATTATTTGTCAATAGTTGCGGATAAAAAAATATCCCGGTACAATGGGCCAATGAGCGAATCGTTAAGGCAGTGGCTTGCAGCAGAATTAAAACGGCTTAACTGGACTCATGCCGAATTAGCCGAAAAAGCCGGTATATCACGGCCAGCGGTATCAAATACTTTGCGTGGTGTTGCTCCCCCCAGTGCCGATTTTTGCATTAAGGTTGCCCTCGCATTAAATGACGTTTCCCCCGAATATGTCTTGAGGCTGGCCGGCATTTTGCCAGGCGAGCCAACCCAAATAATCTCCGGCCCGGTCACTCAAGAGATAATGGCCATCGTTGAATCATTACCCCCCGAAAAGCGCGCTCAAATTCTCGATTTTGCCCGGTTCATTGCCCAACAAAGTGATTAAGCGCGGTGGCTGTTGGCGCGCAAACACCCACGGCGGCGGCTATCCAATCTCGCACACTTAACCCGGCGCGGTGCATATCGTTGATGTCCTTCAGCAAAGGACGCCAGCGGCGGGCGTTGTGCGGTAGCAATTCGGCCCAGCGGTGGGCGGCCAGGTCGCCTTTGTCCGGTTCGGCGTCAAAGGCCAGCAGCACCAGCGGCGCGGCGGCCAGGCGAGCGATCCAGCGCCCAGCGCGGGCGGCGTCTTTTGCGCCAGTGGCGGCGGCGGTGATTAAATCGCCGGCTTCCTGCTGGGCAGTCAGGGCGCAAAATTCCCCTTCTACCAACAAAACAGGCTTGCGCGGGGTAATTGCATCGGCATTGTAAAGCGGGTTAGCGCCATGCCAGCCTGCCGGCCCAATGTATTTGATGGTATCCAGCCGCCCACTTTTGCGCCGAATTTGGCGCGGTTGTAACAGCCGGATATTTACCCGGTGCAGGCTGCCGTCAATAACCCACGGAATGACAATACCCGGCCCCGGTAGCCAGATGGCGGCATGGTCGGTCAATCCCCAACGGGCGGCATTATCGGTGATGTCCTGGGGATTGTAGCCCAGCCCGGCCCGGATAATGGCGGCCTCGGTGAGTCCCCGGTTGAGCAGGTAATCCAGCCCGGCCCGGCCTGCCGGCTCCCAAAGTTGATCCATAGCCCAACTGACAAACGCGGCGGCGCGTTCCTGCCAGGCAGCGGCGGGCGGAATTAACAGCGGGCGCGGCGTGGGCGCGGTATGGGTGGGCGCGGTATCGGCCAGCGTGGGTGGGTTGCCGTTGGTGAGCCAGTTCACGGCCTGCCAAAAATCACAATCATTCAACCACCGGGCAAATTCGATAGCATCACCATAAGCCGGGTGACATTGGCGGCACAGGAATTTGTCAGCGTAAACGACAAAGCGATCATGGCCTTTGCACCTGGGGCATGGCCCACAGTGGGCGCTCCCCCGGCCAGCCAGGGCGGTGTAACGGGCGGCCAGTTCGCGTAAATCGGTGTTTTGCTTGATGGCGGTTAGGTCGAATCGGTTCATAATTTCCGCGTGTAGATTTTATCGGTAAGGGTTGTAACCCTTTGGGCAAAGTCGCTTTTAATTTTGTCTACATGGGGAATAGATATAACCTGCCTTACAACCATTAAACTCTTACACCTTTTGAGTCGTAACGGTTTAAGGGTTGTAAGCCGGATTCTGTCTATTTTACATGAGCGCAATTTTTAAGCCGGTTTCGGCGTAACCGTTACACCCCTTTCACCTGGGCGCGTGGTCAAGCAAGCCAATGCCAGAATAGATGACACCTGCACTTAAACGGCGGGTGAATCGCTTCCCCAATCGTCTGCCAAATGTAGTTTGGGACGCTGGCCTTAAGCCATAACTTTCGGCCCATTTTCGATAGGCTGTATAAATTTCTGCGGCCCTCACCTCGGTGTCTGCTTTTGCCAAACAACATTCCTCAATAAATAAAGTAATATCATCTTCTTCTTGCTGATAACTTTGTGTCGCCAGCCGCAAACTTGGCGGCGGGTTTAAACCATTTTGTCTCCAATTCAAACTGCCCCTCACCAGCCAGGCCAGTATTCCGGCGGCCTCATTTCTGAGCTTGGCTGGTAATTCAGGGTCGGCGCGGTGTTCGTTATCGGCCTGGGGGGAGTCTACAAACGATTGCGTAAAGGGAATCAACAACAACCGTTTCCACAATGCGTAATCGTCGGGGTTGGCTTTGGGTTTGGGGTTGGTCAGCAAAAACAAGGTGTGGCGTGGTTTGAATACCACTGGGTTGGCGTTCAATTGGCGGGCGGTCAGGGTATCGCCGCCGGTGAGCCACTTCACTTGTTCGGCGTTCAGTTCGGCCCCCTCTTTGGTTTCACTGACCCAAGCCAAGCGCAACGAACGCAAAGCATAAAGGTGTGGCGTAGCTGCGCCAGGGTCACGGCGGCCTTCCACCAATACGTCTTTAGAGACCGGCGCGGCCAGATCGCCCAACACGTGTTTGATGGTTTCAATCAGAGTCCCTTTGCCGTTGCGCCCCTGCCCCCAAAATATGGGTAAAATATGCTCTGTTACCTGCCCGGTAATGGCGTACCCTAACAGCCGTTGAATGAAGTTGATTAGCTCAACATCTCCGGCAAAAATTTCCAGTAAGAATTGTTCCCAGCGCGGCGCGGGCGCATCCAGCCCGGCCCACTGAACCGGCGCGGCGGCGCGGATGTAATCAGCCGGGCGACCAGGGCGAAAGCTGCCAGCGGCTAAATCAATCACGCCGTTGATAACGGCCATTAACAGCGGGTGGGCCTCCCATTCATCACCGGCCAGGGCCAGAGTTGGTAATTTTGAGGCGTGGTCTAAAACGTTGGTAATCCGGCTGCGAAAGCGCAAACTGCCGGCGCGTTTCCATAGGTCATCGGCCTTGCCTTTGTTTTCATCGCGGTTGGTTTTTACCAGTTCGGCGGCGGCTTGAATGTACTGCGCGGCCAGTTGGTTGGGGATTAAATTCCATACCTGCCGGCGGCGATCACTTCGCCAGTGATAACCGTTCCAGATATACCACTGCTTTTCGGCGTGGTCATAGGCCAGGCGCTCCCGATAGAGTTGGGCCAATAGTTCGGCGTCGCCCACTTCGCCCCGGTCAAGTGCCGTCAAAACTGTTTTTGTGTCCAACCATACATGCTCGGTTTCAGCCAATACGGGCGGCGTGGTGAATTGTTCGTCGCTGGCCAGGCGCAACAGGGTTGGATCAGCGGCTACAATTTGCATGGCGGTCTGCGGGCTAACCGGATCATAGGCGCGAATCACCTCGGCCATGATTTGCTCCCACGGGCCACAATCGGCGGCGGAATGGCCATTTAACGGCTGGCCGGCCTGGACAACACGAATCAGGGCGCGGGTGTTGGTTTCAGCGGCGGTGTTTGCCATTGACAGCTCCCCTTCCGGGCGTTTTCACGCAAACGTTTTGCGCCGGCTCCGGCGCGGTAGTAGAATCGGCGGGCCGGGCGGCTTGTATGGTTGTCTCGGTGGCCGCTGCGTTATCATCTTGGCGGGTGAGCGCGGCGGTCTTTTTGTTTTGGGTGAGTTCCAACAGGATTTTGTGGCAAGCAAAGATAGCACTCATTAAATGGCCTCCCTTATTTGCAAGCCGGGTTGTCGGCGGTGGTATCGGTGGCGGCCTGGGCCAGCGGCTTGGGCGCGATTAACCCAAGTTCTTCTAATTTCTGCCGGATGATTAGGGCGGCCTGCCGGCGCGGGTCGCGGGCTTCGGTATCGGCAAGTTGCACCAGCGCGGCGCGTTCATCTTGCGAGAGGGGTATCATAAAGCGAGTTAACATGGCTAAATCCTCCATAAAGTGAAAATAAAAATGCTGGCCTCAATAACTTTTGTTATTGAGGCCAGCATAACACCAAATAGGTTGGTATAATCGGAAGAAATTACCGCTTCTAATTATTTCCGGTAATGGGTTTGTTTATGATTTAGCTTTGCGCAAAGGTTCGATAACGTTGCCCTTACTTTCAGCCAATGGTTTTACTTTGTAGTAATTTTCTTCGTTCATAAGCCATTCATCTGGAAAGATTTTGCCAATTAGAATAGCAGCCCTTAATGATGTAAACTTTTTGGCCTTAACCGCCTTGATAGCTTCGTTGGCATACTTGGTAAATTCTTCTAATTTTTCATCCGTCCAAACTGTAGGGCCAGTTGGCCCGGTTGATGCCTTGATTCGGTAGTAATACTCGATTAGTTGGTTAAGGTAGTCATTTGGCGCAACTTTTACCAGTTCGTCAACGAGTAGCTTTATAAATTCTAATCCCTCTTGTTCTGCCTTTTCAACCAGTTTGTCATACATCAACCAGTCATCAATATTGGCTTCACTGAGGCGCAATCGCTCATAATCGGCGCGGCTTAGTTTTTTGTGGGGCGGGGGTGGAAAAACGGCGGTAAATTCACCGGCCTTTATTTCTGTTGGCGCGGGAAAAAAAATAATCGGCTCTGGCGCGTCATCGTCATCAATATCGACAATGGGCCGGAGTGCTGGCTTATAGGGCAATCGGACACGGATAAAATTTTTCATTCAATCGGTGGCAAGGCGTTGACGATCTGCACGGTTTCAAGGCTAACGGTGATAACCTGGCCCACCAACCGAACGATGTATTGAGGATCAGCCAGGTTGTTAGGGTCGTTGGTTATCCCGCTGCGGGAGTCGGTTTTGATCTGGTACTGGTCAATCACCCAATCCAGGGCAGAGCGATTGCCCAGCCGATAATCAAACGCGGCGGCGGGGATGCCGGCCAGGGTCAGAAAGTCATTGTATTTGAGTTGGGTTTTGTCTTTGGAAAGGCGCATTTTTTCAACACGCCAGTTAAGCGGCTCGCCGGGGGTTTCAATGAATTTTAGGGGGTATTGTGGCTGCTGCTCATATTCAACATGCAGCTTGGCCAACTTTTGGCCGGCCTGGGCAAAACCCCAAAAATCTGGCGCGTAAGGCAGGCGCGGCAATTCCCGGCGCAAGTTGGCGGCGTAAGTTTCCCGGTAGGCAGGGTGATGCAACAGCCCGTAAACGTAGTAAAAAATATCCCATTTTTCGATTTTGGATTTTGGATTTTCGATTGACGATTGGCCGGCGTAATGCGCCCGGAATTGGGCCAGCGCCCAATCGGTGATATTTTCGCGGCGGCCTGTGCCGTCCTCGTTGTAGGTGTAAAAGGGGAAACATTGGGTTTGACGTCCACCATAGTGAAGTGCAGGTATACAATCAGTTATTTGGGCAGAGAAAGGAATTTGAGCTTCATTTACAACACAAATCAAGAGATTTTTGCTTTCGACTTTTGGAAAGAAGTAAGGCAATTGGCCAACTTCTTGATTCATAACCCTATCAAAGAACAAATACCTTTTTGTGAATGGTCTATAAACTGATCGGCGAATTTTATCTTCTGCAAATGTTGCTAATTTCCGCTGCCGTAAGTCCCTCTTTAGGTTTCTGCTCCAACTAATTTTTGTTGAGTCATCTGTTACAAAATTGTCTATTTCTGGTTTGGGAATAGCTAAATCATAACGTATCACATATTCGTTGTAAACGTTTATGGTAGCCTTCATATTATCGGCAAGTATTTCCCGGCCAAAGTTGTAAGCCCATACATCACGGGCAGTCTCGGAACCCCGTGCATACATACCAAAAACGGCTGTATCCTCTTTCCCCTGCTTTGTCGAGAAATTGCCCATAGGTATGAATTTGTTATATTCATCTACTATGCCCTCAGTTAACCATAAGTTTTTTTCATTCGGGTGGATTTCTCTCCACTTAATATTTCTTACAGTTTTTACAGTTTCCAATAAGTTGAATTTCTCATTACGCGTTGATCTAAAATCTACTGCACTATAAAATATTTCCGATTTTGTAATATGTTTTCCTTTTACTAAAAATGTAATAGCAATACCGACCATTGCGGATAACCCAAAAACAGTATGTTGCTCTCCCAATGGTATTCCATCACGCATCGAATCTCTACGAATATCGCCTTTTAAGTCAAGCACATATATTCGCCCGAAATCTTCTCTAAGATGTTTCCTCATACCGTCAAAAGCAATCTTATCTATAAAACTACTGTTAGTAATGAATGAAATGACACCCTCATCACCAATACGATCACTAGCCCATCGGAAAGCCTTTACATAAACATCAGACAATGCATTTTTATTTCTTGCATTTGAGTTTTTTGAGTAAGTTTCTGCTACTCGCTTGTCTATCACCCCATATTTTCTATTCTTGTTATTATCATTCTGGTTTACCTGGCCCACGTTGTACGGCGGATTACCAATCACCACAAAAATGGGGGTGTGCTTTTGCTGCTCAACCCGGTAAGTGTTTTCTTTGGCAAACATGGGTATTTGGTGGCCCTCGGCCAGTTCAAAGGTATCGACCAAACAAATACCCTCAAAGGGCGCGTATTGGCCGGTTAGCTCCAAATATTCATGCTCAATGTTCATGGCGGCAATGTAGTAGGGCAACAGCATCACTTCGTTGCAGTGGAGTTCGTGGGCGTATTTGTGGGGGAGTTGGGTTTTGGGTATCTGGCGCATAATCCGCAAAATAAAATTGCCGGTGCCAACAAACGGATCAAGGATATGCACATCTTTACTGGCTAACCCTTGCGGCTGGCCAAATTCTTTGTGCAAGATGTCATCCACGGAGCGCACCATAAAATCAACAATCGGTTGGGGGGTGTAAACAATGCCGTGAGTATCGGCTACCTTTACGCTAAAGCCTTGAAAGAACTTTTCATAGACGGTGTTCAGAAAGCCCTGTTTTTGGGCAAAATCATCGATGGTGGCGGCGGTGGTTTCAATGGCCCCATAAAAGCGGTCTAGCTTGCCTAAAAAATCGTTGCGGCTAAAGTGGCGGGCGGTTAAGGCTTGAATCACCTTTTCAAGCTCTATGGCAATAATGTTGCGGTTGGCAAAATCGGGGTTATTAAACACCTTGCGGAAAATGCGCTCGGTGAGCAGGTGTTGAATCAGCATTTCTTCAACGGCTTGCAAAGAAATATTGGGGTTAATGGCCTGCTTTACCAGCTCGGTTAAGTCATTAAAAGCCGTTACAAACTTGGGGTTGTACTTGCGTTCTTCCTCAATCAGTTGCAGCAGGCTTTGGGCCAGTTGCGGCACCTGGTCTTTAAATTCGTCAACGGCCCGGCCCCATTGCTCATAGGCCGGCGGCTGGTAGTCAAAAAACTGCTTGAGGGTGTCAACCAGGGCTTCCGGTTTGGCCAGGTCGGTATCTATAATGGTGCTGCCGTTTTGCACCAAAATGGCCCGGTCTGGGGCTTGAAACAAAATGTTATCCTGGGGATAACCGGCCTGAAATTTCTTTTTAACCTCGGTGGGCAAATCGTCTTTGGTGTCTTTGGCTTCCCAAAGGCCATGCACCAATTTATATTCATCCAGTAGCGCGCCATCGGCCTTTAAGGGGTGCTGGCCTTTGCGTTGGATGGGGTATTGCTCAATCAGTTGCCAGTTAACTTTACTGCCGCAATAACGCAACAGGGCGGCAAAGTGGGGGGCAACCGTGCCTTCATGCACAAAGCTCATTTGTTTGGTGTGCTTGATCTCTTTGTAAAAGGTCTGGACAACCTTGTGATTAGGTTTTAGGCTTAGGTAAGGCATCGGTTGTTTGTCCTGGCGCTGGATTGGTGGGTTATAAAAACAAAAAGTGCTGCCCAATTGACCGGGCAGCACGCACCATGCTAATATACCAAAACGCTTGGCTGGGTGCCGCAATCACCCGGTTTGGCAATCAGCCCCGTGACAGCGGGGCTTTTTATTTGCCCGATTGTAACATATTTTGATGCTTTCGTACAAGATACAGGTTGTCTGTTTATCCTCTCACTGGCCAATTCTGCTATATATCCCCAACGACTTTTTAAAATCGTCCCCATCACCTGATTGGCCAAAATCGCGGCCCACGAACCACGGCCCACATGCAACATGCAACATGCAATTGGCCATGCCAAGTTCTTGTTTAAAGATTCGTCACCCGCTACAATAAAATAAAAACGGGTGGTGACACAATGATTGATTTTTGGGGCGTTTTCGCGGTGGTGGTGGCCATCTTATTTGCGGTGGCGCTGCTTTATAACTTGTGGAGGCTTTATCGCCGGTATCTGGCCCCCCAGCCGGCGGCCTGGCCCCAGTCAGCGGCCCGGCCCCAGCCAGAACCAGAGCCGGAACCAGAAGAAGATTTTGAACCAGAGCCGGAAGAAGAACCAGAGCCGGAAGAATCAAAACCCGCACCAGAGCGGCGTATTTTTGCCCTTTACAACGGTAAAACTACGTTCCAAATGTCTGAAAGTGAATATCAAACCTTTTTAACCTGGCGGCGGGCCTATTACGCCAGAATTGAGCAGCAACAGGCAGAACTTGAGCAGGCGCGGGCGGTGGCCAGGGCAGAGGCTCAAGCCAGGGCAGAAGCAGAAGCGGCGGAGCTGGCCCGGTATCCGGCCTGGCTGGTTGAATTTGCAGCCCGGCACAATTACACCCAGCCCGAACAGGTAAGGTTATTGCAGGATTGGATTATCCTTATTTTTCACTATGCCCAAACCGAGCATGGCGGCACCATGCCGGTTAAGCCGATCTGGAAGGAAGTCACGGCCAAACATCGGGCGGCGGCCCCCGCCGATTGTTTTACCAGTTACGTTTTTTTCTCACGGTTAAATGACGTGCTAAAAACACAGGGCATATTGACCAGCGGCGGGCGGGGAGTGCCGGCCAGGCTCATACCTGATAACCTGCCGCAATGGACAAACTGACTTGGCATGGCATGTTGCATGAGCCTTGTGCCAAGAGCCAAGAACCACGGTTTACCCGGTTGGGGTGGGGTAGCATAGCTCAAAAACGGGGTTAGAGGATTTTGGCGGTTAGGATAATTTAGCTATTTGGCCGGGCAGCGTGGGCCAAAATCACAGTTTGCGCGCAAACAAAACGGGCATAAATCGTACCCTGGCTAACATCACCAATGGCGATATTGGCCACAAACGATATTTGCTCACACGTACCAGCGAGATTTTGAAAATCAGGGTATACCGACATGGCCAAAATCGCGGTATCTGGAATTTGGGACTTGTGCAACATGCCATGCCATGTCAAGTGTTGGCGTAAACAAAAAGCGCCTGTTTGGGCGCTTTTTGGGTTGTTGGTTTGTGTGATGACAGTTAATTAGGCTATGACTAACACGGTGGTTAGAACAATTTTTCTATTTTCGAAAGTCCTATAGTTGGGATGTGTGCGACCAGTGCTGCAGCAACCTGTTTAGGAAAACGCCCTTTGCCTACGCCAAAGTTAGCGAGTGGAGTTGCCGCGAAGAGGAATTTGTGCGCCGCGCCGCGTTTGTACTGCTGGCGGTGCTGGCCGTCCACGATAAAAAAGCGGACGACGCGCAGTTTGAGCAGTTTTTTCCGCTGATCAGCCAATATGCCACCGACGAGCGCAACTTTGTAAAAAAAGCGGTCAATTGGGCGCTGCGCCAGATTGGCAAACGCAATGCCAGCCTCAACGCCAAAACCAGCGCGCTGGCGCAGCAGCTTGCGGCGCTCGATTCAAAGAGCGCGCGCTGGATTGCCAAAGACGCCCTGCGAGAACTAACCAACCCCGCCGTACAGGCCCGTTTAAAAAACAAAAAGTGAAACGCCGCGCTGCGTCTCACTTGTAGATTGTTAGTTTCCGGGGCAGTTACGACAGGAACAGCCGTTTGCCGCTTTCAGCAACGCCAGCGGCGATGGCGGCTTTGCCCAAGTCAATCAGAATGAAGGGGGCCACACCGGCAACCCAGGCGGTTTGCCAGCTCCCCAGCATTACGGCCAGCCAGCTCGCGCCGACGGCGTAAATAACCAGCGCGCCCACAATCGCGGCCACAAAGTTACCCCACCAGCTTTTAATGGCAAAGCGTTCGGCCAGCCAGCCGGCGGCAAAGGCAGCCGGCGCAAAGCCGATCAAATAGCCGGCCGTTGGCCCAAACAGGGCAACCGGCCCCAGCCCTTTGGCATCCAGCGGCAGGCCGGTGGCAATCAACCCCAGGTAGGCCAGTTGAGCCAGCGCGCCGCCGCGAGCGCCCAGTACCAGCCCGGACAACACTACGGCCAGCGTTTGCAGGGTAACGGGCACCGGCGTAAATGGCAGGTAAACGGTGATTTTGGCCGTGAGGGCAGTGAGAATGGTAAACACTGAAATCGCCGCAATGCTGCGCCACACGGTTTGGTTAAAGTAGAGCGTTAATGATTTGGTTTGCATAAAATACTTCCTCCTAAAGGTAATAATACCGGCAATATCAAACCTTTATTGCCGGAAAAGGCTTTAACAGCAGTCCGGTTATTTTACCGGGCCGCAAATTAGCTGAGTCGTGAAACGGGAATTCCGTTAGCCCCGGGATTTACGGCTTTTTGCGGGCAACTTATCAGCTTTGCGATAACGGTTTTTCTTGAGGGGAACCGGGATGGCAAAATCAACTTCAAGCGGGTCTACGCTGACAACTTCCAGTTCGGCCAGGCAATGCTGGCAGGTGACTGGCTGGCCTTCTCGAACGTTGGCATTCAGCCGAATCGTAGACTCGCATTCGGGGCAGCCTGCTTCGATGACCAACCGCTTTTTTGGATGATTTGACACACGTATCAGTTCAAAATCATCAGATTCATCATCAAAGAACCTGATGATGAAAGTGGTACGGCAATTGGGGCAGACAAACCGTTGTCCATCTTGAACCCGTGACCCTATCTTAACCAAGAACTCGCACTCAGGGCAGGGAACTCCCATCATTTGAACCTGTCCTTATTCCAAAGAAACTGATCAAAACTTTGTACATGATATGCTTTTTGTAAATTCAGACAAATATAATTAGCGCGTGTGAGGGATTTTTGAGGGTTAATCAGTGGGATTTGATCTGCCAAAACAAAAAAGCCTGGCTGCCACGTGGCAGCCAGGCTGATGAGTATTCGTTTGCGTGCGAAAGGCTGGCGGCGGCCAGCCTTCGCGTTTTACATACGCATACTCCTTCCTTTTTTCTGTGCTAGCTTCTTTCTTCCCAATCAGGTTCCCATTTTGAGTGCGGCTGCACTCCTTCCCACATCAGTCTTAGCTAAGACGGCCTCATTATACTTAATAAGCTTCATTGTTTCTTGACTAAAATACTACTGTTATCTGTCGCCAGGCCAACGCTGCCGCCCGGCCTTTAAACAGGAAAAAAGCCGGGCTGCCACGACCCGGCTTTTTGAGGAGGAGAAGAGGTGTCAATTTATTTGACAAGGCCACTATACCCCAAGTTTGGGCCGGTCACTTGACGGGCATGCAACGCCGTTTGGCCGTAAACCCTACGCTTGCCAAACGGCCGCCGCGCCCGCGGCGGCGCGAACCGGGTGGTAATACCGTGTTTGCGCACTGGAGTTCAGTTTCTCAAGCGTTGGGGGAGGTGGTGGGGGTGGTTGTCTCGCAAAAAGATGTGCAGGCGCTGGAGAAAGTCTCGCATGGTGGTTTGCCCGGCGTCAATCAACGCCTGGGTGCGGATGGCGCTCAGCTCAAAATCGGTAGTGCCGTAGCCCTGCGCCGGCAGCCGGCAGACGCCATCGGCGTAGGCGTCAATGACCAGCTTGTCGTGGCCGCGCAGCATGGTGTTGATCAACTGGGTCACCCGTTGGGTGGTGGCCAGGCTTTTCAGGTCGAGCGGAAATTTTGGCTCGGGGCGCGGGACTTCGGGTACATCCAGACTGGAAATGCCGGCAACGGGCAGTTCTTCGTCAATGAGCAGGCCGACGGCGTACACGCCGTCGTGCGGCCCCATCATTTCTAAAATTTCCGGTTCGGTGGAGATGAGCAGTTCGATGGGAAAGTTTGAGAGCACGCCGCCATCAACCACCACGTGGCCGGTAATGTTTTGCCCCCGGTACGGGCCCCACTCTGGCTGCCAGCGCACTTCCTGCCAGACAAAAGGGATGCTCATCGACATTCTGATAGCGGCGACTACCGGGCAGTGGGGGGCGGTGCGGTGGTTGAGCACCAATATTTTGCCGGCGGTGGTGTCTGAGGCAACCACGGTGAGGTCTTTGGTGGTGCGCTGGTTAAATTCGGCCAGAGTGACGCCGCCCAGATTACGGCCGTTTTGGTTCAGCCGGTCGGTGAGCCAGTCAACCAGCGCCTGGCCGGCATAAAGGCCGCCTTTTTCAACAAAAGAGAAAAGCTGCCGAAAAATCGATAGCTTCAGCAGCCCCTTCATCAGATGGGCGTCAAGTTTGCGCTCGGCCCCTTCCGTAATAAAGGGCAAATCGATGGCTCTGAAGATGAGGTTCATCAGGCTGTCGTCAACTTCCTGGGGGCTAAAATACTCCGGCGCGTCCATAAACGTTGAAAACCGGGATTTGCCGCTTGGTAGTTTTTCATCAACCGCCTCGCGTAGTTCGGCGGCGTTGTAGCCGGCGGCCAGCATTGCCGCCGTAATGGCCCCCGCCGAGGTGCCCAGCACCCGGCCGGCGGTGTACCCTTGCGCCTCAAATTCTTGCAGCGCGCCAACAAACACCAACCCTTTGGCCCCGCCGCCCTCAAAAACCAGATTATAATCGTATTCGGCCATAGCACGCTCCTGTGAAAATAAACGAATCTGCGAATCAGCGAATCTGCAAATGTAGAAATCGTAGGTCGGGCTAAAAGCCCGACAGTCACGCTTGTAGCGTGACCTACTCATTTTCGCCCGTCCTGCCGGGAAGCTGTGCTCTGTCTGGGGCAGGCATTTTTCGTTGCGACACCTCAGATTCGGTTTGTCCCCTGCAATTCTTTTGCCAGCTCGTTGCCCAAGTTTTGGCGAGTGAAGCAATGATGTTAACTATACAATGGCTGAATTGATAGTGCAAGCACCCTTTTAACATGGCTAATTTGGGCGATAATTTGCTCCGGGGTGTGAGCTATGATATAATCTTCCAGTTGACAAAATGACCATAAAGTTTTGGGGTTGGGGCCAGATTGACCACGTCGGCCCTTCACCCGACGACAAGGAGAAGATTCAGTGGCACTTACACAGCAAGAAAAACAGGGAATTATTCAGCAGTTTCAGGAAAAAGAAGGTGATACCGGTTCATCGGCGGTGCAGATTGCGCTGTTAACGGCTCGGATCAACCAGCTTCAGGAGCATCTGCAAAAACACAAGCACGATAACAGTTCGCGGCGGGGGTTGCTCAAACTGGTTGGGCAGCGCCGCCATCATCAGGAATACCTCAAACGCAAGGACCCTGAGCAGTATCAGCAAGTCATTGATCAGTTGGGGTTAAGGAAGTAGGCGTAACCAAACAAACGAGTAGAAGATGGATTTGCGCCGCTTCTACTCGTTTGCTTATATTTGTAGTTAAATGACGACTGCTATCCTGGCGGTTCGTAGGGTCAATTAACAATCCAACCTGGCAATTAACAATTAGTAATTATCAATTAGTGCAGCGTTAGTTGATAGTTCCTTGTTGTTAATTGCAGATTGTTAATAAGTTCACCGCTGAACCTCCAGAGATGGCCCATATTCCAGGAGGTTTTTTTATGTCTAATAAACCACAAGCTCATCGTTTTGTTGCCAAATTGGGTAACGATGACATCATTTTTGAAACCGGTCAGTTGGCCGGGCAGGCCAATGGCGCAATTGTCATTAAGTCTAACGACAGCATGTTGTTGACCACGGCCACGGCCTCAAAAAACGCGCGGGAAGGTATCGACTTTTTCCCGCTGAGCGTTGAATTTGAGGAAAAATTGTACGCCGCCGGCCGTATTCCCGGCAGTTTCTTTCGGCGAGAAGGCCGCCCCAGCGAAGAGGCCATCCTCACGGCCCGGTTAACCGACCGTCCGCTGCGCCCCCTGTTCAACAAAAGTTCCCGCAACGAAGTCCAAATTGTCATCACTGCGCTTTCGTCAGATGGCGAACGGCATCTGGATATTATGGCCATTAACAGCGCCAGCGCCGCGCTCCACATTTCTGATATTCCGTGGGCCGGACCGGTTGGCGCGGTTCGCATTGGCCTGAAAGATGGCCAACTGCTGGTTAATCCCACCGTCTCAGAAATGGCCACCAGCGAGCTTGACCTGCGCATTGCCGGTACCGAAGACGCCATTTTGATGGTTGAGGCCGGCGCCAACGAAGTGCCGGAAGATAAAATGCTCGAGGCGTTGCGGCTGGCGCACGAGTCCATCCAGGATGTTATCCGGGTGCAAAATGAAATGCGCGCCGCGGTTGGCAAACCCAAAATCGAATTTCAGACCAACCAGGTTGCCGACGATGTGCTGTCTAAAGTTACGGCTCAACTCGGCGACAAGCTGGAACAGGTGGTCAAAATCGGCGGCAGTAAAGAAGAGTTCAGCAGCGCCATCAATGCCGTTCGCGATGAAGCCGTGGCCCACTTTGCCGAAGATGACGCGATCTCGGCCGGCGATATTACCAGCATCCACAGTGACGCCCTGAAAAAAGCCATCCGCAAACGGATTATCACCGAAGGCATTCGCCCGGACGGCCGCGACACCCGCACCGTTCGCCCAATTTGGGGCGACGCGGGTATTTTGCCGCGCACGCATGGTTCGGGCCTGTTTACCCGCGGCGAAACCCAGGTGCTGACCATTACCACCCTGGGCACCCCGCGCGACGAGCAAAAGCTGGATACGCTGGGGCCGCAGGATTTTAAACGCTACCTGCACCATTACAACTTCCCGCCCTTTTCCACGGGCGAAACCGGCCGGGTGGGTTCGCCCAGCCGCCGCTCGATTGGCCACGGCGCTCTGGCCGAACGCGCGCTGGTGCCGGTGCTGCCCCCCGCCGACAAATTTCCGTATACCCTGCGGCTGGTGTCTGAGGTGCTCAGCTCCAACGGCTCCACCTCGATGGCCAGCGTTTGTGGCAGCACCCTCAGCCTGATGGACGCCGGCGTGCCGATTTCTGCGCCGGTGGCCGGGGTAGCGATGGGGTTGATTCAGGAAGGCGACCAGTTTGCCGTGCTCACCGATATTCAGGGCATTGAAGACGCGCTGGGCGACATGGACTTTAAAGTGGCCGGCACCCGCAAAGGGATTACCGCCCTGCAAATGGACATCAAAATCAGCGGGCTGCGCTGGGATATTATGGAGCAGGCGTTGTCTCAGGCGCTGGCTGGCCGGTTGCATATTCTGGACAAAATGCACGAAATTTTGCCCCAAACACGTGACCATTACTCACCGTTTGCGCCCAGCATCATCACCATTCAAATTCACCCCGACAAAATCGGCAAGCTCATTGGCCCGGCGGGTAAAACGATCCGCGGGATTCAGGAAGAAACCGGCGCTAAAATCGATATCGACGACGACGGCACCGTTTACATTGCCGCCAGCGATCAGGAATCGAGCGATATGGCTCTGGCCCGGGTTAAGGCCATGACAGAAGAGGCCGAACTTGGTAGAATATACACCGGCAAAGTGGTGCGGATTGCCGACTTTGGCGCGTTTGTTGAAATTCTGCCCGATACCGATGGCCTGGTGCCAATTTCGCAGTTGGCCGATTACCGCGTGCCTTCCGTGGCCGACGTGGTCCAATTGGGCGACGAAATTATGGTAATGGTCACCAACATCGACTCCGACGGCAAAATCCGGCTGTCACGCCAGGCCGTGCTGGAAGGCTGGACGCTGGAAGAAGCCCGCGAAAATGACCGCCGTCCGTCTGGTGGGGGTGGTGGCCGGCGCGGCGGTGGTGGTGGCGGTGATCGCCGCAACGACCGCGACCGTAATCGGGGTGGTGGCGACCGCAACCGGGGTGACCGCGACCGGCGGCGGTAAATCATCAAAATAAATAACCGTTGATTTCAGCCTGGAAAAGTGTATGTATCCTGACCAATTTGGGCCTGAAAACTACATGATGGAACCAGAACCGCCGGCCCGGCCATCGATTTTTAAGCGGCTGCTGCGGCTAACCCGCGAAGTTTTAGAAACCATTGTGCCGGCGGTGTTGATCGCTCTGCTGATCAACCTGTTTATGGCTCAGGCCACGCGCGTTTACGGCCAGAGTATGGAGCCAAGTTTGCACACCGACCAGCGGCTCATTGTGGAGAAGCTGTCGTACAACCGTTTTTTGCGGCAAACACTTGGCCTGGAAGGGCCGCAGCGCGGTAATGTGGTGGTGATCAATCTTGAAAGCCAGAATAACGAACTGCTGATTAAACGGGTAATTGGCCTCCCCGGCGATACCGTTGAAGTGCGGGACAACCGGGTATTTGTAAACAACCAGCCGCTCAACGAGCCTTACGTGGCCGATATCACCGCCGGTTACTACGGCCCCATTGTTGTGCCGCCCCTGCACATTTTTGTGCTGGGCGACAATCGCAACTTTTCTAACGACTCGCGCAACTTTGGGACAATTCCGTTAAAGGATGTGGTTGGCCGGGCCTGGTTTTCTTACTGGCCACCCGATCAGATTGGGTTTGTTCACTAAAGTTTTGGTAACCGCTGGCACAGGGCTACAATAGATTTTATAATATTAAGAGATGCCGCGTGCGGTATCTCTTTTTTATCGATTGACTGTGGAGTAAAATTTGGCACCACTTCGCTGGGCACCCGAAACCAAACGATTTGTATTTGTGGCCTGCGCCATTTTAATTGCGCTGGCTGTTTGGCTGTTTGGTGTTGTGCTGGCTCCGTTGGTCATTGCGGTCATTATTGCCTACCTGCTCAACCCCATTTCAAACTGGTTAGAGCGACGGACGCCGCTGCGCCGCAGGTGGGCGGTAACCATTGTGTATGTTGGATTCTTGCTGGGGCTGGCCCTGATTCCATCGGTACTGGCCCCGTTAATGGTTCAGCAAATTCGCCAGATTGACATCGACGTGCAGCAGGTTTTGGACGAAGTAAATGAGGTGCTGGTGGCCTACTCGCCGCCGGGTGTAAAAATTAACACCGATACCTTAACCGAACAGATTCAGGGCAGCCTGAACCAGATATTCCAGCCGGTGGCGTCTATTGCGGCCAACCTGGCGGTAGAGATTGCCGGCGGCTTTATCTGGGCCATTTTTATTTTTGTGGTGGCCTATTACATGCTGCTCGATGCCAACCGCTTTAGCCGCTGGGTGGATAGCTGGGTGCCGGCCGGCTACGATGGCGAATTTAAACAGCTTCGGGCGGCGCTGGATGCCGTCTGGAAATCTTATTTTTTGGGGCAGTTGACCCTGGCCATTATTGTGGGCGTTATTGTGGGCGGCACAACAGCAATTTTGGGGATTCGCAGCGCAATTTTGCTGGGATTGGTGGCGGCGTTACTTGAACTTATCCCCAACTGGGGGTACAGTATTTCCGGCGCGGTAGGGATGCTGTTTGCCTATTTTCAGGGGTCTACCTGGATTCCCGTGCCGCCGTGGGCCTTTGCCCTGGTGGTTGGTGGATTCTACTTTTTACTGTGGCAGGTTGACACCAATTACCTGGTGCCGCACATCATTGGCAACCGCTTGCAGTTACCCCCGGCGGTGATCATTGTGGGGATTATTGCCGGAGCCAGTGTGGGCGGCGCGTTGGGGTTGCTGCTGGCCGCGCCGATTATCGCCTCGGTGCGGGTGCTGGGCGGCTATGTCTATCGCCGGCTGCTGGATATTGAGCCATATGTGCTGATTTATGAAACGCCGGCGCTTGGTACTCCGCCAGATGTTAACCCACCGCTGCCCGCCGCCGCGGAGACTGTCAGTGGTGAGTAATCTCTTGGAAAAACCCGGCGATATTCTGGAAGGCAGCGGCTTTTTGCTGCAACACGGCCGATTGATTGCCAGCGTTGACTATCATCTTGCCATCCCAACCCAAATGCATTTTCTGGTTAATCCGACCGGCGGTTTTGGTGTGGATTACGCCGATCACGTGGCCGGCTTTATTTTGCTCTCACCCGGCGACGCGGCCTCAATTGAGCCGGCCGTCTATACCCTGGAGCTGGCTGATAAACGAAAACTCAGCGTGCAGATTGAGCGACGCTACAAGCAAATAAAGTTTAAAGGTGAACCCCGTGTCTCTTTTTGGATAAAAGTGGCGCCGGCGGGCTGATAATTAGACAAGGACAACAACTTTATGAGCGAAGAAAATCGGGCGGTAACTCAAGTTGGGCCGGCAATGGCTCCCAAATTGCAAGTAACCCGAGGTGAAAACGCTGGCGAAGAATTTAAGGTTAAAATGCGCACGCGCCTGGGCCGCGAACGCGACAATGACATTATTCTGCTTGATCTCAAATCATCGCGCCACCACGCCGAAATTGAGGTAAAAGAAGGTGAATGGGTGCTCACCGACCTGGCCAGTGCCAACGGCACCTTTCTCAACAGCGCGCCGGTCAAAGCGCCGCTGCCCATCAAACACGGTGATATTATCACCGTTGGCGAGACCGATCTGGTGTTTAAAATTCCCGGCAAACCGGAACCGGT
>CAYOXS010000004.1:31012-38459 GCA_964407935.1 uncultured Caldilineaceae bacterium
CTCTGGTTTACGAAGAGGATTTCAGCGACTCTTTCAGCGGCTGGGACGATGCCTTTGACGCCTACACCCGCAAAGTGTACGGCAACAACCGTTACAACATTGAGGTTTTTGCCAGCAACCTGGTGGCCTGGGGGTTGGCCAATCGCATTGTATCTGATTTTGAAATTGAAGTTGAAGGCAAATTGGAAGACGGCGACAACACCAATAGCTACGGCCTGTTATTTCGCTTTGAAGACCGCGAAAACTTTTACCGGTTTGATATTTCCGGCGACGGTTATTACCTGTTCAGTAAATTTG
Source organism: uncultured Caldilineaceae bacterium (assembly GCA_964407935.1). Taxonomy (GTDB): domain Bacteria; phylum Chloroflexota; class Anaerolineae; order 4572-78; family J111; genus J095. The sequence continues at coordinate 31,310 of CAYOXS010000004.1, forward strand.
TAGACGGCGAATGGATCACCCTGGTTGATTGGACGTCATCGGAATTTATTAACACCGGTTTGGGCGCTACCAACATTCTCAAAGTGACCGCGTTTGGCCCCAATATCAGCCTGTCCGTTAACGGCCAGCAGCTCGCTGCGGTTACCGACGACTCGCTGACGCGCGGCAATTTTGGTTTTTTCTCCGGCACCTTTGCCGAGCCGTATGCCTGGGTTAGTTTTGATAACCTCAAAATGTGGACTCAGCCCAACCAAGAAATTGTGCTGATTCCAACCGCCACGCCGCTGGGCTCCGGGGCTGTTGCTGCCGCGCCCGCGGCCACACCGACGCCCCTGCCACCCACGGCCACGCCGGTTGAGCAAGCCAGCGAAAAAGCTTCGCCGGTGACAACCCCCACGGCCTCGCCCAGCCCTGTGCCTTCGCCCACGGCCACGCCGGTGCCGCTGCCAGAATACGCCTCCCGCGAGCAAACGCTGGCCCGCGGCGAGCAGATTGCCAGCGGCCGGGTTGTCTTCCCGGTGTACGATACCACCCGCGGCGTCTATGACATTTACATGGCCGATATCTCCAACGGCGACAATTTGCTGTTGATTCAAAAAAATGCCAGCCAGCCGGCGCTAACCAGCGATGGCAAAGAGATTGCCTATCGTTCGTGGCAGTTGGATAAACGCGGCCTGTTTGCCCGCGAACTGGCCGGCGACCCCACCAATGCCTGGGGTTTTGACCTGTTCTTTGAGTCGGCCCGGCCGCAGTACTCGCCCGATGACAAAACGCTGATGTACTTCTCTCGCACCGGCGGCAAAGCACCGGCTATTTATCAGGTAATTGACGGCGTGGGCGAAGTCAAACGGCGCGACGGCGCGCCCATTCAGGGCAAATCGGTCAAGTGGTCGCCCGATGGCAGCCAGTTTGTGTACAACGGCTGTTTGGGCGGCAAATGCGGCATCATTTTGAGCAATATCGATGGCGGCGCGCCGGTGCTGCTTACAGACCAGCCCGCCGACACCAACCCGGAAATTTCCCCCGATGGCTCGACGGTTGTTTTTATGTCTGACCGGGCCGGCAACTGGGAAGTCTACAGCATCGATATTACCGGGGAAAACCTGCAAGCGCTTACCTCGGATGCCTCCAGCGATGGGCTGCCCACCTGGTCGCCCGATGGCTCCAAAATTGCCTTTGTCTCCAACCGCGATAACGAATGGGCCATGTGGGTAATGAACCCGGATGGCAGCAACAAACGGCGTCAATTTGTGATCGATGGCGAAATGGACGGCATCATTCAATCTGATATTGGCAACAGTTTTGGCTGGTCAGAAGAAAATATCGATTGGGTGCCATAAGCGGCTGTCAGGAGTAGTTGGTGCTGTTCCCTACCGTTGATCGACAAATTATTAAAATTGTGCTGGGCCTGGCTTTGGGCCTGGTGATAACCGTGGCCGCCATTGTGCTGATGGGGGTGCTTCAATCCGCTCAACTCAGCGCGATGGTGGCTACGGCGACCGCTACCAAAACGGCTACCCCATTGCCTACGGCCACATTCACCGCCACACCAACGGCCACCCATACGCCCACGCCCACAAATACCGCCACCCCCACGCCGACCGCCACCCCCACCGAAACCAGCACGGCCACCTCCACTTTTACGCCTGTGCCGCCCACGCCCACACCGGAGCCGCCCACGCCAACCCCAACGCCAACTGTCGCGCTCGATGCGCCGACGCCGGAGCCGTCCCCGGAATTTGTTGAGCCGATCGCCGTGCTCACCGAAACAATCTCGCTGACGGACACACTTACCAGCACGCTGGTTATCACTTCGGCGGTAGTTGTTACCCCCTCGCCCACGCCCACGCCCATTCCCCGCACCGTGCCGGTGCCCGCCGATTGGCCCGATTATCGCCAGGCCAGAGACCATTTTTGGTTTGCCCGGCCCTTTGGCCGCGGCTTTGAAACCTGGGGCAGCCATTATTATCCGTTTGGCACCAATGCCGGCGGCCAATATTTTTGGCATTTTGGCGTTGATATTCAAAATCCGCAAAACACCCCTATTTTGGCCGTTGGCGATGGCACTGTGGTGCATGCCGGCCCGGATAACATCAAACAGCTTGGCCCCTGGCCCGATTTTTACGGCCAGGCGGTAATGATTGAACACAGCCGCCGTTTGGACGGCCAGCCGGTGTACACCCTGTACGGCCACGTTTCTCAAACGCTGGTCAAAGTGGGACAAACAGTAAAAGCCGGCGATCCGATTGCCCGGGTTGGCCAGTTGGGGGTAGCGCTGGGGCCGCACCTGCACCTGGAAATCCGGGTGGGCGGCAACACCTATTTTGACGCGCACAACCCTGATTTGTGGGTTCGGCCCGATCCCGGTTACGGGGTTATCGCCGGCCGGGTGGTGGATTACCAAAACTATTTTGTGCCGCAGCAGTTGGTTACGTTGCATCGCGCCGAAACCCCCGCCGAGTTCTGGCGGCAAACCTTTACCTACCCGGACAACGTGGTTAAGTCTGACAGCGTTTTTGGTGAAACCTTCACCTTTAGCGATGTGCCGGCAGGTAAATATGTGCTCAAAACCACCGTGGATGGCCGCCAGTTGATCGTTCCGGTGCGGGTTACTAACCAGGCCACCGCTTTTGTGCTGCTCAAATCAGATCAGCCGCCGCCAATTCAAGCGGTTGAACCAGCCCCAACAGCAACCCCCATCGAAGTCCCCGTTACAGAACAGGCCCAGTAATTTCTAATGCGGACAAGCCGCAGCAACAGGTTAAAGGGAACATTTGGGGTAGGGGCGCTTCGCGAAGCGCCCCTACATTCGCTGAAAGTAGAGTCCAAAACTACGTAACTACTCAGCCCCCCCTTCCCCCCGATCCCAAATTGCCTGCAAAAAAATTTGTAGCTACAAATTTTCCAGAAAAAGCGGTATAATGTTCCCCAGCGTTAGAGCCATTGTCTACAATCACAAACTGGATGAGGGGAGTCCAGTGTCAGGTCAACCACAGAACACCCAAATGATAACCCTGGAACAGCAGATTCAGGAGTTGACCACTCAACTTGATGAGTTAAAACAGGTCAACCAGGCGTTGCAGGATAATGCCGCGGCCAAAGTGCGGCAGGCTGAAGAAGCCATTGCCACCCGTTTACTGTACGAGCAAATGCTGTCGGCTTGCTCCCAGGTGCTGCTGGCCAACATTGAAGAGCGCGAAGAAGCCCTGACCGAAACGCTGTACGAATTTCTGGTAGCTACCGACGTTAGCCGGGTGTATCTCTGCAAAAATTACATCGATGAGTCCGGCGCTCTCTATTTTCAGCAAACCCACGAAATGTGCGCCCTCGGCGTGCCTTCGCTGCTGCATGCCCCTAACCTGCAAACGGTTCACTACGAGTCCGAGCTGTCCCGCTGGCAGCAAATGTTGTCGCGGGGGAGGCATGTGTGGAGCTCGGTTGAAAGCCTGTCAGACTCAGAGCGCCAGTATTTGGAACTTCGGGGTGTCCAATCTATTTTGTTGCTGCCGCTGTGGGTAGAAAGCCGCTGGTACGGCTTTTTTGGTTTTGATGACCTGCCCCAGCCGCGTCACTGGCGCGCCGAAGACATTCAGTTGCTCCAAACCGCTGTCGATTTGATTGGCGGTTATATTGGCCGCAAACGGGCCGAACGCGCCCTGCGCGAAAGCGAAGAAAAGTATCGCACCCTCATCGAGCAGTCCTCAGACGCCATTTTTTTGATTTACGGCGGCCGCTTTGAACTGGTCAATCGCCGCTTTACAGAACTGTTTGGCATCACCCAGGAAGATGTAAATTCCTCAAACTTTGTGTTTTCTAACATTATCTCGCCGCAGCAGGCCCGTTTTGAGGAACTTACCCAGCAAAGCCATCAGGCTCGCGGCCATCGCCCGCCCTATGAATTTACCGCCCTTAACAAGGATGGCGAAAAAATCTATATCGAGTTGACCATGTCCTATCCCCTGTACCGGCACGGCCTGGCCACTCAGGGCATCATTCGGGATATTACCGACCGGAAGCGTATTGAGCAGGAAAAGCGGGAAGCTTACGACAAAATTCAGGAATACGCCAACGAACTGGCTCAGCGGATCAAAGAAGAGCAGCGCCAGCGAGAAATTACCACTATCCTGGCCGAAGTTGTGGCTTCGGTGAGCCTGACCCTGACCACCGCCGAAATTCTGGAGCAGATTTTGCGCAAATTGCAGCAATTGGTGCCCTATGATTCGGCGGCGGTTTATCTGATCAATGATGGCTATCTGGTGCTTGAGGCCGCGCATGGCAATAAATCTGATTTTGTGGACAGGGAAATTTCTCTGGAACGGAATCTGGTGTTTCAGGAAATGGAGTCGACCAAAAGTTACAAGCTGGTCACAGACACCCGGGTTGAGGGCGGCCAGGAATTTTGGATTGCCAACGCCGATGCCGGGGCCTGGATTGGCGCGCCGTTGTTGGTGGCGCAAAATGTGATCGGGTTATTGGCCGTGCACAGTTACGTGGCCGAGGCGTATTCGCAGCGCGATGCCGAGCTGGTGCAGGCGTTTGCCCATCAGGTAGCGCAAACCATCCACAACGCCCGCCTGTTTACTGAACTGAAAGAGGCGCAAGTAAGGCTGGTGCAGCGAGAGCGGCTGGCGGCGTTGGGCCAAATGGCGGCAACTGTGGCTCACGAAGTGCGAAACCCGCTGATGTCGCTGCGGATGGGCGTCGAATATCTCACCTTTGATACGGCTGACGACGAAGGCTCTCAACGCGCCGCTGCGCTGATTAAATCCAATATGGAACGCATTGAGTACGTGGTGGAGAATATTCTGTTTGTGGCCCGCACCCCGCGCCTGACACCGTCACACGGTTCATTACGCCAGTTGATTGAGCGCGAACTGGCCCACTGGGAAATGAAGCTGGCGCAAAAGCTTATTGATTGCCACACGGAGTTAGCCAGCCACCTGCCAGATGTTTATCTGGACCTCGATCAGATTGAGCGAGTGTTATCCAATTTAATTGGTAACAGTGTGGATGCCACCGGGCCGGGCGGAGAGCTGGCAGTAAGTTTGCGCGGCGAAAACGGCTGGCAAATCATCACCGTAACCGACAGCGGCACGGGCATCCCCGCCGAAGATCAGGCGCGCATGTTTGAGCCGTTCTTTACTACCAAATCGCGGGGTACCGGCCTGGGGCTGGCCATTGTCAGGCAGATCATCGATGGCCACGGCGGCCGCATTTCGGTGTGGAGCGAACCGGGCCGGGGTACAAAATTCACCATATCTCTGCCGCAGGCGCTCAAAGAGTAGCCCGGTTATTCGCAAAAAATGTCGGGGCGGCAGAGCGGCGGCCTATCGGCGCAGGCGCTGTTAAGCCGCATGCCCAGGTACGGCGAGGGATCAAGGGTGTTGGCCCGGTCTGTTTCGTTGAGAAAATGGCCGCTGCCGTCATCTTTGACAATGCTGAAGTGCAGATGGGTATCAATTTGCCGCCAGCTCTGGCCGTTAAAATCGCCCTGGTAGCCCAGCAGCATGCCCTGTTTAACCGGCATCTCCTGAGTGCCGGGCGGGATGGTAGGCAAAATGTAGCTGTTGCCGTCAATGCCAGCCATGTGGGTGTAGTAGGTCCAGATTTGCTGGCCGGGGTGCAGCGGGTCGGCGTGCCGAATGATGACCGCGCTGGTCCATTCCGGCAGGCGGGTTAAATAGCCGTCGTAGGCGGCGACCACCGGCGTTTTGCCGTTACCCTCCAACCCAAAAATATCCAACCCACTGTGGTTGACCGTCCCCAGAATGCTGTCGCCGTACAGCACCCCCACCCAGCCCGAACTGGGCATCATAAACGGCGCGTCGGCGCACTGCAACTGCCCCTCAACCAGCGGCAGATCGGCCCATTGCGGCAGGGTTTTGGGGCCGGCCTCATCTGGGGCCGGAGTGTTGGGCAGGCTGCCGCCACTGATGGCGTAAAAAATTGCGCCAAAAATTGCTGCAGTTACCAGCGCCGCCAGCAGCCACTTAATGCGTTCGATCACAGAATCTACTCACCTGTGCAAGTTGGCAATTTTGGATTTCATGGGGCAGTGAGTTCAAATCCGTAACGCGTAATTCGTTAATTTACGTTTACGCATTACGTTTTACGATCTTAACTCCCTGCAATCCCACTGAACTTGCAACTTAACATAAGTGTAGCGATTTCAAAATCGTTCGTCAACTCAGCAGCAGTTGCCAGGCCAAAAACACCGCCATGCCTACCACAATGGTCAGCAGTAGATTTTTGCTGAACCAGCCCACGCCAAACGCCGCCAGCGCGCCCACCAGATAGGGGTTGGTGTAGCTCAGATTAATGGATTCGCCGCTGGGGACGAGCACCGCCGGCACAATGATCGCGGTGAGTACAGCCGGCGGCACGTAGCGCAGCGCATTGACCAGTGGCTGCGGAAAAGTGTAGCGGCCGGCCACGGCAAACATTGAGTAGCGAATGCCAAACGTTACCAGCAGCATGCCGGCAATCAAAATTACCTCGTTCATAGCAGCCCCTTTCTTTCAGCCAGCACGCCGGCCGCGATTCCGGCGGCGGTGGCAACCATCAGCCCCAGTTTGTGCGGCAACCCAAACGCCAGCAGCGAAACCGCCCCCGCCGTCAGCGCTGTGGCAATCATCGGCCGGGTTTTTAAATAGGGGATGGTCATACCAATAAACGTGACCGGCATGGCAAAATCCAGCCCCCACGCGGCGGCGTTGGGCAGCATTTGCCCGATGGTGGCCCCCAGAAATGTGCAAAACTGCCAGTTGAGGTACATGGCCAGCGCCGAACCAAGGTAGTACCAGCGCGTGCCGGGCAGCGGCGTGGCTGTTTGAAAACGCTGAGCCACTACGGCAAAGGTTTCATCGGTGAGCCAAAAGGCCATCGCTATTTGCCAGCGCTGCGGCAGTTTGCTGGCATACGGCGCCAGCGTGGCCGAGTAGAGCGCGTGGCGTAAATTGACCACAAACGTGGTCAGCACAATCAGCGGCCAGCCGGTGCCGGCGGCAATCAATCCCACGGCGATAAACTGGGCCGAGCCGGCAAACACAAACGCCGACATGGCCATTGTGCCGGCCAGCGACAGGCCGCTCGCCAGCGCCAGCGCGCCAAAAATGAGACCAAAAGGAAAAGCGCCCACAATTAACGGCAC
>CAYOXS010000004.1:38559-49655 GCA_964407935.1 uncultured Caldilineaceae bacterium
TGAGTTGTGGTCAGTTTACTCAACCGTGGGCGGATTTTCTTGTACAAAATTGCGGAATTGGCCGGGGGTGATACCAAAAATGCCTTTGAACCGGCGCGATAAGTGACTCTGGTCAACAAAGCCGGCTTCGGCGGCGGCCTGAGCGATGGGCCAACCTTGCGCCAGCAGTTGCCGGGCTTTTTTAACCCGAACCTGATTCTGGTAGGCGTGGGGCGGCAGGCCAACCATGTCTCTAAAAACTCGCAGCAGGTGGTAGCTGCTCAAATTTGCTACCTGCGCCAGTTCGTCCAGCGAAACATTATCGGCAAAGCGGGCGTCCAGATAATCTCTGGCGCGCTGCACGGCCTGGTCCGGCCCGGAGGCGGCGGCCGGCTGAAAAAAGCCCGCCGCGTGGCGAGTAATCATTTGGGCCAGCGTGGCTACCAAAATCGACTCCCGTTCCAGCGCCGAGCCGGAGGATTCCAGCACCACATGCAGCCGCCGAATCTGGCCAACCAACTGGCGGTCAAAAATAACCGGCTCCGGGAAATCCGGCAGGCTGATTTTGGCTGAAAGTTCAGCGGCAGCGCGCTGCACCAGCGCCGCTTCGGGGTAGAGCATGCGGTAGGTCCAGCCGTTTTGGTCGTGGGCCTGACCGGTGTGGACTTCGCCGGGGTTAATGATGACCGCGCTGCCGGCCGGCGCAATGTGCAGCCCGCCCCGGTAAAAAAACGTTTCGGCCCCCTGCTCAATGATGCCAATGGCATAGCCATCGTGGGTGTGGCGGGTAAAACTGTGGGTAATGTACCGGGCGTGCAGCAAATCCAGTTGGCCCAGGTCTGACGCCTGCCAAAACTTCACCACTTCGCGGTTCATGTTAGCGCTGCCGTTTGCGGGGAATGATCAGCTTATCGCCGGGGTGGAGAACGGAGTTTTTGGTCAGGCCGTTGCGGTCCATAATCGCTTCAATCGATACATCGTACATTACCGAAACGTGAGACAGCGTATCGCCGGACTGGATAATGTAAAACACCGGCGTGGGCGTGGGCGTGGGCGTGGGCGGCGGAGTGGCGTCGGTGGGGCGCAGCACCGCCTGGGTGGTAAATTGAAACGTGCTCATAATAGTGTTGAACTGCGGCAGGATGGCGTTCCATTCGCCGGTTGGCGCGGCGGCAATAACGTAGTACCCCACCCCATCGTGGCTGCTGGCCGCCAGCACGGCCTGCGCCTGGCCCAGTGCCTCGGTTTCAAACTGAAGCTGCACTGCCGGCCAGCTTTCGCCGCCCACCCGCTGCGAGCCGGTTTGCAGCAGCCGGGCTGCGGGAAAATATTCGGCTTGCAGGCGGTTGAGCAGATCCGCGGGGTCAGCCGCGCCATCGACGGGGATGCCAAACCAGATGGCCGGCCCCTGCAAATTTTGCGGCGCCAACCCTCCGCCCGCCGGCGACAGAATCACCTGCAAGCCCTGTTCGGCTTTGCGCCAACTGCGGGGGTATTGCAGGCTAAAGCCGAGCGCCGTCTGCTTGAAAGTGGTCATGGCCAGCGGATTGGGCGTGCCGAGTGGAACCGGCGGCGGGGCAAGCTCCGGCGAGTCGGCGCTTTGGGGATTGGGGCCTAAACCAAAGTCGTTGCCGGTCACTACCGACAGCGCCACAAAGCCAATCAACGCGAAAATTAAAATAACCAGCACGACCGTGCCCACCTGCGCGCCGATGCCGGTGGTTGGCCGGTTTACTTCTTGCGACATCTCCTCAACTCCGTCACCTGAAACAGTGAACGTAAACCGGCATGATAGCTTTTTTAGGGGATATTGCCAATTTTGTAAGCTGCCATTAACAGTCTGTTAATAATTTCATAAGAAAATCAGCATAGACTGAAGCTAGATTGAACGATAAAACATGCTGCGGCCCAAACACAAATCAGAGGCGCAGCCGGAGGAGGCTTCAATGACCAGGATTAAATCGTCTGAAATTACCCCGGAACATATTTACCTGTCTCGCCGCAAATTTATGGTGGGGGTGGGCGCACTGGCGGCCAGTATGGCCGCGCTGGCGGCGTGCAGCCCGCAGCAGAGTTCCGCGCCGGCCGCGCCCACCAGCGCGCCGGCTAAACCGGCCGCCGGGCAAACGCCGCCAACGGCAGCGGCTCAGGCCGCAGCGAGCCAACCGGCCGAACCAACGGCACCCGTCGCGCCCACCACCGATGAGCTGGGCGACCCGTTCAACACCTACGAGGCCATCACCAACTACAACAATTACTACGAGTTCACCACCACCAAAGAAGAAGTCGCCATGCTGGCCAAAGATTTCACCACCAATCCGTGGCAGGTGCAGGTGGGCGGGCTGGTTAACAACCCCAAAACGTTTGATATTGACGACCTGCGCAAATTTGAGCAGGAAGAGCGCATCTACCGCCTGCGCTGCGTCGAAGCCTGGAGCATGGTCATTCCCTGGTTGGGCTTTCCGCTGGCCAAACTGCTCAAAGAGGTCGATCCCAAGCCGGAGGCTAAATTCGTCCGTTTTGAAACCGTTTATCGGCCGGAAGAAATGCCCGGCCAGCGCAGCCCGTGGTACAACTGGCCCTACATTGAGGGCTTGCGCCTGGATGAAGCCATGAACGATCTGGCAATTCTGGCGACGGGGCTGTACGGCAAAGAACTGCTGCCGCAGAGCGGCGCGCCGGTGCGGCTGGTAGTGCCCTGGAAATACGGTTTCAAGAGCATCAAATCGATTGTGAAAATTGATCTGGTAGAAACCGCGCCGATGTCGTTGTGGATGGCCGCCGCGCCCAACGAGTACGGCTTTTACGCCAACGTTAACCCGGAGGTGGACCATCCCCGCTGGTCGCAGGCCACAGAGCGGCGCATCGGCGAGTTTGGCCGGCGCAAAACACTGCCGTTCAACGGGTACGCCGAGCAGGTGGCCTACTTGTACGACGGCATGGATTTGAGGGCGAACTTCTAATGGCTACTCGAAAAAATGGTTGGACGCCGCTGCAAATTGCGGTCCATGTGGGCGCGTTTGTGCCGCTGCTGCTGATTGTGTGGAATTTTTGGCAGGGCAATATGGCCCTGCTGATCAACCCGTTTCAGGATGTCACGTTTCGCACCGGCAAGGCGGCGCTGATTTTGCTGCTGCTGTCGCTGGCCTGCACCCCGCTGAATATTGTGTTTGGCTGGCGGCAGGTGCTGCCGCTGCGCAAACCGCTGGGGCTGTACGCCTTTATGTACGGCGCGCTGCACTTTTTGATCTTCATTGTCGATAACGGTTACATTGGCAGCAGCGTTGATTTGGTGGCGGTGTACGAGGCCACGTTTGAAAAGCGCTTTGCGCTGGTCGGTTTTGCCGCGCTGATGATTTTGCTGCCGCTGGCCATTACCTCTAACCAGTGGAGCATGCGGCAGTTGAAGAAAAACTGGAAACGGCTGCACCAACTGGTGTACGCCGCCGGCATTCTGGTGATCATCCACTTTATCTGGCTGGTAAAAAGCGACATCCGCGAGCCGCTGGTGTACGGGGCCATTCTGACTCTGCTGCTGGCAGTGCGCATCCCGGTGGTGCGGCGCTTCTTTGTTGACCTGCGCAGCCCGAAAAAAAACAAGCCGCGCATCGCGGCTGATAATGCCTGAGACGTGATGCGTGTTGTGTGAATTTGAATTACGCAACACGCATCACGTTCATTACCCCACCCAATCCCAAAATCGATAGTACATCGCCGCCAGCGGCAAAAACCAGGCGTTGCCCCGGTAAAACACCGATTTCTGGTGCGGAATATCGGCAAAGGGGCTGCGGCTGATTTGGCCGCTCATGAGCCGCGCGGCTTCCTGCCCCAACCAGGCCGACAGCGCTACCCCGTGCCCGCCGTAACCGTAGGCATAATACACCCCATCAATCTGGCCAAGGTGCGGCATCAGGTCAAAGGTAATGCCCAGCCGGCCCGCCCAGGTGTGGGTGATGGGGTAGCCTTTAAGCTGCGGAAAAATTTCAACCAGCCGCGCCCCCAAAATTTTGGCGCTCGCCAGTACATCCAGGTTGGGCGACAGGTTGTTGCGCCCGCCGATGGACATGCGGCCATCGGGCATCAGCCGAAAGTAGTTGAGAAAGTTTTTGGTATCGTAAACCACGCGATTGTGGGGGATGAGTTCCTGCTGCAACGCCGGCGGCAGCGGCTCGGTGGTGATCATGTAGCTGCCCACGGTAAACACGCCGCGTTGAATCCCTTTAACCAGCGGGCCGGTGTAGCCGTTGGTGGCCAGCAGTACGGCATCGGCTTTGAGCTGGCCCCGGCCGGTGGTTAGCACAAAACCGCCGCCGGTGGGTTCGATACGCTGCACGGGCGTGTTTTCGCACAGCAGCGCGCCGGCGCGGGCGGCAGCGCGAGCCAGCCCAAACAAATATTTGGCCGGATGGATGCCGCCGCCGCAGCGTTCTACCAGCCCGCCGTGGTAAATCGGTGAACCGAGTTCGCGGCGCATTTGCTCCGGCGGGATCAGCTCAAACGGCTCGTAGTTGAGATTTTTGGCCATCCACTCAATTTCGTGGGCAAACGCCGCGTAGTGGGCCGGTTTCACTGCCGCCGCCAGATTGCCGTTGGGGGTGTAGTCGGCCTCTATGTTTTCTGTTTGCAGGATTTGTTCCAGCAGCGCGACGGATTCAAGTGTAGCTTGCCAGATTTCCCGGCCCAACTCCGGCCCGTATTTTTGGAACGCTTTGCGGATGCCAAGTTTAATATCCGGGCCGGCCTGCCCGCCGTTCATGGCGCTGGCGCCGTGGCCAATCTGTCCCTGCTCCAGCACGGCCACCCGGTAGCCATCTTTGGCCAGCGCGCGCGCCGCGCCCAGGCCGGTGTAGCCGCCGCCAACAACGGCCACGTCTACCGCATCTGGCAGGGGGGCGCCGGGCAAATTGGTGGGCCGTGGGAAGTCATCGAGCCAAAACGGGATGGTTTTCATGGGCAAATTATGAATTGTGAATGATAAACAGGGTCGCAAGGTTGCAAGGTCGCAAATTGTGACTCTGTGACCCTGCGACTTTGTTACTCTGCTATTCGTTCCGCCAGGGCGATGGCCCCCAGAATGCCGGCCCGGTTGCCCAGCCCCGGCGGGACAATGTAGCCGTCAATCTGTTCCAGAATGGCCGGCGACTGGACGTAGCCGTTGAGCAGCGCCTGCGTTTTTTGCCGCAGCAGCGGAAACAGGTGAAGCTGCTCCATCACGCCGCCGCCCATCACAATCCGCTGCGGCGAGAGGGTACAGATGAGGCTGGCCAGCCCGGTAGCCAGATAGTGCGCTTCCAATTCCCATGCGGCGTGGTCGGGCGCGAGAGTTTCGGCGCGCTGCCCCCACCGTTTTTCGATAGCCGGGCCGTTGGCCATGCCTTCTAGGCAGTTACCGTGGTAGGGGCAAAACCCGCCGGGCGAAGGGTCGTTGTGGCGGGGCGGCAGCAAAATGTGGCCCATTTCCGGGTGGATGAGGCCATGCATCAGTTTGCCGTTCATCAACCCGCCGCCGCCAATGCCGGTTCCGATGGTCAGGTAAATGAAGTTATCAAGCCCCTGCGCGGCGCCCCAGCGATGCTCGCCCAGCGCCGCGCCGTTTACGTCGGTGTCAAAACCCACCGGCACGCCCAGCTCGCGCTGGAGCAGGCCGGCAAAGTCGGTGTTGGCCCAGCCGGGTTTGGGGGTGGTGGTAATGTAACCCCACGTTTTGGAGCCGGGGTCGGGGTCCAGCGGGCCAAAGGCGGCAATGCCAATAGCCGCCAGTGGTTCCTGAGCCGCCTGTTCTTTGAAGTAGGCCAGCGCCCGGCCAATGGTTTCGTCCGGGGTGGTAGTGGGAAAGCGAATTTCATTACGCAGGTCATCCGGGTTGGTGCCCACGGCGCACACAAATTTTGTGCCGCCGGCTTCAATTGCGCCAAAAAGTGTCATAAAAAACCTCCCGCTTGTTTGATGAATTCGGGTTGATTTTAGACTGTGGCTTGAAGATTGCAAATCAACACGCTGTCAATTATGAGGCAATCAGACCGCCCAAATTGATTTCATTGGCCAGATGGATAAACGTTGAATTTTTACTGAGCCGGTTTGGGCAAAAAGACTCAGGCCGGTGCTGTTGGTGTGGGTGGGGTACACCCGGCTGGTGATGCAGGTGCGCTCATCGGCAAAAAGCTCGATGACGGAGCGGTCTACAAAAATGCGTAAAGTGAGCGTATTGGGCTGGGTTAGGGGGTGATAAACCGTTACCGGGCTGGCGTTCAACTCGGCGTTGAGGCTGGCTTGTGAAGTGTCAACCGTGAGGGTTTGCTGCTGCGGGGTGTAGCTGATAAGGGTTTGCTCGCTGCCGCCGGGAGTGGCGCGCAGCTTCAGGCCAAAGGCGGCGGCATCTGGCAGCTCTGCTTCCAGCCAAATCTCCAGCGAATCGCCATTTACCTGGGTTAGCGGGTTGGGGCTGGCGGGGCTAAGGGTAACATTTTCCAGCCTGAATTCCGGGCCGCGCAGGGCGGCCAACTCCGGGGCGGGAGACATCAGTAATTCATCAGCGTCACTGAGCGACAGCGCCCGCGGCAGCGACATAACGCCCGACCAGCCGGCCTGTTTCTGAGCCTCAACCGGGCGCTCCTCGCGCAGCCAGCCCCACATCAAGTTGCGGCCTGTAGCGTCTGTCATTACTTGTGGCGCGTAATACGAGTGGCCGTAATCAACCAGCCCTTGCCTGGCCGGGCTAAAGGTTTGGTTTTTGTACTGGCCCACAAAATAGCCGGTGTGGAGCAGTTTGAGCGCCTCGTGATCTTGAAAAGAAACGATGAGCGCGTGTTTATTGCCCAGCTTAACCAAGTTGGGGCATTCCCAGACAGAGCCGGTTGAGAACGGCGTGGTCTGGTATTTGTTGCCGCGCAGCAGGGGGTGCAGATATTCCCAATTTACCAGATCATCAGAGCGATAAAGCAGCACCGCCCCGCCGGTTTGGGCGCTGCGCGCGCCCATGAGCATGGTCCAGCCATCCGGCTCTTGCCACACAAACGGGTCGCGAAACTCGCCCTCGGAATCAAGGTCCGGCGGCGGGCCGGCAATAACCGGGTTGCCGGGGTGTTTTTGCCAGGTAAGGAGGTTATCGGCGCTGGTAGCCATGCACACGGTTTGCGGATAAACGCCGGAGTAAAAAAGGGTGGGCACGCCGTTGTGGTTAACGGCGCAGCCGCTCCAGCAGCCGCCGGCATCTGGCCCGTTGGGGGTGGGGGCCAGGGCAATGGGCCACTCCTCCCAATGGACGAGATCACGGCTAACGGCGTGGCCCCAGTGGATGGTGCCATGAAACGGCCCGTTGGGGTTGTACTGATAAAACAGGTGGTACGCGCCGTTCCAGTGAATCAGCCCGTTGGGGTCGTTGAGCCAGTTGGCCGGGGGCAGGTAGTGGTACTGCGGGCGGTGGGGGTCCTGGCTAAACATTTGCCGGAAATGGCGGGCTTTTTGCTGGGTTTGGGTGATGATTGTCTGGTTGGTCATAAGTTATTCCAATTAAGGGTAGGCTGACAAGTTTACGGTTAAATTGCCCTGCTCGTCGATGGTTAGCGGGTAAGGATTACTTAACTCACCCCTAAACCGGCCATCATGGTTTATGTAATGCCAGGCTATAAAAGCCCACTCGCCGGTGGGCTGCCGGATGAGCTTGCCGGCAAAAAGCGATCCGATCTCATCGCCGGCCAGAAAGTTGTGGGTGGTGTAGCGAAAGGGGCCAAGCGGGTTATCGGCCACCAGGTAGTGCGTACCTGTAACCGGGGCCAGGCCGGTTTGCCGGGTGTGAGCGGCAGCCGTGGCATTAACCAGGGTGCAAAACAGCAGATAGTAGCGGTTATTAATTTCAACCAACTGTGGCACTTCCATTTTGCCAAAATGGCCGGCTTCACAAACGGGCGGCAGCACCTCCCAGTGGATTAAATCAGTGGAGCGGGCGTGGGCAATAACGCCGCGCCCATCCACCGGCCCATCTTTAACGCGGGCGGTAATAAAGGCGTGAAAATCGCCGTGCTGGGGGTGCTGAAACAGCCACGGGTCGCGCCAGGATTGGTCTTCCCAAACATCTGGCGTGGGCAATTCGTACCAGCGGGGGTCAATTTGCAGCACCGGGCTGGCCGGGTGTTTTTGCCAGCGCATCAAATCTGGCGAGGTGGCCAGCCCGATGCGCTGGGTGTAGCCGTTTTCGGCGTGACTGGTGCCGGTATATAGCAGGTGCCACAGCCCGTCGTGTTTGATGATGCTGCCGGTCCAGGTTGATTTGCCGTCCCAGGCCGGTTGGGGGCCGGGGGCCAGGGCATCGGGCAGCACTGTCCAGTTACGTAAATCCTGCGATACGGCGTGGCCAATGGACACATTCCAGTGGCGGAGTTCCGGGTTAGGCAGGGCGCGCGCGGCTTGCAGATAAAACAGGTGATAATCCGGCCCATCCTGGGCAAACCAAAAATCCCACAGCCATTTGTCGGCAAGTTGCAGCGCCATATTAACCCTTAATCCCGCTGGAGGCGATGCTCTCCACAAAAACGCGCTGGAGCGACAGAAAGAGTACGAGGATGGGGACGGTAATGATAGACAGATAGGCCATAATCTCGCCCCAGGCCGTATTGAGCTGAAAGAAATACCCCAGCCCCACCATTACCGGCCTGATTTCTTCTGACTGAACCACCATAATGGGCCACAGATATTGGTTCCACATAACCAGGCCCTTCAGAATGGCGGCGGTGGCAAAGACCGGCCCAGAAATTGGCATGATAATCCGCAGGTAAATCTGAAACCAGCTTGCCCCATCAATCCGGGCGGCCTCAATCAATTCATAGGGCAGCGATTTGAAGAACTGGACAAAGAGGAAGATGGTAAAGGCGTCAACAATAAAGGGAATAATCTGCACGTGGTAGGTGTTGAGCCAGCCATAGCTAAAGCCGTCGGCGCTCACCGTGGGCAGGCGGCTCACAATCATCAGCAGCGGCACGGCGATAGTTTCAAACGGCACAATAAAGGTGGCAATAACCACCGTAAGCACAATACCCTGGCCTTTCCAGCGCAGGTTGGCCAGCGCAAAAGCGGCCAATGAGCTAAGGAATAGCCCCAAAGCCAGCGTAATGCTGGTCACCAGAATGGAATTGAAGATAAAGCGGGCCACGGGGGCGCGGTCAAACGCATCAAAATAGTTTTGCAGCGAGAGTTCTCCCACCGGCAGAAAGGCGCGCAGCGATGCGGAATCCTGCAAAATCTGCAAGCCGGGTTTGAACGATGAGATGACCATGAACAACATTGGGAACACAAAAATCGAACCTAATAAGATCATCAGCGTATAGCGGATGGCGGTTGTCAGCCTGTTTTTGTTTTTTTGCGTCATGCTGTTTTCTCCCTGGTTAAGAAACGTTGAATCAAGGCCACAGTCAGCACCATTACAAAGAAGACCACCGAAATGGCCGAGCCGTAGGCGATATCCTGTTTCGCAAAGCCTTTTTGCACAGCCTGAAAGATAACGGTGGTGGTTGAGTCCAGCGGGCCGCCGCGGGTCATCACATCAATTTGGGTAAACAGCCCAAACGCCTGCATAGTGATGGTTACAAACACAAACACCGCCGTATTGCGCAGCCCCGGCCAGGTAACATACCGGAACTGCTGCCAGGCATTGGCTCCGTCAATGTCGGCGGCTTCATACAAGGAATATGGAATGGTTTGCAATCCGGCCAGCCAGATAATCATGTGGAACCCCACCCCTTGCCAGGCCGACATAACGATGATGGCCGGCAGGGCGGTGGCTGGGTTGCCCAGCCAATCAACCGGGTTAAAATTGCCAAAGGTGACCATAGCCAGCAGGTTGTTCAGCAGGCCGTTTTGCCCATCGTAAACAAAACTCCACAGGACGGCCACCACCACCATCGACACCACCACCGGCATAAAGTAGACGGTGCGGAAAATGTTAACGCCTTTGGTGCGCTGGTTGATGAGCAGGGCCAGCACCAGCCCCAGCCCACCTTGAAACGGAACAATGAAGATAGCAAAGTAAAAGGTGTTGAACAGGGATTTCATGAACACGGCATCGCCGGCCAGTAACAGCCACCGGGTTTGGCCGGTGTTAAAGGCTGTCCACTCCTGAAGGCCGTTGTATTGGGGATAGTCCGGGTTGTTGCGGGTGTAATCTCGCACGCGGGGGTAGGTGGCGTTGCCGGCATCATCCAGCAGCGGCGAGCCGGTGGCCTCATCCGTTACGGGGTCAAGGCGTAACACCTTTACCGTGAGCAGCCGCTCAAAGTTTCGGAGGCCCACAAACTCGGTGGGGTTGGGCGAGATAAGCCGCTGGTTGGTAAAGGCAAAAACAAAGGCAAAAAAGAAAGGAATGATCAGAAAGCCCAGGATGAGCACAATCGCGGGGCTGGCCATCAGCCAGCCGGTCAATGACTCTGTTTGCCGGTCATTGAACCTGCTTGATGGTTGTGCCTGGCTCTGAACGTCTGTTTCGGCTGTTGTTGTCATTTTATGACTCCCTTGAAAATAGCCCCCTCCCCAACCCTCCCCCAAATTCGGGGGAGGGTGTTACATAAGTAACGGGGGTAGGATTAAAAATGTTTAGTTGCCGAAACCATAGCCATTGTTAGCCTGAATGTCGGCATCAATTTCGTCAACGGCGGCATCTAGCGCCGTTACTACATCGGCGCCGTTGGCAATATCGGCCAGGGCCTTTTCAAAGGTGAGGGCGGCTGACAGGTAGGCCGGCGTGGGCGGGCGGATCAGAGCCTGGGCGTCGCTAAGCCCGTAAAAAACTTCCAGCGGGCCGCCCGGCGCGTAGTTTTTGGTGAGAGCGGCGGCGCTGGGGGTGGAGGGGATCAGCCCGATACCATCGGAAAAGGCGGCCAGGTATTTATCCTGAATGGCAAACTGGATGAAGGCGTTGGCTCCGTCCTGGTGCTGGCTTTTAGAAGATATGCCAAACTGCCACGAGCCTGCACCGATTTTGGGGCCATTGCCAAAATCTGGCGCGGGTAAAAAGAGCATGTCGTCGCCATAGGCTTCCAGGGCGGGCAGGGCCGCCCAGTTGCCGTTCCACTGCAAAGCGTATTTGCCGTCAATAAAGCCGGTTTCGCGGTCGGCGCTGTCCTGGGAGG
>CAYOXS010000005.1:0-260 GCA_964407935.1 uncultured Caldilineaceae bacterium
AACACCCAATAAATCGGCATCTTTCAGATTTTCATTACGCAGCACTCTTTTGCTCAGGTCGGGCGTTTTCTTTTTTTCGCGGGCAGCCTTAATTTCTTCAAAAAGCTCTTGCTTGGTGATTTCGGTGGTCATCTGACGCTCCTTTGACAATACAATGTTGAATGACGAACACTTGCACCTGCGCACAATGCAG
This sequence comes from uncultured Caldilineaceae bacterium, assembly GCA_964407935.1. GTDB lineage: Bacteria > Chloroflexota > Anaerolineae > 4572-78 > J111 > J095. The sequence continues at coordinate 194 of CAYOXS010000005.1, forward strand.
GTGTGATGAATGACCAATGACGAATTGTTAATCGCTCGCTACCCGTCGCCGGCCAGGTTTTCACCCT
>CAYOXS010000005.1:270-20643 GCA_964407935.1 uncultured Caldilineaceae bacterium
GGGATCAAAATTAATGCTCGGCTGGTGGAAATCTTCTCCACGCGGGTGCGGTTTGAATTAAAAAACAACGGGGAAACTGCCTCCATCATAGCATATTTCCACGTTTTTATCTACATCGGCCAGAAAGTCTGCCGCCTGAGCAAAATCTGCATTATATGCACACGCTGCACACAATGCATCTTGTGACAAATGTCACGCACAATATGTGACATTTGTCACTATTTTATCTGCACATTATGCATTATACTCAAGTTAATAAATTCACAAATGGGTTGGAACAATGGAAATGCTCACCGCCAAAGATATGCAAGACCTTTTGCAGGTAGACCGCTCAACCATCTACCGCATGGCCGAAGCCGGCCGGCTGCCGGCGATCAAGGTAGGCAAGCAGTGGCGGTTTCCCAAACAGGCAATTGACCAGTGGCTGCAATCCAATGGCTCCACAACGACCGAGCAACCCCAATCATCCGCCCTGTCTCCTCACAGCGACTTTGCCGACCTCTTCCCCCTGGAATGCGTTCAATTGATTCAGGATAGTTTCGCCGATGCGCTGGGGGTGATGATTGTGGTGACAGACCTCAATGGCCAGCCGGTGACGCAGGTGAGCAACCCGTGCGGCCTGTTTGCCGCTATCAGCGACATCCCATCTGCCCTGCGAAAATGCCTGGAAAGCTGGCGGCAACTGGCCAACGACATCAATCTTGAACCGAGATTTTCACCCAGCCACCTGGGGCTGCTGTGCGCCCGGGGCATGATCCGGGTTGGCCCGGAACTTAAAGGGATGGTTTTTGTGGGTGGCATCGCGCCCAAAAACTGGCCACCGGCGGCCGAACACATCAAAGTGATGGCTGCCGAATTCGGCGTGCCGCTGGAGCTGTTTGAACCGCACGTTACCGAAGTATTCTATTTGAGCAGTACCGAACAGGCCCGCGTGTTAACGTTTGTGCAGCGCATCGCCAACATTGTGGCCCACATTATCAACGAGCGAAATAGTTTAATGGGTAAACTCGACGCGATTGCGCAGTTAACCCGCTAGCAAAGGAGCATTAAAATGAAAAGACTTGTAGTCCTTGGCGCCGGCACCGCCGGCACAATGGTTGTTAATAAACTCAGCCACGAACTGAACCGCGACGAATGGAAAATTACCATTGTTGATCAGGACGAAACCCACTACTACCAGCCGGGCTTCCTGTTTATCCCCTTTGGCATATACGGCCCCAACGACGTCATCAAACCCAAACGAGATTTCATCCCCGCCGGCGTGGAAATGGTTGTGTCGGAGATTGAACTCATCGAGCCAGACAAAAACCAGGTCAAACTGGTAAAAGATGGCCGCGTGCTCAAGTACGATTTTCTGGTCATCGCCACCGGCACCCACCCCCGCCCCGACGAAACGCCCGGCCTGCACGACGGCGAATGGCGCAAATCCATCCACGATTTTTACACCTACGAGGGCGCAACCACGCTGGCCAAACAACTGCGCGGTTGGGAAGGCGGCCGGCTGGTCGTCAATATTATGGAACTGCCCTTCAAATGCCCGGTGGCCCCGCTGGAATTTATCTTTCTGGCCGACTGGCACTTTCACAAACTGGGCATCCGCGACCGGGTGGATTTGACGCTGGTCACGCCGCTGCCCGGCGCGTTTACCAAACCCAAAGCCGCCAAACTGCTGGGCAATATTCTGGAAGAAAAGAACATCAAAGTTGTGCCGGAATTTATGGTGGAACACGTTGACCCCGACCGCAAGGTGCTGGTCTCGTATGAAGAAGAAGAGGTGGAGTACGACATGCTGGTCAGCGTGCCCATCAACATGGGCGCAGATGTGATTGAACGCTCCGGCCTGGGCGACGACATGAACCACGTGCCGGTTGACGCCAAAAACTTCCTGTCTAAACAATACGACAACATTTTTGCCCTGGGCGATGCCGCCGCGCTGCCCACCAGCAAAGCCGGCTCGGTGGCCCACTTTGCCGTTGAAACTTTCGTCCCCAACTTCCTGCGTTACATCGACGGGCTGGACATGCCCCACGAGTTTGACGGCCACGCCAACTGCTACATTGAATCCGGTTTTGGCAAAGGCATTTTGATTGACTTTAACTACGATGTGGAACCGCTGCCCGGCAAGTTCCCGCTGCCCGGCATTGGCCCCTTCTCGCTGCTGCAGGAAAGCGAAATGAACCACTGGGGCAAAATGATGTTCCGCTGGATTTACTGGAATATCCTGCTCAAAGGCAAAGAACTGCCCATCCCGGCCTATATGTCGATGGCCGGCAAGTGGGCATAGGAGAAACATCATGGCCGATGTACTTGCTCCCGACCCGGCAACCTTGCTGGAACTGAACCAAAAGCTCGACAAACTGTCAACCCAAATTGAATTTTTAACCGAGGAAGCGGCGCGCCAAAAACGCCGCCAACAGGAATGGGACGAACTCAAAGACGACCTGATCCCCATAGGCAACGATTTGTTCCGCATGACCGTGGTGCAGCTTGAAGAAATTCAGCAGCACGTCCAGTTGGAAGACATTTTGCGGCTGGTCAAACGGCTGGCCCGCAACACCCGCAACCTGGAAGAAATGCTCGACCAGCTTGAGGGGATTATGGAATTGACGACCGACCTTGGCCCCCTTTCACGCGATATATTTATGCGGGTGATGACCCAGCTCAACGATTTTGAGCGCAAAGGCTACTTTGTCTTTTTGCAGGGCGGGCTGGACATGATGGACCGCGTGGTCAGCGAATTTACCGAAGACGACGTGCGCCAACTGGCCAACAACATTGTGCTGATCCTGCAAACCGTCAAAGAGATGACCCAGCCCGAAATTATGACGATGCTCCGCCGCAGCGCCGCCGAACTCAAAGACGACGAACCGGTCAACACCTCTATGCTTGGCATTTTGCGGCAACTCAACGACCCGGCCGTTCGGCGCGGGCTGACCAAAACGCTCAACGTTCTCAAATCCGTGGGCGATTGAGCGGAACCCAAAACTTTGTAACCAACATTTTTTTGAGAAAATTTTTAATAAGGAGAATTTTACCCAATGGCAACCCGAGAAATTGCAGGCAAAGCAGTAGAATTTGATGAAGAAGGCTTTTTGGCCAACCCCAACGACTGGGACAAAGACATCGCCGCGGTTTTGGCCGAAGAAATTGGCATTACGCCGCTCACCCCGGACCACTGGAGAGTCATCGATTTTTCCCGCGCCGATTTTGCCAGCACCGGCGAAGCGCCCACCCTGCGCCGCATCACCAAAGAAGCCGGCGTATCCACCAAAGAACTGTACCAACTGTTTCCCAAAGGGCCGGCCAAAAAAGTGGCGCTGGTTGCCGGCCTGGGCAAACCCACCGGCTGTATCTAAATCTGATCTGGCCGCTGTGCCGGCCAGCCTAACTTTTTGAACAACGACGTTCTTTAATACCCAGGAGAAAATAAAATGTCTGAAAATGGCGAACGCAAATTATCAATCATCTGCTCCAAAGGCACGCTCGACATGGCCTATCCCGGCCTGGTGCTGGCCAACGCGGCCCTGATGGAAGGCATCGATGTGACCATGTTCTTCACCTTTTGGGGGCTGGAAATTGTCAAAAAGAAATCGATGGACAACCTCAAGGCCACCCCGCTGGGCAACCCGGCAATGGGCATGCCCAATATTGTTGGCATCCTGCCCGGCGTTACCGCGATGGCCTCAACCATGATGAAAAAGGAAATTGAAAAACTCGATTTTCCGCCCGTGTCTGAGTTTGTAGAAATGATTCACGATGCCGGCGGCAAAATGTACGGCTGCCGCATGGCGATGGATATGATGAAACTTGAAAAAGAAGACCTGTGCGAACAAATTGACGACGTTATCGGCGCGATGGAATTTATGGAAATGAGCGACGGCGCGCAGATCATTTTCATCTAAAAAAATGCGGCAATAAAAAACGGCCTGCCGGCAGGCCGTTTTTTATTGCATTTTGGGCTTATCTGGCAATTTTTTTGACCCCCGGCCAACATCCTGCTAAACTACCGCCACCGCGTTAATGAAGATATTCTTCAATTGAGGGAGTAAAAAAATGACAACAAACACAATGGATTTGAGGATAACCTTTTCTGGCAGCGAAGAGATATTAAATGACATCAAAAAACGGCTGGAGTGTGTTTCGGCAGACGACACTTGTTTGTCCGACGCGCTGGCGGCTATTGTGCAGCATACGCTGATTGCCGCGGGTGTTTCTAAAGATTTTTCGGTTAATGTTCACAGCAGCCAGATACGGAAAAGTTTTGGCCAGGCTGGCGGTTTAAACGCCAATGAATGGCTGGAAAAATCCTGACGCCCCCAACCAAAACAAAAAACGCCCAGCCAAAATTGGCCGGGCGTTTTACTTGACTCTTCCTTTTTAAGCCGGCTCCGGTATCGATCCCAACACCGGCTGCGGTTGCATACCATTGGATTGGCATGGCGGCATAGCACCAAACGCAGGCAACAGTCCGGTCCGGGAGAATTCTTCCATAAATTGCTCCATAGGGGGTTGGGTAACAAAGTTCCAAAACTCGGTCTGGGCCCGCGTGGCCGGGTGCCGGTTGCTGTAAACAATGTATATCTCCCGGCGGAGTGAAATTCCCGCCACTCTTACCTCTTTAATGCGGCCCAGTTCAATGCCCCGGCGGGCCACCGCCCGCGAGACAAACGCCACGCCAATGCCCTCTTCCACGGCCATGCTGATGGCCTCTGAGTTGCCAAGTTCCATCACCACGTTCAAATCCTCAATGCCCAGGCCAAATTCACGCAAGGCGCTTTCCATTTCATCGCGTGTCCCGGATTCCTGGTCACGCAGAATAAAATCGGTGCCCTGCAATTCCTCGGGCGAAATCATGTCCCGTTTTGCCCAGGCATGGCCCGTGGGCACAATCAGCACCAGATAATCAGTAAAAAACTGCCGGTACGTGATGTCTTTGCACACCGGCGTTGAACTGACCACCGCCAGTTGCACCGTGCTGTCGCACATTTCGCTCAAAACAATATCGCGGCTGTGGTTGATGATTGACATCTGCACCGCCGGGTGCTGTCGCCGAAACCGGGCCGCCAGGTGCGGCAGAATATATTTGCCGGTGGCTGTGCTGCAGCCAATTTTCAAATGGCCCACCACTTCACCTTTGAGCGACTCGATCTCTTCTTCAATCCGAATGGCCCGGTTAACCACATCTCTGGCCAACGGCAACAACGCCTTGCCCCTTTCAGACAGGGTTAAGCTGCGGCCAGAGCGGTGAAATAGTTGAACATCCAACTTCTTTTCCAGTGCTCTAATCTGCATACTCACGGCTGGCTGGGTTAAGTTTAACTGACGCGCCGCCTCCGAAAAATTTTCTGTCTCAGCCGCGGTTAAAAACACATTAAGTTCGTAAACGTCTAACATAGTACCCGCTCCCTGGAACGTAGCCGGGTTAATCTTGCAATTAACCTGTGCCTGGTGACATTTTTTGATTCCCCCCCGCGAGCCTCCATTTACAAGAGTTTTTCTTATTAAAGAAGCGGTTTTCTATATAAAACTCTTATAAAGAATTGTGAATATTGTAACATAGTTATTTTCAAAAAACAATAAATAATCTGCATCACTCCATAAGAGATTCTTTGTTTTACTCATAAGTTAAACTTATCAATAACTTGAGTGTGCCGCAGCAATCCTCTGAAAAAATAATTTTTTGAACACCCGCGCCATCATCGGCCAAAACCAACCAGCGTTACGCCAGACATGTGACGTTTGTCGCAACATGTTGTGACAAACGTCACTATCAGAATTAGCAAGAGTTACTTATCATAGACTCGGTTAGGTATTTATGCTGCTTATATCAGATTCGGGGTTACTTTACTTTTCCTGGATATTGGTTATGCATTACAACCTTTCATATAAGAAAAACTTTGCCTTGTTGATAAGCAGGTTTAATAAGAAAAACTTATTAAACCTATTGCAACCTATAAACAAAAATGTTACAATAAGTCTTGTGAAGCAAATCACAACCATCAAAAGCCACAATACAGGATTATGCGGATTATGAGGATCACACCAACCGGCCACAGGTGGCAGCTTATTATTTTAAGTTTTTTGCTCACCCTATTGTGGGCCAGCAGCCAACTGCCTGCTTTGGCCCAGGCACCCATCAAAGAAAATGAACAATGCCTTACCTGCCACAGCAACCCGGACCTTGTGGTTGATTTCCCGGATGGCAGCACAACCAGCGGCCACATCAGAAGCGTCGCCTACAGCAAGTCTGTCCACGGGCAAGAAGCCATGACCTGCGCCGGCTGCCACCCCAATCACCAGGAGTATCCCCACCCGGCAATTTCTGCAACCAGCAGCCGCGAATTTACGCTGCAACTCAACGAAACCTGTTTTGAGTGCCACCCCGACCAGGCCGACAAAGTGCAGGACAGTGTCCATGCCCAGGCGATGGCAGACGGCAATGAAAAAGCCGCGGTATGTGTGGATTGCCACACCGCCCATGCCACGTTATCGCTACACGAGGCCCGCACCGAGATTGCGGCAACGTGCCGCCAATGCCACGCCACAATTTACGATGAATACTCCGCCAGCATTCACGGCAAAGCGCTGTTTGAAGAACACAACACCGATGTGCCAACCTGTATTGATTGCCACGGGGTGCATAATGTTGAAAACCCGCACACCGCGCAGTTTCGGCTGCGATCACCCAGTTTGTGCGGGAGCTGCCACGCCGACGAAGCGCTGATGAGCAAATACGATATTCCCACCGACGTGTTTGAAACCTACGTGGCCGATTTTCACGGCACCACCGTCACCCTGTTTGAAAAGCAAACGCCCGACGCCGCCACCAACAAAGCCGTGTGCTACGACTGCCACGGGGTCCACGCTATTTTGCCAATGAACGACCCCAACGCCATTGCTAACAGCAAGGAAAATTTACTAAAGACCTGCCAAAAGTGCCACCCCGACGCCACCACCAACTTCCCCGACAGTTGGGCCAGCCACTACCAGCCCACGTTTGAAAAACAGCCGCTGGTTGCCACCATCAATTTGTTTTATTTGATTGTCATCCCGGCCACGGTTGGTTTTATGGCGGTTTTTGTCCTGTCCGACGCCGGCCGCCGGGTATTGACCCGCAGAAACCACACCCCTGAGGCATCCCAACCCACCCCAAATGACGACAAGAAAGCGGAGGATGCATAAATGAACCAGGTGCAAAAATATTACCAGCGATTCACTTTATCACAACGAATTGAGCATTGGGTTCAGGTTTTGTCCTTCTCGCTGCTGGCTTTAACCGGGCTGCCCCAAAAATTTGCCGGTGTGCCGTGGGCAGAAACCATGATCGCGCTGATGGGCGGTGTTGAAACTGTCAGAATTATTCACCGGTTTGCGGCGGTAGTCCTGCTGCTGGGGGTGATTTATCACGGCGGCTATCTAACTTACAAAGTCTTCATCGAACGGGTACCGCTGGCGATGCTGCCGGGCTGGATCGATGTTAAAGATATGTTTGGCGTGTTTGCCTACAATCTGGGGCTGCGCAAAACCCGGCCCAAACTGCCCCGCTACAATTTTGAAGAAAAGTTTGAGTACTGGGCATTTGTTTGGGGCACCGTTATTATGGCCCTGACCGGCTTTATGTTGTGGAACCCCATTGCCACGGCCAATTTTATGCCCGGATCCTTCATTCCGGCAGCCAAAGCGGCCCACGGCGGCGAGGCTCTGCTGGCGGTGCTGGCCATCATTATCTGGCATATGTACGGCGTGCACATCCGTCACTTCAACCGGAGCATGTTCACCGGCAAACTCAAGCACGAAGAAATGGCCCACGAACACGCCATCGAACTGGAACAAATTGAAAGCGGCCTCAAGCCGCCGCCCGCTCCCGCCGAAGAAGTCGCCCAACGGCGACGGCTTTTCCTCCCGGTAGCGGCGGTTATCTCCATTGTATTGCTGGCGAGCCTGTTCTGGTTTGTTACCTTTGAACAAACGGCCATTTCTACCGTCGTCGCCGCCACCAACGAAGAGGAGGCCTACAAACCGCTGGAACTCACCACCGGCGGCAATATCCACAACCTCATCACCGAATACAACGGGCCGGAAACCTGCGCCGCCTCAAATTGTCACTCCGGCGAAACTTTCCAAACCGCCATCGATTCGCCGCACCACCAGCGCATTGTGGCTGCCGGCCCCAATCCCATTCTGGCTCAACTTGCCGGCAGCGGCGCAACGACCTTTGAAGCCACGTCTGATTGCCTCATCTGTCACGCCAAAGATTATCAGGCCGATAACCCGCTGGCCTCGCTGCACACCGTGGGCGCGGCGGGCGGCGATACCTGCGAGCGCTGCCACACCGGCCACATTACCGGCGACGCCCACAGCAACGCCGGGCTGGCCTGTATTAGCTGCCACACTTCGGTGGCCCACAACATTAAAACCGAGGTGGCCTGCACCAACTGCCACACCGAGCTACCGCACCAGGACCCCTTTATCAACAGCAAGCACAGCCGGCTCGACTGCCGCACCTGCCACATTAACCCCGACCAATCCGGGCTGATGATCGATGTTGGCCAGCCGGTGCCAGACCCGGTGACCGGTTTTTATGGCCCCACCGTCGATCCGGTAGCCAACGGGCCGCAATACGTGTGGCAAAAAGCCGGCGGCCAAACCGCTACCGTAGCCGACCCCGACGCCAAAATTGTGCCGATTACCACCCTCACCGTGCTGGCTCCGCCGGAGTTTGACCCGGCCGAGTATGCCGCCAGCGGCAAATTCTCCGGGCAGCCGGAAGAGGCGATGGTAAAACAGATGATACTTAGCCACGGGGTTTCCAAAGAAAATGTAAGAACCTGCGCTACCTGCCATGGCCCGGACGCAACATTTGATTTTGCCAGCCTGGGCTACGATGAGGAACAGGTAGACCAGTTTTCAGTCAAATAAGGTGATGACCAAAAGGAGGCCATTTATTTCGGTAAAAAAGTTGAAAATTGAGCTACCTGTCACACCAGATTAAAAATCTAGCTCATTAATATATCAATCTCAAACTTAGTATCAGGAGGAAAAATTACAGATGTACAAGAAAATTTCATTAGTAATTGCTGTTTTAGTTATTCTGAGCCTGGCTTTAACCGGCATCGGATTGGCTCAAGAAGATGTCCAAACCGCGGCAGATGGCTACTTTGCCGGCGGCACCCAAAACATCAAAGCCGCTGACCTGTTTGACGTGTTGAACGACGGTGACACCAGCAACGACCCGGTCATCATCGACCTGCGCAGCCCGGAAGACTTTGCGCTGGGTCACATTCCCGGCGCGGTTAACGTTGGCGTGAAAAAACTGTTCACCGCCGAAGAACTGGCCAAAATCGAGGGCAAACCGGTAGTTACCTACTGCTACACCGGCCAAACCTCCAGCCAGGCCACCAGCGCCCTGAATATGCTGGGCATCCAGACCAAAAGTATGCTCTTTGGCTTCCCGTCGTGGGCCAACGTGGCCGGTGTTTCTACCGCGCCGTTTGACGCCGCCGCTGACCAGCACGATTACAAAGTCAGCACCGATGAAATGATGGCCGAAGGCGCCTTTGATCCGGCTTCTCCGCTGGGCGCTACCGTGGCCGATGCCGCCGCCGGCTATTTTGCCAACGGCACCAAAAACATCAAAGCCAGCGACCTGTTTGACAACCTCAACGACGGCGACGCCAGCAACGATCCGTTTATGATCGACGTGCGCAAAGCCGAAGATTACGCTGCCGGCCACATTCCCGGCGCCGTTAGCATGGATCCCAAAACCATGTTCACCGCCGAAAACCTGGCCAAAATCCCCACCGACAAACCGGTGGTGGTCAACTGCTACACCGGCCAAACCGCCAGCCAGGTTGCCAGCGCCCTGAACATGCTGGGCTACGATGCCACCAACCTGAAATTCGGTTTTGCCGCATGGTCACCCAGCGGCACATACTCCTTCAACGCCGCCACCGACAGCGGCAACTACAAGTTTGATGGTTCCGCTGCCGCCATGGAAGCGCCCGCCGCCGAAGCTCCGGCCGCTGAAGCCGCCCCGGCTGCGGAAGCTGCCCCCGCCGCCGAAGCCGCTCCGGCCACTCTGCCGGTTTCCGGTGGCGTACTGTTTGATTTTACCTGGCTTTATCTTCTGATTGGTAGCGGCCTCCTTGGCACCGGGCTCTACCTGCGCAAAAGATAAACATCCTCCTTTTCAACAGAGGGGGTGGACGAGGTTTTATCTCTCCTTTTACTCCTCCACCCCCTCAACTTCTTTATTGTGCCAATTGGCATTATTCCTTTTTCAGAATGATGCCAGTTGCTACGGTAAAGTAAAACCAATGGAGACCGTATTTATGAATCGATTTTTACCCTATTTCAAATTCGCTTTCACTGCGGCGCTCAGTGTGGTGGCGGTGGGGCTGATGGCCGGCTGTGGCAGCAGCAGCCCGCCCACGCCCATCCCATTGCCCACCCCAGAAGATGTGCAGTTGGCGGTAGTTCCGCCGGCCACGCCCACCACTGCGCCCACCCCCACCCCCCCGCCGGCAGTTCTGGCCCCGGATGACGGCTGCGTTACCTGCCACACCGACCAGGCCATGTTGCAGGAAACAGCCAAAGAAGAGGAGGTGGTAGAGCCTTTGTCTGAAGGCGAAGGCTGAGGCGGCTCTGTCCCTCCGTTGGAGGGCTGGGAAAAAGTATTTGTTAGCAGCGGTACGTTTACCCAAACCATTCACGGTGAAATGGGTTGTATTGCCTGCCACGGCGGCGACGGCGCCACGCAAGATAAAGACCAGGCCCACAGCGACATGCGCCGCGAGCCAATTGCCGCCGACGCCTGCGATCAGTGCCACACCGATCAGCTTAACGACAAAAACAGCCTGCACTCAACCCTGCGCGGCTACGAAACCGCTATCGCCGAGCGCGCCACTTCAACCACGCTCGCCAAAATTATGGAAGAAGCGTTTGGCAATCACTGCGAAAGCTGCCACACCAGTTGCGGCCAATGCCACGTGAGCCGGCCAACCAACTTGGGCGGCGGCCTCACTGCCGGTCACGACTTTAAAAAGATTCCGCCAATGAATCTCACCTGCACCGGTTGTCACGGCAGCCGCATTGATATGGAATACAAAGGCAAAAACGAAGGCATTCCCGCCGATGTCCACTGGACCCAGGGCGGTATGCCCTGCTTTGATTGCCACACCGCCGACGAAATGCACGGCAATGTTGAACCGCCGCCAGACCATCGCTACGACGGCAAAGCCAGCCCGGCCTGCACGGACTGCCACGATGATGTCTTTGAAAACAAAGCCAAAATCTCAGAGCACCGCAGCGCCCACATGGAAAACATTGCCTGCCAGGTGTGCCACGCCGCCGATTACAAAAGCTGCTACAGTTGCCACGTGCAAAAAAGCGAAGAAGGCACGCCCTTCTTCAAAATTGAACCGTCGCAGATGGGCTTTAAAATTGGGCTAAACCCGGAACAAACCGATGATCGACCCTGGAAGTGGATTGCGGTCCGGCACGTTCCGATTGACCCCGAAACCTTTGCCTATTACGGCGACAATCTGCTGCCCAACTTTGATCAGCGACCTACCTGGCTGTACGCCACCCCGCACACCATTCAGCGTATCACGCCGCGTACAGAAAAGTGCGACAACTGCCACGGCAACAGCGATGTCTTTTTAACCGAAGATGATCTGCTGCCCTATGAAACCAAAGCCAACCAGAGCGTTGTGGTGCCAGAAAACGAAATTCCCAAGAAACGCGGGCGGTAAACTGCCAGTGCCATAAAATGGCTGCCACCCCCCGAAAGAGTCAAGTTGACTCTTTCGGGGGTTTTTATTTATCCCCGCTGCCGGTAAAAAAAACGGCATCTGTAATTATTTCTGGCGAAAACAATCACTATCTATAAGTTTCAATGATAACAGTCTGGAATTTTTGGCGAAGTTGTAGTATAATGGGGCCGTGCTGTTTTTTCCGTCAATTCCTGCCTCTCCGGCAGTTGTTTCTTATTTCTTCACTGTACGCACTAACATCAGGTTACGTGACATTTGTCACCCCAAAATAGTGCCATTTGTATCTGGCGGATAAGAAACTCTTTTGGTATACTCCTTTACCATAACAACAACTTATACACGAGACATAATATTCCCATTATTGCCTGAACACCATTAACTTGTTATCCAACTTGATGTTAACTGCGTCTCAAAGGAGAGTACTGCATGCAGAAATTGAGAAACTGGTTTTTCAACCTCAACCGGTTACTTCAATGGGTCATCGTCCTGGCAATCGTTGTCATTGTCGGGTTGAGCGCAGTTACCGTCAGCGCCACTACCTGGGAATACACCAACTCCCCAGAATTTTGCGGCACCACCTGCCACACAATGCCCCCGGAATACACCGCCTATCAGGTATCGCCGCACGCCCGGGTTGATTGTGTGGATTGCCACCTGGGCCGGCAAAGTTTCCTGTCGGCAGTGCCCCAAAAAGCCAAAGAAATCACCCACGTTACCGATGCTTTAACCCAATCCTACGAACCGCCGATTTATATCAAAAACCTGCGCCCGGCCCGCGACACCTGCGAAAAATGCCACAACCCCGACAAATTTTCAAATGACACCTTTGTTCAAATCCAAAGATACGCCGAAGATAAAAACAATACGGAAAGAACCGACTTTTTAATTGTTAAAACCGGCGGCGGCACCGCCCGCGAGGGGTTGGGCCGCGGCATTCACTGGCACGTTGAAAACAAGGTTCAGTTCTATTCCGATGACCCGCTCAAACAGACCATCCCTTATATTCGCGTTGAGGATGCAAATGGCCAGGTCACCGAATATTTTGATGTAGAAGCCGGGCTGCCGCCCACCTTTGGGACGCAGGTAAGTGACCAGTTGCACACCATGGATTGTGTCGATTGCCACAACCGGATTTCACACAATTTCCGCTCCCCTTCCAATGCCATGGACGATGCCCTGTCTCGACACGTGATTGACCAAAACATCCCGGAAATCAAAAAACGCGGCGTTGAGCTTTTGAACGTCAACTATGCAACCACAGACGAGGGACTCGCCGCCATTGACAATCTCAGCGGTTGGTATCAGGAAAACTATCCGGATTTTTACGCCGAAAATACGGAGGCAGTGGAAAAGAGCGTCAACGAAATAAAAACATTGTTTACGGAGACCGTCTTTCCCAATATGGCTATTGGCTGGCAAACCCACCCCAATAACGTGGGCCACCGCGAATTTCCCGGCTGCTTCCGCTGCCACGATGGCAAACATATTTCCGCCGAAAATGAATCCGTCCGGCTGGAATGCAATTTGTGCCACTCCATCCCCGAAGTGGTTACGCCGGGCGGCAAACCGCCGGTTATTGAAATTGAAAAACCCAACGAGCCGGAATCGCACCTTAACTCCAACTGGATCGCCCAGCATCGCTTTAAGTTTGACACCACCTGCATGGAATGCCACGATGTGACCAACCCCGGCGGCACCGACGACTCCAGTTTTTGCTCCAATAGCGGTTGCCACGCTACCGAGTGGAAGTTTGTTGGCCTCAACGCGCCGGCCATCAGAGAAATGGTTGCTCCGCCGCGCCTGCCCGGCAGCGGCGAACCCCGCCAAATCCCGCACCCGGCCGGACCACGCACCGATTGCTCAATTTGCCACGACACCGCCGATGCCGTCATCCCTACCCCGGCCAACCACGAGAGCTTTGATCAGTCGCTGTGCGAGTTGTGCCACAAACCGCTCGCCACCGACCTGAGCGGCGAACAAACCCAGGTTGAGGTGCCACCAGTGCCGCATCTGGTTGATAATTTTGGAGACCAATGCCTCTCCTGCCACCAACCCGACGCCGTTTCGCCTTTTCCCCAAAATCACGCCACGTGGCAAGCAGATACATGCCTCTTCTGTCACCAGGAACAGGCAGAACCCGCCGAGGCAGCGGAAGGCAGGCCGCCCATCCCGCATACAGTGGAAGGGCGAGAAGATTGCCTGGCCTGCCACAGCCTTGACAGCATCAAACCGTTCCCGGAAAACCACAAGAGCCGGCCGGTAGAAAAATGCCAAAATTGCCATAAACCTCAGGAGACAAAGTCATAATTATTTACCGGGCGAAAGTAGCCAAAATTTAGCGAGCATTACTACCCGATAACCATTGGGTAGTAGTTTTAAAATTGTGACACCTGTCACAATTTTAGGTGACAACTGTTACTACCACGGTTCGTGACACTGCGATAAAATGGGGTTTGTGTCGATCTATGTATCGATTATTATTTCTTATGAAAGGAGGTGATGACGCCAGAGTCCGTAGCCTGAAAATCTAATCAAATGACCCTTTTATCCACAAGGAGGTGATAATTCAGCAGAGAAAGTTTAACATTAACGTACCATTCCATTTAACCTTACCTAAAACCCACCTATGCACATTGGAATGGGTTTAGTACTGAACGAGGGATCATTATGAAAAAAACAATTTTGCTGCTCAGTTTGATACTGGTTGTTGCTATAGCGGCGCTGTTTTTTGCCGTGCAAAATGTTGACTGGGCCAGCGCACAAGAAGGCGTAGAAGTGCCGTTTCTGGCTGAATGGACCGGTTCGGGCCACGCCGACGCCGCCGCCGAAGCCTTTGTCCACTGGGACGAAGAAAGCCCCGCCGAAGTACCGGCCAACTGTGCTAAATGCCACAGCACAACTGGCTACCAGGACTTCCACGGGCTGGACGGCAGCGCCGTTGGCGCCGTTGATGCAGCCGTACCCGTTGGCGAAGTTATCGCCTGTGTGGCCTGCCACAACGAAGCTGTCATGGAAAAAGACAGCGTGATTATGCCCTCAGGCCTGGAAATTACAGACCTGGGGCCAGAAGCCCGCTGTATGGAATGCCACCAGGGCCGCCAATCCAAAGTGAGTGTTGATGCTTCAATTGAAAAAGCCGCAGTAGCCGATGACGACACCGTCAGCGAAGAGTTGGGCTTTGCCAACATTCACTACTACGCGGCTGCGGCCACCAAGTACGGCACCCTGGCCAAAGGTGGCTACGAGTACGACGGCAAAACCTATGATGGCAACTTTGCCCACGTAGCCGAGTTCCAAACCTGCAACACCTGCCACGATCAGCATACGCTCGAACTGAAGGTTGAACAATGCGCCGCCTGCCACGAAGGCGTAACTTCACCAGAAGATTTCCGGGATGTGCGCATGGCCGGTTCGCAGGTTGACTACGACGGCGACGGCGATGTAGACGAAGGGATTTACTACGAACTCGAAGGCATCCGCGACATGCTCTTTAGCGGCATCCAGGCCTATGCCACAGAAGTGGCCGGCACGGATATTGCCTACAACGCGGCCAGCCACCCCTACTTCTTTATCGACGCCAATGGCAATGGCACTGCCGACGAGGCCGAATCCGACGCTTACAACGCCTGGACCCCGCGCCTGCTAAAAGCCGCCTACAACTACCAAACTTCGCTCAAAGACCCCGGCGCCTACGCTCACGGTGGCAAATACATCATCCAACTGATGTTTGACTCCGTCGAAGACCTCAACGTGTCGCTGGCTACCCCCATTGACATGGAAGACATGCATCGCATCGATCACGGCCACTTTGCCGGTTCGGAAGAAGCCTTCCGCCACTGGGATGAAGAAGGCGAAGTTCCGGCCGACTGCGCTCGCTGCCACTCTGGCACCGGCCTGGCCACCTACCTCAAAGATGGGGCCAATGTTTCCGCGCCGTTGTCCAACGGGCTGGAATGCGCCGCCTGCCATAGCGATCTGACCAGCTTCACCCTGTACGAAGCCGGCCCGGTTGAATTCCCCAGCGGCGAAGTTGCTGACCTGGCCGAGCCGACGAGCAATCTGTGCCTTAACTGCCACCAGGGCCGCAGTTCTACGCCTACGGTCAACGGTGTGGTAGACGGCCTGGAAGATGACACTGCCTCAGACAAACTGCGCTTCCAGAACGTCCACTACTTTGCCGCCGGCGCCACCCTGTTTGGCGGCGATGTGCAAGGCGCCTACCAGTACGAAGGCAAGGAATACTTTGGCCAATTTCTGCACGATGAAGGCGTAAACACCTGTATCGGCTGCCACAACGCTCACGCGCTCACCGTTCAGGTTGACAAGTGCGGCGACTGCCACGACGGCGTCACCACGTTGGAAGACACTCGCACTATCCGCGAATATGACTCCGACTGGGATGGCGACGGCGACACCACCGAAGGTATTGCCGAAGAACTGGACGGCGTATCGGAACTGCTGTACGCCGCCATTCAGGATTACGCCAGCACCACGGCCAGCGCGCCGATTGTCTACAATCCGGCCAGCTACCCCTACTTCTTTGCCGACGCTAACGGCAACGGCGAAGCGGATGAGGGCGAAGGTGCTTATGCCAGTTGGACGCCGCGCCTGCTCAAGGCCGCCTACAACTACCAGTATTCCCGCAAAGACCCCGGCGCATTTGCCCACAACGGGCAATATGTGATCCAAACCATGTACGATAGCATCGAAGACCTGGGCGGCGATGTCGCTGATCTTACTCGCCCCTAACAGGTAACCTGCCAGTCGTACCCTAACTGAATAGAAAAAGGCCAAACGCCAACCCGGTGTTTGGCCTTTTTTATTGAACTGATGGGGTAAACACCCCACACCCGCCCCGCCTGCCCGCCTGAAAATTGCGCCGCCAAATGGGTAATGTACCGGATGTAATTGACCTGCCGGCATGATAAAGTGAAAGTAAATCGTTATATCTTTCACAAGGAGATAAATCATGACCGGCATTGGAATTTTATACATCACCTTAATGTTCTTGGGGCTGGCTTTCCTGCGCTTTGGCCTGCCGCTGTTGATCACTTTTTTGATCAAGTTCACCTGCTGCCGCATTCTGCGCCTGCAAGCCTGATCTATCAGGCCAGCTACCCCGTTTCCTCAGGAGGGAATTAATGCAAAAGTTAATCACCGTACTCTGCGGCTTGCTGCTGGTTGGGTTAAGTTTACCCTCGCTGGCCCAGGCCGCCCCACCGACCACTTCCGGCACTGACCAATGCGGCGACTGCCACGAAGCCGAAACCATCGCCTGGCAAAACTCGCCGCACGCCAACGCTGCCGCCAATGGCGACATTGCCGCCTCCTGCGAGGGCTGCCACGGCCCCTATGTTGAGGACCACCCGGACGCCGGCTACATGCAGCTCACCGTAGATTCGTCATCCTGCCAGGATTGCCACGCCAGCACCTTTGCCCAGTGGGAAGATACCACCCACGCCCAGGCCGGCGTGCAGTGCATTGGCTGCCATATGTCGCACTCGCAAGAAGTGCGGCTGTCCGATGATGCCCAGTGCGGCGCGTGCCACCGCGACCGCCAGGCCGATTTTGTGTACACCGCGCACGGGCTGGCCGACGTAGCCTGCACCGATTGCCACGTGTCACCGGCCATTCCGCAGGCTAACGTTTCATTTATTGGCACGCTTGAAAAAACCGCCGCCGCCGCGCCCGACCACGATTTTATCCACGTTTCGCAGCAAAACTGCATTAACTGCCACACCGAAGAAGCCCACAACGGCCTGCCGCCCAACGACGCCGACCACGTGGCCCAGGCCAAGCTGGTGGCCATGGCCGAATCTGTGCCGGCGCTCACGGACCGGCTGGAGCAGGTTGAGCAAACCAACCGCTCGCTGGCCATTGTTACCCCGGTGGCGCTGGGGATTGGTTTGGGCCTGGGCGGCGTGCTGGGCATTGTGTTTATGCTGCTTATTGGCTACGTGCAGCAAAGGAGAACCCCATGACCGTTTCACGCCGAGATTTTCTGCGGGGTGGGGCGCTGCTTTCTGCGGTAATGCTGGCCCGGCAGGCCCACGTGGCCCAGGCCAGCTCCGCCGATGACGAAGACCAGCCGTGGGGTATTCTGGTCGATTTAACCCGCTGCACCGGCTGTAATTCCTGCGCGCTGGCCTGCAAAACCGCCAATGAACTGCCGCACCCCAACACGCCGCCCCAATCGCTCAGCGCCGATGCCTACACTTACGTGGCCGCCATCGATCTGGGCGGCGACGGTGAATCGCTGCCGCAGTACGCCAAGCGCCAGTGTATGCACTGCCTTGAACCGGCCTGCGTTTCCGCCTGCACGGTGGGCGCGCTGCAAAAAACGCCGGAAGGGCCGGTGGTGTACAACGCCAGCAAATGCATTGGCTGCCGCTACTGCCAGTATGCCTGTCCCTTTGGCGTGCCCACCTATGACTGGAATAACGCCCTGGGGTTGATCCACAAATGCCAGATGTGCGCCACCCGCCTGGCCGATGGCCAGCAACCCGCCTGCGTGGGCGCCTGCACCAGCGGCGCGCTCCGTTTTGGCACGCGCAAGGCGCTGCTGGCCCAGGCTCACGCCCAAATCAGCAGCACCCCGGAAAAATATATCGACCACATTTACGGCGAACACGAAGTTGGCGGCACGTCGGTGCTGTATTTGTCCGGGTTGCCGTTTGCCGCGTTAGGCTTCCCCGAGCTGCCGGAGCAGCCCGTGCCGCACTACGCCGAAGCCGTGATGCGCCAGACGCCGGTCATTGCCCTGACCATGGCTTCGCTGGCTACCACCCTCTACTGGATTACCAAACGCCGCCAGCAGCAGCTCACGATTGCCGTTATGGAGGCCCGGAATGACCACTAGAGTCACTACTTCATTTGGAAGAGAGCAAACGCTGCCCGCCATCAGCCGGTTTGGCGCGATTACCGGGATTTTGGGCTTTCTCACGCTCATCGGCGTTACCGCCGGGGTGGGCCGCTTGTTTTTGGGCCTTAGCGGCTCAACCACGCTAACCGATGGCTATCCGTGGGGTATCTGGATTGGCTTTGATTTTACGCTGATCGCTTTTTCCGGGGCGGGCTTTACCATTGCCGCCCTGGTGCACGTGCTGCACCTAAAAAGATTTGAGCCGGTGGCCCGGCCTGCCATTCTGGCCGGGTTGCTGGGCTACAGCGCGGTGCTGGCCTTGCTGGTGCTGGATTTGGGCCGCCCCGACAGATTTTATAATTTCATCCTGTTCTGGAATATCCACTCACCGCTGTTTGAGATTAGCTGGTGCGTGCTGCTCTACACCACCGTACTGGTAATAGAAGTTAGCCCCTGCGTGCTGGAACGGTTCAACCGGCCGCAGTGGCTGGCGCTGGTCCACAAGGCGATGGCCCCGGTCACCATCATTGGCGTCACGCTCTCTACCCTGCACCAATCGACGCTGGGCACGCTGTACCTGAATATGCCCCATCGGCTGAACACCTTATGGTACACGCCCATTTTGCCGCTGTTATTCTTTGTTTCGTCGATCATGGCCGGGCTGGCCCTGGGGATGATTGCTTACCGGTTGGGAGTTGGCCTTAAACGCCAGCCGGTTAACCCGGCCATTACCACCGGCCTGGGCAAAATTCTGCTGTGGGTGTCGCTGGTTTATTTGCTCATCAAGCTGGCCGAGCTAGCCCTCAGC
This sequence comes from uncultured Caldilineaceae bacterium, assembly GCA_964407935.1. Taxonomy (GTDB): domain Bacteria; phylum Chloroflexota; class Anaerolineae; order 4572-78; family J111; genus J095. The sequence continues at coordinate 19,715 of CAYOXS010000005.1, forward strand.
GGCGATTTGCCGCGCCTGCTGGCTTTTAACCAGCCAGGCTGGCTTATGCTGGCCGAGTTGGGGCTGGGCGTTGGGCTGCCCATTGTGCTGCTGGCAGCCGCCAAACCGCTACAACAACCCTGGGCGCAGTGGGCCGCGCCGCTGCTGGTACTGCTGGGGGTAATGTTCAACCGCTTTAACGCCACTATGTTTGGCCAGATTTTACCGGCCAACACCCACTATTCGCCCCACATTTTGGAGTGGCTGTCTACAATTGGCATTGTGGCCGGGGTAACGCTGGTATGGGTGCTGGCGGTTCGATTTTTGGCCATCTGCGACACAGACGCGCATCACTAAAGCAACTCAAATCCGGCAGGCCGGGCAAGCAACGCCGCCTGCCGGCAGCATAATGGTCCCCTTTAAAAGCCGGACGGGTATGTGGCATAACCCGTCCGGCTTATTTTGTGCGCGCCGAGCCATCGCGCATAATCACCGTGTCTTCCGGGTGCAGTTCCAGCCACAGCGCCACGTAGCCTTCTTCATCCAGCCCGGTATGGGTGGGGTTATTGATCTGGCCTTTAAAGTTATCCGCCACCGCCTGTTTGATGTCTTTTGAAGGCCGGTAATTTACTTTGATGGCCTTGTGGCTATCGCAATCCACATAAAAACTGCCAATTTCACCCAGTTTCACGTAATCGCCAAACTGCAAATGCCTGATGAGCGCCTGCGAAAATTTGTAGGCAAAGGCGCGGCTGTCGCCCCGGTCAAAGCCGGATTGTTCCGCAATTTCATCGGCCAGGGTATCCAGCTCCACCGTATTGGCCCGCGCCACTCTGGGGCGCAATTTACCAATTACCGCCATCGATTTAAGAATTGCCATTTGTCCTCCTCTGAAAATAGGATTCAGGAGTCAGGAGTCAGGGTGTGCTCAAGTGTGTCACCCTGAGCTA
>CAYOXS010000005.1:20653-39340 GCA_964407935.1 uncultured Caldilineaceae bacterium
AAGGGTCTCCCGACCGGATAAACAAAAATTTTCACCTGTGCCAGGTACAGGCATTCACCGGCGCACTGCCGCAGGCAATAGTCACTGCATTGGTCAGGGTACATTTTTGTTTTTATACTGAGTTATAATCAGATTATAACTCAGTTATAAATGCATTATAACTCAGTTATAGTTGGATTATAACTCAGTTATAATATTTTTTCTACCCTGAATAACGGATAATTCTCCCCAATCTGATTCTGGTCTGCGGGCGGCAAATGAGGTAGAATATCGCGCGGCGATTGTACGCTGGCAACAAAGGATGGCGCATGGAAAGCTTTTTGATCAATTACGGGCTGCTGGCGGTGGCTCTGTTTGCGTTTTTTGAAGGCGACATCACTTATGTGATGGCCGGGGTAGTGGCTCACCTGGGCTATTTTGACTTTATGGCGGTCATTGTCATTGGCAGCATCTGCTCGTACGCCAACGATGTGGTCTGGTACTGGGTGGGCCACAACCAGGCCGACAAAATCAGGGCCAGCCGGGTCTATCGCCGGGCGGGGCCAAAGGTAGAGCGCCTGGCTGCCAAATACGGCGCCTGGCAAATTTTAACCACCCGCCTGGTATACGGCACGCGCATTGCCAGCGCCATCTTTTGGGGCGTGCAGAAATACAGCTTTGTGCAGTATACCATCATCGATTTTTTGAGCTGCCTGTTGTGGGCGGTGGTGCTTACCGGCCTGGGTTACTTTTTGAGCAACAGCGCCGGATTGTTGATAAGGCACGTTCACGCGCTGGAATTGTGGCTGCTGGTGGTTGTAATTATTGGCGCGGGGGCCTATCTTGTCGGCAGAACCGTGTTGAAACAGCGCGTAAAAAAACTGGATCAGGTTGAGTAGGCCATAAGCAACCCCCAGCCGTTCACCGGTTTTCCGGCACAACCAATTGTTTGTGACAATGTTTGGCCTGTGTTAGAATCTCCGCTTATGAGCGAGTCAACGGCCAAACGTCGCCGCCGGGGCATCCGGTTGTGGCGCAAAAACAAGAGCTTTATCTACAACCTGTATCCCCCCCAAATTCCGGCATCCGGCGCGCGCTGGACCTATACCTTTGGACTGGGCGGCCTGGCCGTGCTAACAGCGGTCATCACCATTTTTACCGGCCTGCTGCTGATGTTCTATTATGTCCCCACGGTAGAGCAGGCGCACCCCAGTATGACTCTCATCGACAGTGTGGTCACGTTTGGCCGGCTCATCCGCTCGCTGCATTACTGGGCGGCGCAGGCGTTGGTGCTGATTGGGCTGCTGCATCTGGCCCGCATTGTGTTGACCGGCGGCTATCGCCCGCCCCGCGATTTCAACTGGCTGGTCGGCTTGAGCCTGCTGGTGGTCATTTTGCTGTGGGATTTTACCGGCTACGCCCTGCGCTGGGATGAAAACAGCATTTGGGCGCTGCTGGTGGGCACAAACCTGCTCAAAGTTGTGCCCGCCGTGGGCGATGCTCTTTACCGGCTGGTGGTGGGAGATACGGCGCTGGGCCAAAACGCCCTGCTGCGCTTTTACGCCTGGCACGTGTTTGGCCTCACCCTGCTGGGTGTGGCCGGCATTGGCTACCACATCTGGCGCATTCGGGTTGATGGCGGCATCTCGCACCCGCTGCCCCGCCCCGATCAACCCCGGAGCTACATTTCCCGCGAAACTCTCTTTTACCGCGAATTTATTACCGCCATCATCGCCACCGGCGGGCTGTTGCTGCTGGCAGCCTTTGCGCCGCCGGGGCTGGGCGCTGCCGCCAGCCTGCTGGCCCCCGTTGCCGGCGAGGTGAAAGCGCCGTGGTTCTTTTTGGCCGTGCAGGAGTTGCTGCACTACGTTTCGCCGCTGTGGGCCGGCTGGCTGCTGCCGCTGGGCGCGCTGCTGCTGCTGGCCCTCATCCCGTTTATTGACCGGGCCGGGCCGGGCCGCGGCGAATGGTTTGCCCGCAGCCGCTGGCAGGTGCAGGCGTTGTTCGGTGTGGTGGCGCTGGCGGCGCTGGCCTTTACCGTGCTGGGCGCACTGAGATGAAATGATGTTTACCACGCTTCCGCAAAAAATCCTGTTTGCCCTGAGCGCGTTACTGCTGGCCGGGGTGGTCACGCTGGTGGTCCGCACCGGCCAGCAGGCCGAGTGGCAAACTTACCAGCAGCGTTACTTTGCCCAAACCGGCCAGCCGGCTGATCTGCGCCTGCGCCAGATTGTCCCGCGCCTGAGCGGCCAGCCGGAACTGTGCCTCACCTGCCATCTGGGGCTGGAAGAAATCAGCACCAGCCATCCGGTTGAGGTCTTTGGCTGCGTGAGCTGCCACGGCGGCAACGGCCTGGCGCTGACCGCCGACCAGGCTCACGTGGGGCTGCGCGGCGGCAAAAATCCGTCGGACTTGCAGGTTGTGAGTCAAACCTGCGGCGTTGGCTGCCACAGCGGGCAGGCCGACAGCAGCCGCAACCACGTGGAGCGGGTGCTGCGCAGTTTGCAGGGCACCTATGCCGGCGGCATCGCCGCGGTGCGCTACTCGTTTGGGGCGCAGCCCGACCCCACGCCCATTTACGGCGTCTACGGCATCAGCGATGACGACATCACGTCACCGCACGGGCTGGCGCAGCTTGAGCCGTTTCCGCGCGATTCTACGCACCCCATCGACGCCCGGTTTGCCGAAAACTGCCTCGACTCCGGCTGCCACCTGAGCAGCGCGCCGCGCCAGGAACCGTACTTTTATCGCGCCACCGGCTGCGCCGCCTGCCACGTACTTTACGCCGATGACGGCCTGTATCAGGGCGATGACCCCACCATCCCCCGCGACGAGCCGGGCCACATGCAGCGCCACCAGTTCACGCTGGCCATTCCCTTTTATCAATGCAACCACTGCCACAACCGGGGCAACTACTCGCTGCGGCAAATGGAATTTGTGCTGCGCGATGACCTGCCGCCGGCGGGGCCGCCGCTCTCGGCCCAAATGCCCGCCGAGGGCCGTCGCCTGATTGAATATTACCAGCCCATCGGCCAGTTTACCCTGTGCGAGTGGGAACTGGACTGCGTGGAGTGCCACACGGCGCAGGAGATCATGGGCGATGGCGACATCCCCCCCAACCAGCAGGAGATGCAGTACACCCAATGCCAAACCTGCCACGGCACGCTGGCCCAACCGCCGCAGCTCGCCGCCGTTACCGCCGCCGATGAAGACGCGCTGCGCCGGGCGCGGCTCAATCCCAATTATGACTTACAGATTGGCGACCGGGTCATTGTCACCGAGCGGGGCGAACTGCTGGAAAACATTAAACAGGTGGGGGATCAACTGATTTTAACCAGCAAAGTAACCGGCCAAAGCTACCCGGTCAACCCGGTGCAGGGCAGCGGCTGCCAGCAACAACTTAACCAGCAGGAGTCGCGCTACTGTCACGAGTGTCACGCCTACAAAAGGTAACAATTTTTGGCAAGTTTGATTGGCCTGCTACATCAACTTTCTGTGTTTCAGACTTTGCCACGAGTTGCGTGTTGCGTGATCTTCACCGAAACCCGTCACGTAACACCCAACACGGGACACGCCTCGAAACTAGCGGCGCAAAACAAACACAGATTACCCGGACACCTGCACTGCGTGCGGCGCAAGTGTAAACACAGATTTTTGAACAATAAATTTCCATACTCTGTGAAATCTGTGTTCATCTGTGTCCCGTTTTTTTACCAACTGCGTAACTCATAACTTTTTGATATATACTTGGGGGTAACAAACCGATGACCAACCCTGACTCAACCGAACTCTCCCGCCGGGGTTTTCTGGTGTGGCTGGGCGGTGTGGGGCTGCTGAGCGCAGCCTGGCAGGCCGGGCGGGTGGTGCTGCAATTTTTAACGCCGCCGCTCGCTCACGCCCGGCCGGAGCCGGTGCGCGCCGGCCTGCCCACCGATTTTGCACCCGACACGCTCACTTTTGTGCCGGAAGCCGCCGCCTGGCTGGGCCGCGATGCCGCCGGTTTTTATGCGCTCAGCGCCGTCTGCACCCACTTGGGCTGCACCGTACGGCAGGCCGGCGCGCAGTTTGAGTGTCCCTGCCACGGCAGCCGCTTCAACGCGCAGGGCAACGTGCTCAACGGCCCCGCCGCCGCGCCGCTCTCTTTTTGGGCGGTGCGCCTGGAAGCCAACGAACTTGTTATCGACATCACCCAAGCGGTGTCCGCCGGCGCCAGATTGGCCGTGGTATTATGACCAGCCCGACTTCGCACTATCAATTGTTGAGTTTGAGTCTGTTGTATCCCCAGGCGGCGCTGCTGCCGCAACTGGAAGCTGCCGCCGCCGAGGTCGAGGCAAAGTGGGCGGCTGAACTGATGGCGGCGTTTAAAGCCACCCCGCTGGCCGATTTACAGATGGAACACACCCGCCTGTTTGTCAACAATATGCCGGCAGTGCCGTGCCCGCCCTACGAAGCCGCCTACGTCGATGGCCAGTTGATGAGCGCCACCACCGGCGCGGTGGCTGCTTTTTACGCCGAGTGGGGGCTGGCGCAATCGCTGGAAACCGCCGATTACCTGCCGGTTGAACTGCAATTTGTGGCCTACCTGGCGGAACTGGCCGGGCAGCAGCCCGCCGCCAGTGTGATAATTGAGCAGGCCCGCCGCCAGTTTGAGCGGGAGCACCTGCGCCCCTGGCTGCCCCGCTTTGCCGCCGATGTGCAGGCCCACGCCGAACTGGAATTTTATCGGCGGGTGGGCCGGCAACTGGCCGCGCTAATCCTCAAATAAAAAAGGGGCGTCAGCCCGAAGGTGACACCCCCATTCTCCAAAAATACCTAACAGCCGCCCTGCGGGTTAGCCCCGGCTTGCAGCCATTGATACAGCCGCTTCAGCACCACATCGCGGATGAACTCCGCCTGATGCTGCGGGATTTCATCGCCGGTGAGGCGCATGTTGGCCCGTTCCATTTCGTAGGGAAAGGTGATGCCGGCCAGCGTCGGACCGTCGGCGCTGCCCTGGGCAAACGCGCCGTGGCACCGGTCGCATTCATATTGCGTCCACAGGGTCATGCCCAGCACCTGCCCGGCGGGCAGTTCGGCGGAGACCGGCTGCACCGCCACCGACTCAACATTGGGCGATTCCAGCCAGCCGTAGACGTTGTAGGCGTCCTGATCGGTCAGTTCGGCGGCGTTGAAGGCCGGTTTGGGCGGCAGCGCGGTCCGAACTTTGTGCAGAAACTGGTCAAACGGCAGCGCGGTTCGCACCAGCACCGGGCCGATGCCGCCCTGCCCGGCTTCGCCGTGGCAGGCGGTGCATTTTTTGTCCAGCCAGAGTTGATAGCCGCGGGCCGTATCCGGCTCAGACAGGGCCAGCGCGGGGGCCGGGGTGTTGGTGGGCGGCGGCGGCGCGGGAGCTAACTGCTCGGCGGATGGGCCGCAAGCTGCCAGCAGCAGCGTCATCGCAAAAATGGCAATAAATAGCGTCGCTAATCGTGTCATCGGGTTTCCCTCAGTGGTAACACTCATCTTGCACACAGCCGGCTTCGATCCATTTGTACAACCGCTCAAAAATCTCGTCCGAAATATGATCGACGCTGTGCTCGGGGATGGTCTCGGCGGTGCTGCGCATGCGGGCCAGCTCTTCTTCAACCGGATAATTGAGGCCGGCCAGCGGGGGCGCATCGGGGCCGCCCTGGGCAAAGATACCGTGGCAGCTATCGCATTGGCGGCAGGTCCAGATGGTCATACCCATCACTTCTTCGGTAGAGGGTGAAACGCCGGTGCCCGGCGCGCCGCCCGGCTCAACCCCGGCCTCGGGAAATTGTACCGGCGGGATTTGCGTTTTCACCCAGGCGTAAATGTCGTAAACCGATTGTTCGGGCAGTTGGGTTTCATCAAACGCCGGTTTGGGCGGGATGGCCGCGCGCACCTTGTGCAAAAAGTCATCGAACGAAAGCTGGGTTGAGGCCAGTTGCGGCCCAATGCCGCCCAGCGCCAGCGGGCCGTGGCAATCGATGCAGTGGGATTCATGCCAGCCGGTCTCCCCGTTTTCAAGGTTGGGGATATGTACCCCGGCCGCCGGGGCAGGGGTGTCGGTGGGCAGCGGCGTGGCCGTCGGCGGCAATGGCGTGGCCGTCGGCTCTGCGGTGGGGGTGGGCGGCGGCGTGTTGGTAGGTAGCGGTGTGGGCGCAGCCGACGCACAGGCCCCCAGCAGCAGCGTCAGCAGCAACGCCGGCAGAACAGTTTTCAGCATACTCTGTTTCATGAGATCACCTTTCCAGCAGGGGCAAAAAGTGTGAGACCTGCCCGGCATAAACAAACACGTAACGCAAAATGAAGCCGCCGGACAACACCAGCAGCGCGCTGAGGCCGCCCCACACCCGGCTGTATTTGACGGCAGCTTCCTGCCACACCACCGGGAACAACTCAAAGCCTTCGATGGCCAGCGGCACGAGCAGACCCAGCAAAATCACCCCCAGCCAAAACCAGGCAGTGAACGGCCCGCCCAAAATCAGGTTGACTGATGTGGCGGAACTCCAGGTGTTGAGTGACTGGTGCAGGAAAAAGGGAATGATGATGAAGATTTCCAGCACAATCAGCACGGCATCGACGCTGACCAAAAAGTGGCGCTCGTGGAGCAGCCGGTCGCGGCCTTCCAGCGGCGGGATCAACGCGGCAATGAGCAGCACCACCGCCGCGCCGGTACTCAGCGCCGAAAAGAGGAAAAGCTGGGCCACCATCGGCGTATTCCAAAAAGGCCGGGCCGGGATTGCGCCCAGCAGTACGCCGGTGTACATGCCCACACCCAGCCCCACCGGAAAACCGATGGCCGCGATCACCCGGCGGCTGATGCCCACCTGCTCGCGGGTGAGCGGCTGCCATTCGCCGGGGGTAAACACATCGCCGATTCGGTGCGGCACGCGCAGCAGGTTGCGGTAGGCGCGCGGAATCCACAGCACAAAATAAATCATCGTCAGGATTGAAAAGAAGGTCAGCAGCCAGCTCCCAATCGACATGGGCGAGGCCCACTCCACGGTCAGAAACAGCCACCAGAATTGAAACGGTTTGGTCAGGTCAAAAATCAACATGCCCAGCCCAAACATCAGCGGCCAGGGCGCCAGCAGCGCCCCAATCCGGCTGATGCGTTTGTAGCGCGCGCCGCCCAGGTAAGTGGCCAGCCCGGAAATGACAAAGGCTCCGGCGCTCAACCCGGCGGTGAACAGGTAAATGACAATCAGGATATTCCAGTGAAACTCAAACTCGTGCGGCATAATTACCCCCGAATGTAGTAAATGGCCGGGCCGGTGCCGGCTTCTTCGTAAAGCTGGTAGTAGTCGTGCGTGGCCAGCATTTTGGAAACGTCGCTGGTGGGATCGTTGATGTCGCCAAAGTGGCGCGCCCCGCCGACGCAGGTTTCCACGCAGGCCGGCGGCAGCCCGGCATCCAGCCGGTGGACGCAGAAGGTGCATTTATCCACGGCCTGTTTTTCCTCGTTCACGTAACGGGCATCGTAGGGGCAGGCCATCATGCAGTATTTGCAGCCGATGCACTTATCGTAATCAATCAGCACCAGGCCGTCGTCGCGGCGATAGGTGGCCCCGGTGGGGCAAACGCGCTCGCAGGGCGGGTTGTTGCAGTGCTGGCAGTTTTCCGGCATAAAGGTGAGGCCCAGGTTGGGGAACGTGCCGGATTCTTTGTGGTTGATCCAGTTGCGATGGTTGCCCAGCGGCACGTGGTTTTCCACGCTGCACGAGACCATGCAGGCTTCGCAGTCGATGCAGCGGTCGGGTTCCATCACAAACACCCAGCGTTTCTGGCGGGTTGGGTTGGTTTGACTTGCTAAATTGGCCATTGATTTTGCTCCGGTCAAGCGGCAAATTGCGCCGGTTTTAAACTTCGTCGGCTCGATAGATTTTTACCCGCGTCTGGCTGAGGGCCTGCGAGCCGGAAATGGGATCGGTAAAGGTTTCGTGCAGGTCGCTGTCGCTGACGCCCGCGCCGTAGGCCGTGGTCAGCCCTTTGCTCACGTGGCCAAAGCCGGGGATCATAAACACGCAGTCGGGCCGGATTTTTTCGGTAACGTGGACCGGCGTTTGCACTTTGCCGCCGTTACTTTCAACCCAGGCCAGATCGCCATCGGCCAGATTGCGCTCGGCGGCGGCGACGGGGTTGATCCACAGCGGGTTATCTGGCACGCGCTCGTGCAACAGCTTGTTATTGTGGGTGGCAAACTGCGTGTGCTGCGCCACTTTACCGGACAGCAGATAAAACTGCTGCGGTTCGGTGTCTACGGGCGGATCCCAGGTAGGCACGGCGGGGAATCCGCTTTTGCGCAGCGTCTCCGAAGTCAGCTCGATTTTGCCGCTGGGCGTGTTAAAGACAAAGCCGCCTTCCTCGCCGCCCTCGGCTGCGGCGGCGGGCGCGGTGTAGTAGCCCTGCCGTTTCAGCTCCTCCAGCGAGATGGGCAGCGGCGCAAGCTGCTGGCGGAGATAATCCTCTTCGTCTTCATACTGGAAGTAATCAGCCAGCCCCAGCCGGGTGCCCAGCTCTTTGAAAATCCACAGGCCGGGCTTGCTTTCAAACAGCGGCTCAATGACCGGCTGGCGCAGGAAAATGGTATCGCCCATCACCGCCAGCGGGTCGTACCGTTCCAGGTAGCTGGCTTCCGGCAGCACCACGTCGGAGAACCAGGCGGTGTCGTTCATGCTGATGTCGGTAGTGACGATGAAATCCATTTTGCTGAAGGCTTCCAGCGTTTTGTGGCGCTCCGGCAGCGAGTTGATGGGGTTTTGGCGATAGATGAACCAGCCGTGCGCCTCGTAGGGGTCGCCGGTGAGAATGTTGTCGCGGATTTCCTGAAACACGCCCAGTTTCAGCGGCACCAGCGGGTATTTCCACGGCACGCCATCGAGCCGCAGGGCGCTGACGCGGGGGTACGGCGGCTGCGGCACACTGCCCAGAGCGATGCCGCCCTCTTCGCCGGCGCTGGCAAAAAAGCCGCCGGGCTGGCCCCAGTTGCCAACAATGGCGTTCAGCACGCCGATGGCGCGCTCGGTGTGGAAGGCGTTGAGGAAGTTGCTGGTGCGCCAGCCGGGGTGGGCAAAGGCGTGCGGCGCGGCCAGCGCAAATTCGCGGGCCACCTGCCGGATGGTGTCGGCGGGGATTTCGCATTTGCTGGCGGCCCATTCCGGGGTGTAGCCGGCCACTTCGGCTTTAACTTCTTCAAAGCCGACGGTGTTTTTCTCCACAAATTCGGCGTTGTACAGCCCTTCGCCAATGATAACGTTGAGCATGGCCAGGTGAAAGGCCAGATCGGTGCCGGGTTTGATGGGCAGCCACAGATCGGCTTTGGCGGCGGTTTTGGTAAAGCGCGGGTCGAGCACCACCAGTTTGGCCCCGCGCTGAATGGCCGCCACCAAATCCTGCGTTTCGGAGTTGGAGATGGCTTCCAGCAGGTTGCGCCCGGTGAGGAGGATGTATTTAACGCCGCTGTATTCGCGGCCCGGCTCTTCCATGCCAAAGGTCATCAGGTTGGCGGTGATCATCGCGTTAAAACAGAGCGAGCGCTGGGTGCCGTAGTTGGGCGAGCCGTAGGCTTTGAGCAGGTTTTCAAACTGGGTTTGAATCATGTTGTGGGTGGTGCTGAACACCATCGCTTCCGGGCCGTAGGTTTCTTTGATTTCCAGCATGCGGCTGGCCACGTAATCCAGCGCGTCTTCCCAACTGGCCCGCACCCATTTGCCTTCGCCGCGCTCGCCTTTGCGGATGAGCGGATATTTGAGCCGGTCGGGATCGTACAGCGTGGCGATGCCGGCCTGCCCACGCGGGCAGAGCATCCCCCGCGAGTGGGGGTGGAAGGGGTTGCCATCGAGCTTGTAGAGGGTATCGCCTTTCACTTTGGCCCGCACGCCGCAGCGCCAAACGCACATTTCGCACAGGGTAAAAACTTCGCGGTCAAACTGAACCGGCGGGTAGTAATCGATGCCGTTGGGGCTGGCTGCGCCGCCGGCGTTGGGCTGGAGCAGCGAAAAGCGGCTGAGCAGCGTCGCGCCCGCCGCCGCGCCCAGGCTCAGGCTCAAAAAATGGCGGCGCGACATGGTGGGCGGGAGGCTGCCGTTAGTGTGGCTCGGTTTGGATGAGGTCATAATTTACTCTCGCTGGCTCGGGGGTCGCCGGTTTTGCCGAGAACGTAAAACATGTAGAGTGAAATCAGTGCCAGCAAAACTATCAACAACCAGTGATTCACGTTAAACAGGTCTGGCATGTAGGCATTGCCCAGATTGGCGATGCCGGAAATTACCGGATAAACGCTGCCATACGTTAAACCAAAAATAATAGCGCCCGCCAAAAAACCAAGCATCCCCGGGACCAGATAATCCACGTTGCCCTGGCCGCCACCGGCGGCACATGTGCCCGGTCAGAAGCCGGCGCCGGCCATGCCGACGCCAAAAATCAACCCGCCAATCAGGTTGCCCACAATGTAGGTGGGGGTGGTGCCGGTGAGCGCCACCAGCCCAAAATCCTTGAGCAGGTAGATGCCGGCTGCGCCGACCACAATGGCGGTCAGCATAAATTTCAACACCGCCAGATCGGTGAAGCGGAAAACATTAACAATTTTGGCGTACTGCGTGAGTTGGGCTTTTTGTAAAATAAAGCCAAAAATCAGGCCCACCAGCAGGGCGGCAATCATATCGTACATAGGTTAGTACCTCTTTCCGTAAATTATTTTGGCCGTAATAATGCCGGAGGCGAACATCCCGGCGATGAACAGGTAAGCAGCGGGCGCAAGCTGCACTCCGCCGGAAATGGCCAGCCCGCTGGTGCAGCCTCCGGCAATGCCCGCCCCGTACTCCAGCAGGACGCCGCCGGCAAACAGCGCGGCCCATCGTTTCCAGCGGCTGTTACCGAACATCGCCAGCCATTGATCATCGGAAATGGCCCGCCATTTGAAGGTGCCTGAAGCCAGCGCCGAGAGAAATGCGCCGGCCATTACACCCAGCAGCATTATCACGCCCAGGCTGAAGCCGGCGGGCATGACATAGTTCCAGTACATATTGTCGGCCAGTTGCGGAGAAACCAGCCCCACCAGCGTGCCGCCGATGTTTTCAAACGCGCCGGACGCGCCAAACAGCCGGTCGGTGAACAGCAGCGCCCCAATGCTGAGCAGGCCCAAAGCCGCACCGCCCACATACGGCGACCATTCGGGTGATTTAAGCCAGTTGATGAATTTTTGCATCGTCGATCTCCTCAAAAATAAGGGTTAGGGGTTAGGATTTAGGAGTTAGGGAATAACTAATTCCTGACTCCTGATTCCTGATTTTGGCTACATTTCATTGACCAGCGCCAGCAGCAAATCACGGTCTTTTTTGTTGAGCTGTTTGATCGTTTCGGCCAGTTTCAAATCCAGCCGGCTGACCGCGTGCAGCAGGTCGGCGCCCTGTTCCGAGTTGCTCAAAAGCTGGTTCAGGTCTTTGAGCACCTGCCGGTTGCTGTTGACCAGCTTGGGCCACAGGTCTGTCAGTTCCGGGCTGCGGTCCAGCGCGGCGACCAGCTCGGTGGGGGTGAGCGCGGCGGTGGGGTTGTCGGTGGTGTCCGGGGTATCGCTGCCAACGGCATCGATCATCGCCTTTGAAACCACGGTGACGTTGTTGTTAATCCAGCTGGCTGCCACCTGCCCCCAGCCTTCCCAGCTCCAAACCGTGAGGAAAAAGGCCGCCGACACCACCACAATCAGGCCGATGACGATGAGATTGGCCCAGTTTTCAATGAGCGGTTTGGGGCCAACCTGTTCGGCGTACAGCAGGTTGAAATCAATTTCCTCGCCGCCCAGCGGCGCGGCAATGCCCGTGACCGGGCCGCTGTTGCCCTCGCTGCTGCCGCTATCGCCGCCGGGGTTGCCGCCGCCGGGGTTGCCGCCGCCGGGAGCAGAACCGCCGCTGCTAATCTCAACACCCAGCACCGAGGCGTACTGCTGGCTGCGTTCGGCCAAATCCTGGGGATGGCAGCCCTGGCAACTGGCGGCCACGTCTCCCATCGGCGCGGCCAGCCCCTCGTGGGCGGCGGCTTTGTCGGTGGCCTGCACGTTACCGGCGTGACAAAATTCGCAAAAATCACCAAAAGCGTGCTGCGTGTGCCACTCGCCCTCGCTGTTCACCGGGTCCTGGCCCTGGGTTTCGTGGCAGGATTTGCAGGACGAGGCCGATGAACCACACTGCGCCTGGGCCGGACTCGGGATGGACAAAATCATCCCCACCAGCACCAGAGTGACACTAATGAACAGCAAAGATAAATATTTGTTGGATCCCATAAAGTCATTCCTCTTCAGGTTGAAAATAGAAGGCATCGACCAGATTGCTTTGCTGGGACAAGCTGGTTTGCATAATGGTGCGCATAATATCCAGAGCTTCCAGCACTTTGGGGTGGGCCAGGCTGTAAAACACAAACGTACCGTTTCGGGTTGTGTTTACCAGAGTACGGTCACGCAATATTTTCAGGTGGCGAGACACAGTGGCCTGGGGTAAATTGAGGGTTTCTACCAGTTGGCTAACATGCTTGGGGCCATCGCCCAATTCATAAAGAACGGCAATTCGGGTTGGATCGGCGATGGCCTGACACAGAGTAGCATGCATCGCTCGTAATTCCTGGGCTTTGGGTTTATCCATTTGACTCTCCTCCTAAAGTAAAGGCGGTGGAGGTTGGCAAGCAGGGGGTAGGGTTTGACTCAACCCGTTTTTCCGTTTTCACGGCAGTTGCCGGTGTCCGGTTCTCTTGAAGTTTCAGGTTATTCTGATATTCGGAAAAGCGAATATGTAGTCTGTGAAAAATATAACATCTAATCACAGCCGGCGTTAGTGACATTTGTCACCAGTTTTGTATTACATTTATCCTATTTGGGGGCCAGGTAATGAATACTGCCGGCAATTGAGCTTAAGAGGGCAATGGAGGGTAAGTTTGGTTAACCAAAAGCTGGCGCATCGCTGACGAGCGCCTGCAATTGGGCCAGCCGGTTAGCGTGTTCTGGCTGCAACAGGGGTGGGCAGTCTGTCGGCTGCTGTTGGCCGGCGGCCAATTTGAGGGCAAAGGTAAAACAGGTTGGCTGGCCGCACTGTTTGCAGTTGGTCTGCGGCAGCAGCTTGAAAACAGCCAGCGGCGCGGGGCGTTGGCGCAGATCAAAGTCCGGTTCAATTTCGGCCCGCTGGTTCCAGGTAGCATTGACTGTTTTGACCAACTCCCTGATCACCTGCTCGGCTTCGGCCCGATCCGCAAGGTTGGCGGCGGCAATCTTGTAAGGGTGAAAAGCAATGCTGCGCCCGCCCTCTTTCCAGATCAGCGCCCGGGCGGCGCGATGGTAGGCGGCTCCCGGCAGGGTTGCGTTCAGATAAGGCAGCGCTTCACTGATATCAACTGTGAGCCGGGCGATGGCGCTCCACGTTTCCGCGCCCGGGGCGCACGGCGGGGTGAATAGCTCCAGATCATACCCTGTGATTAACATGTGTCGGCCTGCTTTGATGAAAAATAAAACTGACCGGGGAAAGGCCAAATGCGCCTCGCCCCGGCTGTGTTGCGTTTAGTTCAGCGCGGCGAGTATCCAGTCCTTGATTTCGTTATTGGTTGGCACTCGCCCGGAGCTGACCAACTTTTCATTGATGACCAGACCGGGGGTAAACATCAGGCCGTAGTCTACAAACTTGTTGTGATCGGTCACTTTCTCAATTTTGGCCTCGGCGGCGGCCGGGTTCTGCTGGGCCACTGTTTCCAGGGCGTCGGCGGTTTTTTTGGCCAGCGTCTCGCAGTTGCGGCAGCCGGGGCCAAGCACTTTAATAGTTAGCATTGTCGTTTTCCTATCTGCTGAAGGTTTGGTTTTGAATTGTTTTTTGCTACAGTCCACGCATAAATCCGTGGGCCGGTTACTCCAATAAGTTAGACCGCAGCCGGGGCAGGTAACCAGCCGCAGCTTGCCCGTGACCGGTTTGGCCGCAGGCCGCAACGCCGGCGGCAGATCGGCAAAGGGATCGGCGGCGCAGTTGCAGCCGATGGGCGAATTGCGAGTTTGCTCAGGATTGTTCTTCATTCGGGGTGCTCCTAACTTACCATAACGCCATACAGCATCCCGGTGAGGGTGGCCATCACAATCACCAACGACACAAACACGGCTGTTTTGGTGGTACCCAACACGCTGCGAATGACCAGCATATTGGGCAAACTGAGCGCCGGGCCGGCCAGCAGCAGCGCCAACGCCGGTCCCTGGCCCATCCCGCTACCCAACAACCCCTGCAAAATCGGCACTTCGGTGAGGGTGGCAAAATACATAAACGCCCCCACAAACGAGGCCGTAAAGTTAGACAGCAGCGAGTTGCCGCCCACCGCCCAGGCCACCCACGCCGACGGGATCAGCCCTTCGTGGCCGGGCCGGCCCAGCAAAAAGCCAGACACCAGCACACCCCAGAACAGCAGCGGCAAAATCTGTTTGGCAAAACCCCAGCTCTGCTGCCACCACTCGGCCAGCTCGTCGCTGTCGTCATCGGTGGCCGGCCGGTTGATGAGCAGCGCCAGCGCCACTACGCCCACCACAAACGGCACCGTCGGCTGGCCGGCAAAAAAGATGGCCGCAATCATCACCGCCGCGCCGGCTGCCAGTACCTCGCCCCAGTGCAGGCCAAACCAGCGCACCAGAATCAGGGCCAGCGCCAACCCAAAACCGGTGGTAATCAGCCAGCGGCTCGCATAAATAGCGGCCCACAGCGTGCCCGCCTCCTGCGGTTTGCCCCAGTTGGCAAACACCAAAATCCCGACCATCGAACCGAAGTAAACGGCGGTTTGCCACAGCGGCCGCTTGACCTGCGGTTCCGGCAGCATCATCTGGGCTTTGCTTTTGGCCTGCTCCTCTTTGCGAAAAATCAGGTGCATCAGCACGCCAATCACCACGCTGAAACTGACCGCACCCACGGCCCGGGCGATACCCAACTGCGGCCCCAACACGCTGGCGGTCAGCACAATGGCCAGCACGTTAATGGCCGGACCACTGTACAAAAAGGCGATGGCCGGCCCCAACCCGGCGCCCATACGGTAGATGCCGGCAAACAGCGGCAAAATGGTGCAGGAGCAAACGGCCAAAATCGAGCCGGAAACCGAGGCCACGCCATAGGCCAGAACTTTGGGCGCGTTGGCCCCCAGATATTTCATCACCGCCGCCTGGCTGACAAACGAGGCAATCCCGCCGGCAATGAAAAAAGCCGGGATTAAACACAAAATAACGTGTTCCTGCGCATACCATTTGGCCAGATACAGCGATTCCATCACCGCGCCCTGAAAGCGGGCGTTATCAACTGGCAGGCTGTAAACCAGCAAAAAGCCGCCGAGTAAAATGGCCAGCCATTTCCACTCCCAACGCGAGAAGCGCTGCCGCAAGGTTTCGGCCAGCGAGGATAACCCGGCCAGCACGCGCGTGCCGGCAACCTGATTAGAAGGGACACGTTTTAGTGTGCTCATTGTCTATCCATTGTGATCTGGGGAATAGTAAATTTGAGGTTTGATACCAGGGCTTGACTCTCGCCTTCAGGGCCACACAGGCAGCGCGGCTGAAGGCGAGTCGGGTCAAGAAAATCATTGAACCAGCCACGCCACCGCGCGATAGCTGTTTGGTCAACTGCGTAGTAAATCCAGCGGCCATCCACCGCATCGCGCCGGCTGGTGATCAACCCGGCTTCCTTGAGCACCCGCAGATGGTGCGACAGCAGGTTGGGCGGCAATCCCAGCCGGTTGTTTAACTCACCGTTGCACGACACCCCTTGCAGCAACGTATCCAGAATTCGCAGCCGGTTGGGATCGGCCAGAGCTTTAAAGATGACGGCGGCTTCCTGTACTTCTTTTTCGTTCAATTGATGATTTACCCTTCAATTTGTTTCAATTTTTGTTGAATTATCTCGGCCAAAGAAGCCCCCAGCAGTAACTGTGCCGGGGACATTGTTTCAAGAGATGTTGAATTATCTCATCTGAGATGATACAACTCCAAATGCAGCCTGACTAGTGACAAATGTCACAATTTTACAGTGACATTTGTCATTTAAACGGGGTAACCTATTCCCGGATAAAATCTGGCGAACGGTGGCTGGCTGCACCGGCAATTTTTCGGCGCAGGGGATCAACCCGAAGCCTGACCAATACCTGTTGTTAACCCATTTTGACGCTAAAATGGTATCGGCCAGAGTCTACGGTAACGATAACCATGTTGCCCGCCTGCCGAATCGCCCTAATGCCGTTAACCTGGCTTAAAGGCTGCCCCTGCTCGGTAACGGCCTCAACCGATTGGGCCGGCAGGTGGATAACGCCCTCGGTGTTGGCCGGAATGGTTACCACCAGTTGAAGCCCGCCGGCCTCAAGCGCCCATTTTGACTCAACCCGGCCATACGGCGAGTCAAAGCCCGCGCCGGCGTAGGTTAGCCCGCCGCCCGGCTGGGGCTGGATGAGAATCCGCTTGTAGCCGGGCGCAGCGGGGTCAAGGTCAAGCCCGGCCACCACCTGAACCAGCCAGTCGCCAATGGCCCCGTAAGCGTAGTGGTTAAACGAATTCATCCCCACATCCTGAAAAGTGCCGTCGGGCTTAATGCCGTCCCAGCGTTCCCAAATGGTGGTGGCTCCCTGCTTGACCGGGTACAGCCACGAGGGATAGCTTTCCTGGTTGAGCAGGTTGTAGGCCACATCCGTGTGACCGTAGCGGCTTAAAACGTGGCACAGGTAGGGCGTACCCACAAAGCCGGTGGTCAGGTGGTACTGCCCCTGGCGGATTTCTTTTACCAGCCGTTCAACCGCCAGCGGGCGCATGGCCTCCGGCAGCAGGTCGAAATGAAGGGCCAGCACGTAGGCGGTTTGGGTGTTGGGGCCAACCCGCCCGCCGGGCGTGACAAACTCGGCGTTAAAGGCGGCTATCACCTTGCTGGCTAACTCGGCGTAACAGCCGGCGTCGGCGGTTTTGCCCAGCACGCGGGCCACTTGGGCCAGCAGGCCGGCGCTGTAGGCAAAAAAGGCGGTGCCGATTAACTCGTAGTTGGTGACCGGGGTGGGCAGCCGGTCATCCTGCCCGCGATAATCCAGCCAGTCGCCAAATTGAAAATCCCTGCGCCAGATCAAGTCCTCATCGGCCCGGCGGCGGATATATTCCACCCAGCCAACCATGCTCTCGTATTGCTCGGCCAGCAGGCGGGTATCGCCGTAACACAGGTAGATGGTCCACGGGCAGATGACGGCGGCATCGCCCCAGGCCGCCGCGCCGGAGCCGCGCTCATCGCCCAATTCACCCAGGCCGGTTTTGGCAATAACATCCGGCACCACATGCGGCACGCTGCCGTTGCGCTGGTCGGCGCTGAGATCGCGCAGCCATTTGGTAAAAAAGGTAGGCACGTTCATATTAAAGCAGGCGGTGCGGATAAATACCTGCGTGTCGCCGGTCCAGCCCAGCCGCTCATCGCGCTGCGGGCAATCGGTGGGCACATCAACAAAATTGCCTTTTTGGCCCCATACAATGTTGCGCTGCAACTGGTTGATGAGCGGATTGGAGCATTCAAAGCTGCCGGTGGGCGGCGTGTCTGAGTGAACCACAACGCCGGTGAAATTATCGGGCGCTGGTTGGCCGGGGAAGCCTTCTACGGCTACGTAGCGAAAGCCCTGAAACGTGAAATGCGGCTCATACACCTCATCGGCAGCGGTGAGGCCCTTCAAGGTGTAGCGGGTGGTCTGTTTGGCCCGGCGCAGGTTATCGGTGTAAAGGTTGCCCTGCTGGTCCAGCACCTCGGCGTGGCGCAGGGTGACGGTGGTTCCCACCGCGCCGCGGACGCGCAGTTGCACCCAGCCGACCATATTCTGGCCAAAATCAAGGATGGTTTCGCCTTTGGGCGAGCGCAAAATATTTACCGGCTTAAGCTGCTCGTGGCGGCGCATAAACGGGCCAACCTGGGCCACCACAATTTCTTTGGTGTGGCCCAGCACGCGCACGCCGGCCCAATCGCTGCCGGCGTAGCCGGCGGAATCCCAACCGGGCTTTTCCAGCCGGGCGTCGTAATCTTCCCCCATGTAGATGTCTGACATCTGGATGGGGCCGCGCGCCGCCCGCCACTGCTCATCACTGCTGATAACCTCAACCCGGCCATCGGCGTAGGTAAGGTGCAGTTGCAGCAGCAGCGCCAGCCGGTTGCCGTACAGGTTGCGCGCCCCGGTAAAGCCCATAAAGCCGCGATACCAGCCATCGCCCAGCATTGCGCCCAGGGCGTTGTCGCCGGGGCGGACCAGGCCGGTGACATCGTAGGTTTGGTATTGCAGGCGGTGGTCGTAGCTGGTCCAGCCGGGGGTCAGCACGGCATCGCCCACGGGCTGCCCGTTGAGCCGAAGCTCATACAGGCCCAGGCTGGTGGCGTAAATCCGGGCGGCGATGAGGCCGCTATCGGCGTTAAAAGCGCGGCGCAGCAGCGGCGCGGGTTGCGAGCGGCTGGTGTCCTCGTCCCAGGCCGGGGTAATCCAGTCTGCCTGCCACGGGCTGTTGAGCAGGCTCATTTCCCACCAGGCCGGGGCGCTGTCGGCAACCTGGCCGGCTTCGTTCCAGACCTTAACTTTCCAATAGACGCGCTGGCAGGCCGCCAGGGCCGGGCCGCTGTAAACCACCTGGGTGGACTGATCGGTTTCAATTTTGCCGCTGTCCCACAACAGCGCCGCGCCGCCGGCCAAATCCGCCGCCGAGGAGGC
>CAYOXS010000005.1:39440-41688 GCA_964407935.1 uncultured Caldilineaceae bacterium
ACCGCCGGCGGGATAATCAGCCCGGCCAGCATAAACGAGCCAACCACCGAGGCCAGCCGGTCGCTGCGGCGCTGCATCACAAAGGCCACCAGCGCGGACAAAAGGACAATCAGCGTGACCGAGCCGACGGTCAGCAGGGTGCTGTTCCACAAGGCCAGTACCATGCGGCTGTTGCCATAGGTCATCACTGCATGCAGGTTTTCCCACAACTGAAACTCGGTTGGCCAACTGAAGCGCAGCAGCGAGGCCTCCTGGCGTGTTTTGGCCGCATTGAGCAGGATAAACACAAACGGCACGACAAAAACGATGCCGAAGGTGATGAGCATGGCAATATCTGCCAGGATACCGGAAAAGGTTTTTCGCGCGCTCATAGTTCCAGCTCCCGGCGATTAAAGTAGCTCATCAGCGGATACACAATAATGGTGACAAGAATAAATAGGACCACGTTGCCGGCGGTTGACAGCCCGTAAAAGCCGGCCTGATACTGCTTGTAAATCACCGAGGTCAGCACATCGGAGGCAAAGCCGGGGCCGCCGCGGGTCATGGTCCAGATTAAATCAAAGGTGCGCAGCCCGCCGATAAACGACAGCAGGATGACGGTGAAAGTGGCGTTGCGGGCCATCGGGATAATGACGTGGCGGAACTTGACCCAGACGCCGCCTTCAAGCTGCGCGGCTTCAAAATAATCCTGCGGAATCGACAGGATGCCGGCCATAAATATCACCGTGGCGATGCCAACGCCTTTCCACACATCAACCAGCGCCACCGAGTAGAGCGCCAGTTTGGGGTTGCCCAGCCAGTCTGGTTGCGGCAGCCCGATGACGCCGAGGGCGGTGTTGATTAGCCCCGTAGATGGCTGCATCAGCATAGAAAAGGTGATGCCAACGGCCACGGTGCTGACCAACACCGGGAAAAAGGTGACGCTCCGGTAAAATCCCTTAAACCGGATATTTGAGGTGAGCAGCATGGCCAGCGGCAGCGAGATGACGGTTTTGAGGCCGCTGGTGAGAACGGCGTAAATGATGGTGTTGACCAGCCCGGAACTCAGCGCGGGATCGTTCAGGAAGGTATAGTAATTTTCCAGGCCGATGAACGTGGCATCAAACAGCGTCCAGCGGGTGAGGCTGTAGTAAAAGGCCATCGCCGTTGGCACCAGAAAAAACAGGCCAAACACAAGCGCCGCCGGCAGATAAAACCAGTTAGGATAGGTTCGCAGGACTGCCCGCGACCGACCAGAGGTAGTCATAGAACCTCGCTTTCATAGGTGGGAATTGAGGGCCGGCGAGCTGCCGCCGGCCCTCAGAAAAGAGATGTTACAACGGTTAAAACAAACTACTTACCAGCCTTCCAGGCCCAACTGTTGCGCCTGTTTTTTAACATCCTCATCGTAGGCTTTGGCGGCTTCTTCTGCCGTCATCTGGCCGGTGCCAACCGCCACGCACAGATGCTCAAGGTTGGGGCCTTTAACCGGCGAGAGGAATTCCAGCGCGGGCGCGGAGTTGCCGGATTCGATGTAGGCGGCAATGTCTTTGACGGCGGGCAGCGCATTATCAGGCAGCTTGGCGCCTTTAATCAGGTACGGGCCTGAGGGCGGAACTTTCTCGTTTAGCATGGCAATGGCTTCCGGGGAAACGGTGTAGGCCAGAAAATCTTTGGCCACTTCCAGTTTTTGGCCGGTGGTGGTCTGCGGAATGTAGTTGGCCGACAGCATCCAGATGGTCGCGCCGTTCTTATCGGCAGAGGGGCCGGGCTGGGCAAAAAAGCCGATGTCGTTGACTTTGTCGGGCCAGTTGGTGGCGATAGTCGGCAGGGCAAAGGAGAGCATCGGGTAATGGGCGCCCACGCCATCGGCCAGCAGCTTGATGCCTTCTTCAAATTTGGTGGTGGCGTAATCTTGCTGGTACCAGCCTTTTTCATACCCTTCCTGAATGTACGCAAAACCGGCCATGGCCGCCGGGGTGGTGGCGTATTTGGCTTTATTGGCGGTGTAATCGGCGGCAAAGTTGGGGTTGGCCGCCTGCACGTTGTAGTAATCGGCCAGCACAAACAACTGCGAGGTCCAGGTATCGCCGTAGGCGGCAATCACCGGGGCAATGCCGGCTTCTTTGATTTTGTCGTTGTTGGCGGCAAATTCGGCCCAGCTTTTGGGCACGCTCAGGCCCAGATCGGCGTAAATTTTCTTGTTGTAAAGGATGCCGCCGCCCATCGCAGACTGGTTGGGCACGCCGTAAATCTTGCCATCCTGCGC
>CAYOXS010000005.1:41788-47544 GCA_964407935.1 uncultured Caldilineaceae bacterium
TTCCTCGGCCGGTTCGGCTTCGGCGGGGGCCGCCGCCTGTTCCTGCGCGGGAGCAGTTTCTTGTTGGGGGGCTTCGGCGGGGGCCGGCGCGGCCGGTTGAGCGCCGCAGGCGGCCAGCATCAGGCCCAATACTAACATCAATACCAGCAAAATATTTTGTTTTTTCATTTTACTCCTCCTTGAGAGTATGAATGAATGTAATTTAAATGAACTGCCACGGTGGCCGGGCTACAGAGATTTTTAGGGGTTTGTCAAACGGGTGAAACTTCGGTATCATGTCAAAAGGTCGGCAAATACAAATGCCCTGATTCAAGCGCAAAAGTAACTTGCCCAGACCTGCCTCAGGGAGATACCGCCGTCCGCCAAGATAGCCGGTATCTCCTTTTTTTATCCAGGATAGCCGCATCATATTGTAACCTGCCAAAAATTTTTACCGGGAATTATTAGTGAAGCAATCAAGTCATAGTCACCTCCATTGGCAATTATTGTCGCCGGGGGCCGCGGATTAAAACGGGGCCGGCCCGGTTGACTCACGGATGATTAAACTGGGGGGAATGCTCAACTTTTGTTGCGGGATATCGGGGTTGTTAATGCGGGCCAAAAGCTGCCTCACCGCTTCTTGCCCCACTCTGGTTGAAACTTTAGACACAGTAGTTAAGCGCGGCACCAGATATTTGGCCATGTGAATATCATCAAAACCAACCAGCGACAGATCGGTGGGAATCCGCAGTCCAAGGTCGCCGGCGGCCCGCAGCGCGCCAACGGCCAGCAGGTCGTTAATGGCAATTAAGGCGGTGGGGCGTTCTGGCAGTTGCAAAAGCTGCAACGCGGCCTGATAACCATCTTCAATGGTGGGGCCGCACCGGGCAATTAGCTCTTGATCAACGGGCAATCCGGCTGCCAGCAGGCTGTCCTGGTACGGTTGCAGGCGGTCTTCGGCCAGCACCGGCGAGGCCACCCCGTAAATCATGCCAATTCGCCGGTGCTGCAAAGAGAGCAGGTAGGCCATTACATCGAGTGTGGCCGCCCGGTAATCAGACATCACAAAGTCTACCTCGTATTCCAGATTTCTATCGCTGATTTCTACAATGGGCAGCCGGCGCTTGCGGAGAGAGATTAATAGCTTTTGGGCTTCTTCTGATTGAACAATGAAAGAGCCCATCAAAATCAGCCCGTCAATCCGCCGGTGCGACAGGTCTTTAAAAATGTCTTCGCCATATTCAAGGTTGAGGGCAATGCTGGAGAGCAGGAGATGGTAGCCGGCGGCAGACGCCTCTTGCTCTACGCCTTCGGCGTGCTCCCAAAAGTGGGGGTTGCGGATATCCGGGATAATCAGGCCAATGGTTTTGGTATCGCCAGAGCGCAGGGCCTGGGCGCGGGCATCTGGCACGTAGCCCAGTTTGTCAACAGCGGCCAAAACCCGCTGGCGGGTATCCTCAGAAATGGGCACCCGGCCATCGGTGAGGCCGTTGACTACGTATGAAACCGTGGCCCTTGAAACACCGGCCAGGCGGGCCACATCAACTTGGGTGGGTCGTTTCATAATGCCACGCTGCGCTAATGAGACTATTTACACGTGTCGCTTATTTCGTATAAGCTTACACGTGTAAATTACTGTAACCGATAATAACACACATTTTTTGCCGAGTCAAGATGCGGTGGCCTGCAAATTGCAATTCCTGGCAGAATTTTAAGATTGGCGAATTTCGTCCACGGTCTACCCAAACCGGCCTGCAAAAAGAAAAGGCCGGCCCGAACCCCGGAAAAACGGGCCAAGTTTAGCCCGGTTAGTGCGGTGTTACGGGTGCGGTCCGGTTAAAATTGCCGCGGATGTTGATGGTTTTGCTCGAGCGTAGCATTCACTTTTACGGGGTTGTTTCAGCCCACCATTCAAGACTGACCTGACGTTCTGTGGGTCTAAAGCCAATGGACTCATAAATTTTGGCTGCGTGGTAATTTTCGTCCGCCACCATGACCAGAGTCTTGACTGCCAGATATTCAAGCGCGTACCGGCTGGCCTGATAAACTAACGTGCCGCAAATTCCGCGCCGGCGAAAATCGGGGTGAGTCCCTACCTGTTGAAAACGACCAATTCTGCCGGTAACAAACACGCCTAAATCCGCTACCAACTGCTCCTCCAGAAAAGCACCCAGCCATACGCCCAAACCGGCCCGGGTCATTTGCCGATAACGGCCCATCTGTTGCTTCTTAAACACCTGATATCCTGCCAGACTAAACTCGGGCGACCGGCACGCCACCTGGTTTTGGAAAGCCTGCTCCCACTCCCAATGTGCGGTAATCGGCCTGACAATGATCTCCTGATTGTATTTGGGCGGTGGATTGACCTGATCTGTAGTTAAAACCACCGATTGAATGAGGTTAAAGCCTTCGTCCAGAAAGGGCTGTACCTGGCCCAATTCTCCGGTCACTGTATCCCAGGCAAAAGCCAGATGCTCAGCATTTAGCCGTGCCCCGATTTCGTCAGCGAAAATGGATTTCCAGTGGTTAAGATCACCCGGGCCGGGCGGGCTGGAGAACAACAGAAAATTACCCCAATAAAACGTGGGATTGGTAGGGGTAACAATGACCAGATAATTTCCGCGGTCAATGATTTCGCCATCAAATGCAGGAAAAATAAGGTCGGTGCGGTAACCTAATGATTGAACGTCCATACGCTATCCTTTGGAGTCAGAGATTTTGCCGGCCGATCGCCTTGCTGGCAGCGGTGATTACGCCGCCTCCGATTTACCCAGCGCCGGCGGCCAGCCGTTGTCGAAATTGTAGTAGAAATCCTGGAGAGGCAGCCGGAAATCCTCCACATCCTGCCGCACCAGGGCCGGCTCCTCGCCGTTAACCAGCACCCGCGCCATAAACCCGGCGATGGTGGCCATATCGGCTTCCATTAGCCCCAGCCGGGTAATCTCGATGGTGCCCAGCCGCAGCCCGCTGGGCCGGTCCCAATCTTCCGGCTTGTCGCCCGGAATCAGGTTTTTGTTGGTGATCAGGTTGGCTTCGGCCAGGCGATGGGCCACTTCCAGGCCGCCGCCAAACTGCCGTACGTTGGCGATAACCTGATGGCTGCGGGTAAAGCCGCGCGCCTCGGCCAGCATCGGGATGCCCCGCTCGGCCAGCGCCCGGCCCAACGCCTGCGCGTTTTTGACAATCTGGGCCATATACACCCGGCCGTACTCAATCATCTCCGCCGCGGCCACGGCCAGCGCCGCCACCCGGTTAACCTGATGGGTGGCCACCAGCACCGGAAAAATAGCCTGGGTCAACGGCTCGGTTAAGGCCGGGTCGTTCCACAGGATCATCCCGCTTTGCGGGCCGCTGAAGGTTTTGCCCGCCGAGCCGGTCAGCACCACCGCGCCCTCGTTGAGCGGGTCCTGAAACTGGCCGCCGGCAATCAGCCCGGCCTGATGCGCCCCGTCAAAGATGAACTTGCCGCCCCACTCGGCGATGATGTCGCTCATCTGGCGCACCGGCAGCGGAAAGAGAGTCATCGACATGCCCATCACCACCAGTTTGGGGCGCACCTGCCGGGCCAGCCGGGCAAAAGCATCGAGATCAACCTCCAGCTCCACCGGGTCAAACGGCACATCGACGATGTTCAGGCCGCGCGTGCCGGCCGGGCCATCAGGCCGGTTGCTGGAGTGGCCGCCAAAAGGCTGGGCGGCGGTCATCACCGTGTCGCCGGGTTGGGCCAGGGCGTGATAAACGGTCAGATTACCGAGCATACTGCCCATCAGCCGGTGGTCGGCGTAGCGGCAGCGGAAAGCGGTTTTGAGTAGCTCGACACACAGGGCTTCCACCTCGTCGATGTGCTGGGTGCCGGCAAACCAGCGGTTGACCCGGCCAATGTGGCCTTCGGCGGCGCGGGTGCCGATTTCGCTGGCCAGCAGCGCCCGGACGGTGGGGCTGGTGGGCGCTTCCGGGGCCAGCAGGTTGATGCAGCGCCGGCCGCGCCAATCTTCGTTGCGGGTAACGGCCTCTATCACGGCCTGCGCCCAGGCGCGGGGCGACTCGGTGGCGGCCATAATCGCCCGGGCCTGGCTCAAAATCGCCGGGTCGTGTACTTCAAAATCGGGGGCAGGATGATTGTTCATTGTTCCTCCAAGGTTAGCCGATAGCCAGAAATTTTCATGTCACGGTCTAAATCAAATACTCTCTGGCCAAGCTGGGGTCTTTTGCCCCTCATTAACGCATTGAATGGCAATTTTGTCAACGTCCGGCGCTCGATGCCGGCGTACCCGCCGGATGTTGACTATACGCCATATAACTAACCGTCCGGGTGAAGCTGTTTACCGTGGACAACGAGACACTCTTGACATTTTCTTGATGCCCCCGGCGCTATTCTTGACCCCCGTTTGACCCGTTTTTTGCTATGCTGAAGGTGAAATTAATCACCGGATATTTTGAGGGAGGCATCCCTGTGGCTGATCTGTTCTATCTTGCTTTTGCGCTGCTTTTCTTTGCCGCCAGTATCGGCTTTATCTTCGGCGCGCAGCGCCTGATGGAGGAGTAACGTGCCAATTTTATATGGCCTCACGGGCTTTATCGCCCTGGCCCTGTTGGGGTATCTGCTCATCATGCTGATTTGGGGAGAAAAATTCTGATGACGGCCGGACTGGTTCAAATTGGATTGTATCTGCTGGTTTTGCTGCTGCTGGTTAAACCGCTGGGGGCGTATATGGCCCGCGTTTACAGCGGCGAAAGCACTGGGTTGGACCGCGTACTCGGGCCGGTTGAACGGCGGCTGTACCGGCTGGCCGGCGTGGATCCGCAAAAAGAAATGGATTGGCAGAGCTACGCCCTGGCGATGCTGCTGTTTAATGGACTGGGCTTTTTGGCGCTCTACGCGCTATTGCGCCTGCAAAACTGGCTGCCGCTCAACCCGGCCCGCATGGGCGCGATCAATCCCGATACCGCCCTCAACATTGCCATCAGCTTTGCCACCAACACCAACTGGCAAAACTACGGCGGCGAAACCACGCTGAGCTATCTGGTGCAGATGGCGGGGCTGACCACGCAAAATTTTGTCTCGGCGGCCACCGGCATGGCCGTGCTGGCGGCGCTGATTCGCGGCCTGGCCCGCCATTCCGCGCAGACCATCGGCAACTTCTGGGTCGATTTGACCCGTTCCATCCTCTACATTTTGCTGCCACTTTCGTTGCTGCTGGCGCTGCTGCTGGTGTGGCAGGGGGTGGTGCAAACCTTCCGCCCCTACCCCACCGTCCCCCTGCTGCAACCCGCGCCAGACGCCGCCGGCGCGCCCATCACCGAACAGGTGCTGGCCGTTGGCCCGGCGGCTTCGCAGCTTGCCATCAAACAACTGGGCACCAACGGCGGCGGTTTTTTCAACACGAACTCGGCCCACCCCTTTGAAAACCCGACTCCGCTGTCAAACTTTCTGCAAATGCTGGCCATCCTGCTTATCCCGGCGGCGCTGTGTTACACCTTTGGCCAAATGATTGGCGATACCCGCCAGGGCTGGGCGCTGCTGGTTGCGATGAACCTCTTTTTTGGGCCGCTGCTGGCCGTGACCGTCAGCGCCGAATACGGCGGCAATCCTCTTTTTACGCCCCTGAATATTGACCAGACGGCCGGCAGTTTGCAGCCGGGCGGCAATATGGAAGGCAAAGAGGTGCGCTTTGGCCCGGCCAATTCGGCGTTGTGGGCCACGGCGACCACCGCCGCCTCTAACGGCTCGGTCAATGCCATGCACGATTCGTTCACGCCGGCGGGCGGGCTGGTGG
>CAYOXS010000006.1:0-23998 GCA_964407935.1 uncultured Caldilineaceae bacterium
CAAGATTTGACAACGCCGCACGGTGAAGGCCGCTGATGCATGTAAGCCTTGCTCTATTTCTCGTTTTTCCGTTTCGCTTAACTTTCGAACATATATTGGTGGTTTCATAATACTTGAAATCTTAAGGGTTTTATCTTTGATTTCAAGTTATCAGCTTCAGATATGCACTAGCTGTCTTTTAAAATTTAACCTGTCTTCAAAACCAGTTTGGTGTATAATACCGCCAAATTAAGCAGCGAATTTACTTAAACTGGTAGATTAATGACAAGGTACAATTCCAGTTCACAACCGCAGAACCTGATTGAATTTTTACAGCAATACACCGTGCCGCAACTGCGGCAATTGGCCGGCCTGGTCATCTCCGGGTTGCCCAATCGCAAAGCCGATCTGGTAGATGTAATTCACACCTACCTCACCAACCCCGATCATCTGCGCCGCGAGTGGCAATTGCTTGATGAATTGCAGCAAGCCGCCATTGCTGAGGTGGCCCACTCCAATGAAACCCGGCTGGATACCGCCCAATTTAAGGCCAAATACGGCCAAAAGCCGGACATTGGCGGCTTTGGCTACAGTTATTTATCCCAAAACTCGTTGACACATCTGGATTTGTTTTTTTACAATTACTACCTGCCGCTTGATTTGAAAGCGCAGCTAAAAACCTTTGTCCCACCGCCGCGAGAAGTCAAACTCAACACCGGCGACCCACCGGAAACGATTACCCAAACGTATTCCACGTTTGATTACGCGGCCCGCAAAACCACGCATCATACCGTAGAAACCTCTGTCACCCGGCGAGAAACCGAACAGGCCGCCCTGCAGGATATTTTTACCGTACTGCGGCTGATCGAAGCCGGTAAAATCAGGGTCAGCAACAAAACCTTTCGGGTGTCTGCAGCCGGAGCCAGCGCCATTACCCAAGCCCTGTATGGCGGCGATTTTTACCCCCCGGCTGAAGTGCTGGACGATTACGACCAAACGCCCATCGGTTCTATCAAAGCTTTTGCCTGGCCGCTCATTTTACAGAGCGCCGGTTTTGCCCAATTAAACGGCACAAAATTAGAGTTGACCACCGCCGGCCAAAAGGCGCTGCGCAACCCGCCGGAAAAAGCCATTCAAACGGCCTGGCAAAAGTGGCTCAAGAGCAAACTGCTGGACGAGTTTAACCGGATCGAGACGATCAAAGGGCAAACCGGCAAAGCCAAACGCCAGTTCACCGCCGTATCCGGGCGGCGCTCGGCCATCGCCGCAGCCCTGGCCGAGTGCCAGGCCAATCAGTGGCTGAAGTTCGATGAACTTTCTCGCTATATGCAGGCCGCCGGCCACACTTTTGAAGTGGCCCGTGATTTTTGGGATTTTTACATTGCCGAGCCGCATTACGGCAGTTTGGGATACGATGGTTTTCACGACTGGCACATTGTGCAGGCGCGCTACATGCTGGCTTTTTTGTTTGAATACGCCGCTACTCTGGGCCTGATCGACGTGGCCTATATTAATCCCGCCGGCGCTCGCTCCGATTTTCGCAGTTTGTGGGGCACAGACGACTTGACATGCCTGAGCCGTTACGATGGCCTGCTCTATTTCCGGCTGAACAACCTGGGCGCCTGGGTGCTGGGATTGACCGACAAATACACCCCCTCGCTCGTTGAACAACGGCAAATTTTAAAAGTGTTGCCCAACCTTGATGTGGTGGCCTTTGGCCCGTTGCCGCCCGGTGACCAGTTATTTTTGGAGCAGTTTACCACGCAAACCGCCGAAAATGTCTGGAAAATTGACCGCGCCCGGCTGATCGAGACGCTGGAAAACGGACGCCGCATTATCGATATTGAAAATTTCTTACGGGCCAATTCCGGTGATGCGCTGCCCAACCCGGTCGCCATCCTGCTCACCGAAACCGCCGAACGCATAACCGGCCTGCAACAGCGCGGCGAGGCCCTGCTGATTGAAGCCAAAGACCCGGTGCTGGCACAGCTCATTGCCAACGATGGCAAATTGCGCTCGCTATGCCTGTTGGCCGGCAAACAAACCATCGTCGTCCCTAAAGAAGACGAGGCCGCCTTCCGCCGCAATCTGCGCCAGCTAGGTTACGGAGTATCGGTATGAGTTATAACCCTCACAACCCCATGATTGTGCAGGGCGACAAAAGTATCCTGCTGGAAGTAGATAACCCCCATTACCCGCAAGCCCGCGATGTGCTGGCTCGTTTTGCCGAGCTTGAAAAAAGCCCGGAATATGTGCATACCTACCGCATCACACCGCTGTCGCTGTGGAACGCCGCCTCAACCGGCCTCAGCGCCAAGACCATTCTGGCAGGGCTGGATGAGTATAGCAAATATCCGCTGCCGTCCAACGTGGCGGTGGATATTCAGGATTACATTGGCCGCTACGGGCGGGTCAAGCTGATTCAGGAAAATGGCCAGCTTCGCCTCACCTCGGAAGACAGAACGGTCATCATTGAACTCACCCGCCAAAAATCACTGCAACCGTACATCATCGCCCAGTTTGATGCCCACACTCTGCATGTCGATGCCGCCCGACGCGGCCACATCAAGCAAACACTGGTCAACCTGGGCTACCCCGCCGAAGACCTGGCCGGCTACATTGATGGCGAGTCGCTCACGTTTGGGTTGCGGCAGACCACCCTCGCCAGCCAGCCTTTTGGCCTGCGCCATTACCAGCAGGAAGCCGGCGATATTTTTTACGCCGGCGGCGCGGCGCGCGGCGGCTCCGGGGTGATTGTGCTGCCCTGCGGCGCGGGCAAAACCATTGTCGGCATGTCGGTGATGAATGCGGTGCAGTGCAGCACGCTCATTCTCACCCCCAACACTGTTTCGGTGCGGCAGTGGATTGATGAGCTGCTGGACAAAACCACCCTCACCGAAGATCAGGTGGGCGAGTATTCCGGCCAGCGCAAAGAAATCAAGCCGGTCACCATTTCCACTTACCAGACGATGACCTACCGCAAGCGCGGCACCAAAACCAACGGCGGCCCGGCTACCCGCGATCAGTTTCCTCATTTTGACCTGTTTGATGAGCGTAATTGGGGTCTGATCATTTATGACGAGGTTCACCTGCTGCCCGCGCCGGTCTTCAGCATCACCGCCGAGTTGCAGGCGCGACGGCGGCTGGGGCTGACCGCCACCCTGGTGCGCGAGGATGGCCGCGAAGAGGACGTTTTCTCGCTGATTGGCCCCAAAAAATATGATGTCCCCTGGAAGGATTTGGAGCAGCAGGGCTGGATTGCCACCGCCGATGTGGTTGAAATCCGCGCGCCCCTGCCCGATGATTACCGCCTCACCTACGCCATGGCCGAACCACGCCAGAAATATCGCGTGGCCGCCGAAAGTCCGGCCAAGTTTGAGGTGCTGGACCAACTGCTCAACAAACACCCGGATGACCACGTGCTGATCATCGGCATGTATCTGGAACAGTTGCAACAGGTCGAGCGGCGCTACGGCTTCCCCATCATCACCGGCCAAACTACGGTCAACAAACGCCGCGAGTTGTACCAGCAATTTAAAGAAGGCGATTTGAAGCGGCTGATTATTTCCAAAGTGGGCAACTTTGCGGTAGACCTGCCCAACGCCAACGTGATGGTGCAAATCAGCGGCACTTTTGGCAGCCGCCAGGAAGAGGCGCAGCGGCTGGGCCGCATTTTGCGCCCCAAAGAAAATGGCGGCTCGCTGGCGCATTTTTACACCGTTGTTTCCAAAGATACCCAGGACCAGGAATTTGGAGCTAACCGGCAGCTCTTCCTCACCGAGCAAGGTTACCAGTACACCATCCTCTACGCCGATGAAATAGCCGGGTACACGCCCAAAGTCATCAACAGCGATTAATTTATGCCAACCTTAGAAAGCCTCACCGAAGCAACCCTTGAGCAGTTTCTTAAAGCCAAAAGTCTGAGAAAAGGGCGCACCTACCTGCACAGGGTCCGCAACCCGCAGCGGATTGGCAACAGCCTCTCGGCCCAGGTAGCCGACAACCGGATGTACACAGTAGAAATAGTGGTGGACGGTCATGGCATCCACGCCCGCTGCACCTGCCCCCATAACTGGGACGGGGGCTGCAAACACACCTGTGCGGTCCTGCTTAAATGGGTGCAATCGCCGGATGATTTTGCCCAAAGCGCCGCAAAACCCGCGCCGACGATCAAAGCGGAATATCCCATCGAAGTGGTGCCGGTTGAGCCGCCGGCCACCTATCGCCCCCAACACCCTCCCTTCTGGCTGGGTTCCGCTGTGGCCAGTCGCCAACAGGCCGATGAGGCGCAGTTGGCCCGCTGGCTGGAAATGCAAAAAGTGCAGGATTTGCGCGCGCTGGCCAAAAAACGGGGGTGGAGCGTAAAAGGCACCAAAAAAGCTGATCTGGCCCAACAGCTTATCGAGCCAATCACCAACCCCACCGAAATTATTCGAGCTATGCACAGCCTTGATGCCGAACACACCCAGGTTTTCCAGGCTATGATTTTACTGGGCAGCGACCCGGCTCTACGCCCAGATGATCTGGAACGGATGGCTGCTCACTGGGGCAAATTGACCAAGTATAAGCAATTTACTACATACAGCGGCCATTTATGTGAAATGGGGCTGGCCATCCCTGGCGAAATTGAATCCAGTTACCCGCCTCGCCCGGATTTTGTGCCCCGACCCATCATCCGCAATTACCTGCCGTCGCTTGAGCCGGTCATTGCCAGTTCGGCTAACATCTCCGCCGATATTCCCGGCGCGACCCTGCGCCTGGCCGATCCGCTGAGTTTTATCCGCAAAGCGCAGCAGCTTATTTTAATGGTGGAACAAAACCCCACGCCGCTGCGTCCGCCGCTAGCCCGCCCCAAAATGGAAAAGTTTTACCCGGCCTTACAACGCTGGGATTACGACCCACACGAACTGGCTGCCATCAACACCAAAAAACTCACGGGATACACCGATTTAACCCTGTCCGTACCGCCGCCGGAACCCGCTCTGCCCCACGCGGCTATGGCCCAATTAGCGCCCGTGGCTGGCGGTGAGACCAAATTGGATTTTATGCTAGCGCTGCTCACCGCCGCCGGCGTGTTTCAACCGGGCAGCCCGGTGACGATTTGGCCAGAGGTTAAAGAGCAATTCTTCCGCCAAACCGAACTGACGCAACGAGCCACGCTAGCCCGCACCTACTTTGTTATGGCCAACTGGAGCGAGTTGTGGGCAGTACTGCGCCGCGAACCGGCGCTGCACCTGCGGCGGGCGCTGGTGTACGCCCATATAACCCCGGATTACCTGCGAGCGCAATTGGCCCTCTTTCGGCAAATGGTGGTGCGGGTACTGGCCTGCCTGCCAGACAACCGCTGGATTAAAGTGGATGACTTATCGCCGCTGTTACAAGCCATCTGGCCGCGCTTTGACCAAACCCGGTGGGGAGAATTTCCGTATTACATGCCCAAACAAAAACCGGGCTGGTATTTGGCCCGCAGCAACTCCACCGAGCCGCTCACCCCCGGCCACGCCGCCAACTGGCAATTGGCCCAGTGGAACTTTATCATCCAGCTGATTACCGGGCCGCTGCACTGGCTGGGGTTGGTTGATTTGTATGAAGCCAACGGCCAGCCTGTCGAATTCCGGCTGCACGGCCTGGCCGATCTTTACTGGGATCGGCTGGATGCGCCAGACGCGCCCCATCCCACCCTGAGCGAGCCGGTTGCCGCATCTGCCGCAGCCGTAACCATTAACGGCGAAACCATCACCATTAATCCAGCGGTGGTGAGGTCCCAGGTGCACAGTTTACTGGATAGCCTGGCCCGGCTCGATGAAGTACTGCCGGATCGTTTTGTGTACACCCTCAACGTGCAGGCGGTTCACGCCGCCTTTGAAGCCGGCCAGACTCTCGCCGATATTTTGGCCGGGTGGGAACAGCTTATGCCCCAAACGCTGCCGGAACATCTCTGCGCCCGGCTGGAGGAATGGTGGCGCGGCTACGGCCAGGTGCGCATTTATGAAAACATCACCGTGATTGAATTTAGCGACGACTACGCCCTGGACGAAATGAAAGCCGTCACTTCGCTGGGGCAGCACCTCATTGCCGAAATTTCGCCGCGACTGGTGCTGATTCCCGCCGAAGCAGTGGATGGCCTGACCATCGAACTGGAAAAGGCTGGGTATACGCCCAAACAAACTGACAGGGTTTAACTTATGCCGGATGAACTATTTACTTTACTGGATGAATACAACGCCAATACGCTGCGAGAACTGGCCGAAGCCAACAACCTGTCCACGCTTGATGCCAATGGCAAACGGCTGCCCAAAGAGCAACTGCTGGCCCAAATACGCCGGGATTTTTTTACCCGCGATCGAATTCTGGCCTCGTACCAACGGTTAAGCCCAACAGAACTGGCGGTCCTCAACCGGCTACTGCTGCGGGGTGGGCAAGCGCCCACCAGCCGCTTCAAACGCGAGACCATTCGCGCCGGCCTGGCCACCGCAGCGCCGCAACCCAAAAGCAGAAGCTACTATCCCGACCAGGACTACACCGGCAGCCCGGCTCACACCGGATCAACCATATTTGAAGATATTATGGCCCGGCTCACCTGGCGCGGGCTGGTTTTCAGCCGTAAAACCGAAACCGCGACAGGCGGCAATACTTACAAACTACGCTTTCACCCAGCCGCAGAAGTCTACATTCCGCAAGTTATCCGTGAGATATTGCCCGCCCCAACTCCCGTTGAAGAAACAGGCCCGGCGTTGCAGCCGGTTGAAACCCTCGCCGTTGACCCGACGGAATTTCTGCGGGATATGTACCTTTATTGGGATTTTGTGCGCCGCAATGACGTGGACATCCTGACTACTGGCCACGTCGGTAAACGAGCGCTCAAAGCCATTAATGCCAGTCTGCTGGTAGCTGACCCCCTGCTGGACGAAGCTCGCCGTGAGGACCAGACCGGGCGGCTCTATTTGCTGCGGCAGTTATTAGAAGCATTGGGGTTGGTGCGCGTTGAACAGAGCCGGCTGAAACTCACTCTTAACAACGCCCTGCAAATTCCCGCCTTCTGGCAAAAATCACAGGCCGAACAAATCAGTCTGTTATTGGCTCACTGGCAAAAACTGAGCGGCTTTCAAGATGTTATCAGCGATGAACTCAAGCAATACGGCGGCAATTTTATTGGTGCGCGGCAGGTCATTCTTGCGGGGCTTAAAACGCTGCCGGCCAATCAGTGGGTTGAGGTCGATGAATTTTTAGAAGAACTCCGGTTTAAAAATATCAATTTTCTTTTTCCCGAACGCAGTTCCATAGAAAATGCGAGCAACCGGTCTTACTATTACAGCCACTACAGCTCAAATTATTTTTACGGCCAGCCCAAAACGCTGCTGGCCAATTTTGACCGGCTTGAGACAGCCGTGGTTGAGGCTTGTTTTAATGGCGTACTCACGTTATTGGGGTTGATAGAGCTGGGCTGGTTAAAAACAAAACCCACCGGCCAAAACTGGTCAGTCTTCCGCTTGACACCGCTGGGGCAGCATCTCATCAAGCAAAACAAACTCCCCGCCTCGGCCCAGCACACCGGCAAATTGCTGGTCCAGCCCAATTTTCAGATGATGGCTATTGGCCCGGTGGGGCTGGAAATTCTGGCTCAGCTGGACCTGTTTGCCACCCGTGAACAGGTTGACCGGGGCGCGTTTCAATACCGCCTGTCACGCGAGTCGGTGTACCAGGCGCAACAGTTGGGATTATCGGTGGCAGACATTTCCAAATTTCTGGTTGGCCAGGCCGGGCAGGACAGCCTGCCGCAAAACGTACATCGTTCGCTGGACGAGTGGGGCAGCCACCACGAACGCATTATTTTCAGGCAAGGCGTGAGCCTGCTGCAAGCTGCCAACACCGAACTCCTCAACCGGCTGCTGGCCCAACCGGCCACGGCCAATCTTTTGGCCCGCTCCATAGCCGACGATGTGGCGCTGGTCACCTCCAAAAAGCAGGCCAGGTTGGTTGATGCCTTGCTCAAGCAATCGCTGCTGCCAGCGGTAAGTGGGGCCAACCCGCAGGCCGCTAACCAGAGTGTTGTGGTACAGGCCGACGGTATTATCAAGCCAATTCACGCCGTGCCAAGCCTGCACCTGCGGGGGCGGCTGGCCCAACTGGCCGAAGAGGACGCCGAGGGGCAGTGGCGATTGACGCGCAGTTCGGTGCGCCGGGCTGGCGGCAGCAAACGCAAGGTTGAGCAAATGTTGGAAGAGCTGCAAAAGCTGCATCGTGGCAAACTGCCGGAAGCCGTTGCGGTGGTGGTGAAAAAATGGGGCGGCTACTACGGCCGCGCCTCCGTTGAAACACTCACCCTATTAGAATTAAGCAACCGCGAAATTATGAATGAACTCTTGCTCCACCCCATCCTGAAAGATTGGTTGACCCCTTTTCCCACTGCCGACCGGGCGCTGGTCATTGTTGTTTCTGACCATTTGGAACAAGTAAAAAATGAACTGGCCGAGTTGGGCATCGCTTTAAAAGATGGTTTGGATGCGCTGGTGTCTTATTAGGCCAGTAATGCCGATATTTTGATCAGCCCGGCCTCAATTTGATTGAGGGCGTCAAATGAAAAGTCATCGGCTTTGATGGTAATCTCCGGGATTTGAGCCGCCGGAGCCGTTGAGGTTCCGGCGGAGGCAGTACGGCAAGCTGCCGCCAGCAAGGCCATCATCATGGCGACCAAAGTAATAAAAAGTTGTTTTTGTGTCATTAGTTGGGTTCTCCTTTTTTAGATGCTTTGGTTGCAAAATTAACTGGCCGGTTTGATGTTAAAGCCGTATCCCAGCATATTGTCGGGATCGTATCTGGCTTTTAGCTCGGCCAAACGCTGATACGCTTCCGGCGAAAAGCCATTTTTTACCTGCGCCCGGGACTCTTCCCCTTCCAGAAAATTCATATACACTTTGCCGGTCAGGTAGGGCTGCAACGCCTGTTTAACCTGCGCAAAAAAGTTCTTCAGTGCCGTCTGTTCCTCCGCGGAAAAGAACGCGCCCACCATTTGCATATTGAGCACGCCGTCGCGGTTGCTGTAGGCGCTGGCCTGAGGGTGGGCAATGGCCCCTCCGGCGTGACGCACCTCCAGAAAAGCCAGCGGACTGCCCTGCGCCGGATTGCTGCTGTTGACCATGATTTCAATGGCTTCATTACTCAACTCCCGCAGCCAGCCCGTGCTGGTCAGGGCCGCCATCGGTTCAACCGGATCATTGCTGATCATCGCCACCTGGCTGAACGGCATCGATTTAAAATCGTCAATTAGCGGCGCGCGCCAGCTTCGCCAGTAATCCAGCAGGGCTTTCCCCTGCGTCACGGGGCCGCAGTAGCAGCCACGGACTATGACGAATGATTGGCCGCGCAGAAAATCGGGCACGTCGGGAATGGGCGGGAAGTTCATCAGCACCACCGACGAGGTCAGTTCATCGGGCACAGACGGAACCCAGGCCCGGTAGTGGGCGATGACATCTCTGGCCTGTTCAATGGGGTAAAAGAGGTTGCCGCCGTAAACGGTGGTCACCGGATACAGCTTGATTTCCATACTGGTGACAATCCCCAGGCTGCCGCCACCGCCGCGCAATCCCCAAAACAGGTCGCTGTTTTCGGTATCGCTCGCCCGCAACAATTCCCCCTGGGCGGTGACCACCTCAAAATAGTTCACGCTGTCGGCCGACAGGCCATACTTGCGGGTTAACCAACCCATCCCGCCACCAAGGGTGTAACCAACCGCCCCCACATCCGGCGAAGAACCGAGCAGCGGAGCCAACCCGACTGCCTGCGTTTTCTCCAGCACTGTGCCCCACTTAACCCCGGCCGCTACGGTGGCAGTTTGCGCCACGGCATCAACCGTTACATCCTGCAGCTCACTGGTAAGAATGAGCATACAGCCATTGGCCGGGCGCACATTACCATGCCCGGTGGCCTGAACCGCAACACCCAGCTTTTCACCGCGGGCAAAGCGCACGGCTTGCACCACATCGGCGGCACTTTTGGGGACCACAATCACAGTTGGCCGCTGTTCAACGCTAAGATTCCAGGCCCGGCGGGCTTCGTCGTAGCGCGGGTCCTCTGGCCCAATGACCGCGCCCTGCAGTCCGGCCTGCAACAGAGACCACGGCCCAACACCGGTTGATGTTTTTGATAATTCCTGCAACATATTTTTCTCCTTTTCCCGGACAACGCCGGGGTGTACTTGTGAAAATTGCCAGAGTTTTACTCTTGCCATAAGTCTAACAAACGGCAATGCCAAAAATGTGCCAGTTCAGGTTCGGCCAGCGTGCCAACATCGTGCCAATTGCATCCCAACCGGGTTGGGCTATAATGAAAATCCACCCTGTTGAACAGTTTGGCCGTAAATAGAGGTATTTATGTCCCGGCTGAAACTCTATTTTCTCGGTACGCCACGCCTCGAACTCGATGGCGAGACGGTGTCGCTCAGCCATCACAAGGCACTGGCGTTGCTGGCTTACCTGGCGGTGGCCCGCCAGCGTCATTCCCGCCAGGCATTGGCGGCGCTGCTGTGGCCCGATTATGACCCCACCGCCGCTCGCGGTGAGTTGCGCCGGATGCTATGGGTGATTAACAAAAGTCTGGGGCAGGGCTGGCTTGAAGCAGACCGCGAAACAGTGATGTTACCCCCGCACCCCGACCTGTGGCTGGATGTTGACCAGTTCCGTGACGCGCTGGCGGCCAGCCAGCAGCATCACCATCCGGCTGGTGAGACTTGCTCTGCTTGTGTCGAGGCGCTCACCGAAGCCGTCGCGCTGGTTCAGGGTGATTTTCTGGCCGGCTTCACCCTCTCCAACAGCCCCGAATTTGATACCTGGCAGAGCTTTGAAGCG
Source organism: uncultured Caldilineaceae bacterium (assembly GCA_964407935.1). Classification (GTDB taxonomy): domain Bacteria; phylum Chloroflexota; class Anaerolineae; order 4572-78; family J111; genus J095. The sequence goes on from CAYOXS010000006.1 coordinate 10,824, forward strand.
GATAGCCTGCGCCGTGAATTGGCCGGCGCATTAGAGCGTTTGGTGCAGCTTCTAATCCAGCGTGGCGAGGCGTCGTTTGGAGAAGCCATCACTTATACCCGGCACTGGTTGGCCTTAGACCCGCTGCACGAACCGGCCCAACGCCAACTGATGCAGCTTTACGCCTGGGCCGGCCAGCCGGCCGCGGCCGTTCAGCAATACCAGGCATGTGCGCAGCTACTTCGGCAGGAATTGAATGTCTCCCCGGCCCCGGAAACTACGGCCCTCATTGAGGCCATTAAAGCCAACCGCCTGTCGCCCCCACCCGGCGATTCAACGCCCACAGCGGCGGTTGAAATCCACACATCACCACGCCCTGACAGCCCGAATATCCCCCTCCACAATTTACCGGTTCAGGCCACGCCCTTTATCGGCCGGGAGGAAACGTTAGCTGCTTTGCAGCAGCACCTCAACACCCCCGAGGTGCGCTTGATTACAATTCTTGGGCCGGGCGGCATCGGCAAAACTCGCCTGGCGCTGGCCCTGGCCGAACGGCAACTGAAACCAACCACAACCTTTTCTGACGGAATCTACTTTATTTCGCTGGCGCCCATCAGTTCGGCTGACTCTATTGTTCAAACCATCGCCGAAGGATTGGCCTTTCCCATCGCTTCTGCGCAGGAACCAACAGTTCAATTGCTAACCTACTTGCGCCACAAACGGTTGCTGTTGGTGCTGGATAATTTTGAGCACCTGTTGGCCGGGGTTGGAATAGTCAGCCAAATTTTGCAGGCCGCCGCCGGGGTGAAAGTGTTGGTCACTTCACGCGAACGGCTTAACCTGTCGTACGAAAATCTGTGGCCGATCAGTGGCTTGAATTTTTCGCAATTGACCGATGTGGCCACGGCGCTGGCAGATGAGGCGGTGCGGCTCTTTGTGCAACGGGCGCGGGGCGTGCGGCCCGATTTCAACCTGCATCCCACCGATTTATCGTATCTGGAGCGGATTTTGCAGAGGGTGTGGGGCATGCCGCTGGCCATTGAACTGGCTGCAGCCTGGCTGAATATGCTCTCGCTGGCCGAGATTGCCGCCGAACTCGACCACGGCCTTGATTTGCTGGAAGGTGAACTGCGCGATGTGCCGGACCGGCATCGCAGTATGCGGCTGGTGTTTGACCATTCCTGGGAGCAGTTGAACACCGACGAACAGGCGCTGTTCAAAAAGATTTCGATATTTCGGGGCGGCTTCACCCGCGAGGCTGCCGGGCAAATTACGGGAGCATCGTTGCGGGATTTGGCCGGGTTGGTCAATAAATCGCTCCTGGCCAGTCACCCGAACACCGGGCGCTATGAACTCCACGAGTTGTTACGCCAGTACGCCGCGGAAAAGCTGGATGCCGACCCGGCCACCAAACTCATGGCCCAGCAATCTCACGCGGTGTATTATGCCAACCTGATGCATTGCTGCTGGGTAGATTTACGCAGCGCCCGGCAGCTTGCCGCCGTCGCTGCCATTGAGCAGGATATTGAAAATATCCGCGGCGCCTGGCGTTGCCGGCTGGCCGAACGAAACAGCGCCGAGTTGCTGAAATTTATCGACAGCTTTGCAATGATCTACGATATTCGCGGTTGGCATCAGGCGGCGGTTGCGCTTTTTCAGGAAGCCGCGGGCCAAATGCGTCCAACTGCCGCCGACGACACAGCAACCCTGACTCACGCGAAAGCGTTGGGGTATGAGGGTTACTTTACCGGCATTATTGGTAATCCGGAGCGGGGTTCTGGCTTGTCTGCCAAAGCGGTTGCGCTTATTCAACCGCTTAGCCAGCCGGGAGCACTACTTTATGCCCTGTACAACCTCGCCTTAAGCTCCCTCTACTCAAATAATTTTGATCAGGTAATTGAATTAGCGCAGACGTGGGGTCAGATTGGCCAGGAAATTGGCGATCGCTGGGGAGAAACCGTTGCGCTCAACTTTATGGCCGTGGCGCTGATTAGCCAACACAGATTGGCCGAAGCGCGCGAGAAAATCGACCGGGCTTTGCAAATATTCAGTCAGGAAATTGGCGAATATTTCGGCTTGAGCTGGGCTGCCCTGGTCCGGGGTCGGGTGGCTCTGGGAGAGGGTGCGTACCTTGAGGCCAAACCACTGTATGACCGCAGCCTCAAAGCAGCTCAGGTGCTGAACTATCGGCGGACTATTCAGCAATCCTACGATAATCTGGGGGATATTGCGCTGTATCTGGGCGAACTGGAACAGGCGGAACAATACTTTCGTCTCAGTCTGGAGATTTCTGAAGAAACCGGCCAAATTCGAGAGATGTTGGGAACTCTGTATGATGTGGCTCGGGTCCGAAACGCCCAGGGCAAAAAGGCCGAGGCGGTTCAATTGTTGGCGGTGGTACTTAACCATCCGTTGCGAGAGTTGGCCTCACTCCTCAGGACAGAACGTAATATCCTCAGCGAAGCCGCAGAGCAGCTTCGGGTCAGTCTGGAAACTGAGTTGGAGCTGGGAATTTTTGAGGCTGCCTGGAGGCGGGGGGAGAAGTTACCGCTTGAAACGGCCGTAACCGAGTTATTGCGGTAGTGACAAAACCTGTCACTTTTACCGAATTTTCAGAAACGGCACAAAGTAATAGGCAACTATTTTTTCATATTGGCTTTTTCAACTTCTCCCAAAAGACCGCATCACCCGCGCGATGGATGGCCCCCAATATTTGCGTAATCTACGGCCGTTGCCTCAATATCTCCCCTGAGTGGACATCAGGCTCAGGGAGTTCCATATAATTGAACCTGCCCCCCATAAAAATCGCGTTGCCGGATTAATTTCATCTTTGATGCCAGCGTTTGCGGGATTAACCCCATTGGGTCAGTATACGAGTCATGGCTGTAAACCAGCCAGACTCTGTTGTGCCCGCTCAATAATGAAATTAACCTGGGTATATCGCTATTCGTCATCTTTGGTTCCGGGATACCGCTATCGAACAGGTCTTCGGGAACCCCGCATTTTTCTACCTGGATATGATACAGGTTTTCATATGTTCTAAAATAATAGTTAAATGGGATTACCACAAAGTTGGAATTGAAAAGGACCAAATCACCCTCTTCAGCGAAATTTGCGACATAACCGGCAGCCGTGTACCAATCCTCTTTTTGAAAGAACCGGTAATAGTCGCCGGCAGAAAACAGGTTGATTGTGCCTAAAATCCCTACGCCACCGATTATAAGAAAACGAAATCTTAATTGAACGATTCCAGCCGCCAGTACCAGGAACAGTGGAATCGTTATCCAGATCAGAGTTCGACCCCAAAAAATAGGACGGTGGATGCTAACAATCAGTTCACCCAGGAAGGGGATGGCGAACAGGGTAGCCAAAAACAAGAATTGCGATATTTTTTTTCGGTAATACAGCAGCCCTAAACATAACACCAGCGCGTATAGAATCCACAACCCCATTACATAGCCGCCTTGAACATATGACATAGATGGGGTCAAAAAAGATTCAAGTACGCGGATAATGGAGTCCCAAGTTGGTTTGGGAATCCAAAACCTCTGATAGACGCTGCTGGCTTGCTTGATAAAGGCAAATAGCCATGGACTCCATAGCAACAAGATGCCAATCTGAGCCTTCACCCAGTTTCCCAAAGAGGGAGCATGAAAAGCCGGCTGAGATCCCGATTTCTTTATCCTTTGAAAAAGCATCAGGCCAAGCACAAAAATATTGGTGGCTAAAAAGAAAAGGACAGCCGTATTGTGGGTGAGCATCGTCGCCGCCGAGAACACGATAAATGCAACCCAGGCCAGGTCAGTCTCAATAGGCTGGATGGGTAACCGGTGCTGGCGGAATATCCAGGCTCTCCATCCGGTTTGATTGCGGGTATCAACCTTATAGCTGAAATTTCCGGCGCTATCTGGTTTTGCCGGCCCAGAGGCACGCCAGGCCCGCAGATATTCCCGAAATTGGCTGCCAATGGGCCTGACAGCGCGCGAATCCGTAAGCAACCTGACCAGCGCATAAATCGCTACGGCTGCATTGAATGTCAGCAGGGTGTACATGCGCGTTTCCTGGGCAAAGTAGATGTGGAAAGGCGAAAGGGCCAGGATCGCTGCTGCCGCCAATCCCATCACCGCACCAGACATGCGTTTGCCGATCAGGTAGATAATTGGGATTGTGCCTGCGCCGAATAGTACAGAAAGCATACGGACATAATAAGGCGTATCTCCATTGAGTGCTATCCAGTAATGGAGCAGGAGATAATAAAGGGGTGGATGTTGGTCGATCTTAACAATCCATTGCAGTATATCGACAATACTCTGGTTGGCCATCCACACGCTGAACGTTTCATCCAACCACATCCCTTTATCATAGAGTAGAAGAACCCGCATCCAACCACCAATCAAGGTGATTACGATTACCAACCAGGGCGCCAACTCTTCAATATCGAATTCTTCGTTCATCGTTTTTAAGACCCTTTGCGATTCATAGGTGTATCCGAAAATCTGAATAATCCGACCTTGCCTACGAATGCCGCCTAATTTGATTGTGATCTCTGGCTCTCACGTCTTTCAGTCATTTTTCCTGAAACACAACAAAGCGCCACCTACGACTAGGTGGCGCTTCAGAGGTAACGGTAAAATCTCAAATTCGTTTTGAGCTTTCGTCACCGGGTCGGATTAACACTGTTTCAACTGAGAAATAACCCCAACTACTCATATTATAGTCAAAATCTTTTTCACCACTAGTGACAAATGTCACATTATCGTAGCTGTTTAGAGCAGCCGCAACCTGTGCTGGATCATCATCGAGAGGCTTAAATGAGAACACTTTTGGCCAGTTGGTGGTGACTAAAATCTTTGAAAACAATTGACAAGATTCTTACACCGGCACCGAGTTACCCGCTTCTTGCCCGGGAGCCGGCAGCGAAAAGTGCGACTGCACCAGCAGCCATTGATCGCCGCGCTGCTCAAACACGGCTGTGAGCCGGAAGGGAAATTCAAAGGCTTGTCCGCCGGCCCGGCCCTGCCCCGTGCCCTCGGCAGCGATCCAGGCCACGGACCCGGAGGCCGAAACAGAGTGCCAGCCAATGTTAAAGCCCAACGCGTCAGTTTGCGCCCAATCGCGCTCGGCCTGATATTTGAGTTCATCCGGGCCGATGCGTCTTTCATCAGCCCCTGTCCCAAACAGAACCGCATTCTCATCCGGGGCAACACAGGCCATCATTCTATCCATATCTCGGGCCTGGTATGCGGCCAAAAAGTTGTTGAATGCTGCTGATACGGCTGCTTCTTTGGTGGTTGCTTGGATTGTCATTGTTTTCCTCCTGACAAATGTAAAAAATTGATTGTTTATGCCTCTATGATAGGCGATCACAACCTGGCTGTCGTCGGGGGAAACCCTACAATCAGATTTAGGGCAACCCCACATTTTTATTGGGGGCGTTAGTTTAGGTGGGGTAGGGTATTGGCGGGCGTTGATCAGGGAGCTATTGAAGGTCGTCCAGGTTTTGAGGGGCCGAAGCGAGGCCCTTATCAACAGCCCAGGCCGCAATTTGGGCGCGAGAGGAGAACCCCAGCTTGGAGAGGATGCGGGTGATGTGGGCCTCAACCGTTTTAACGCTAACAACTAATTCATCGGCAATTTCTTGATTGGAGAGACCCTGAGTAACGACGGCAGCCACCTGACGTTCCCGGTGGGTCAGCCCGCCAAATTCTTGCCTGGCCGTTTGCCGGGGGGTGAGCGGCTGGGCCGGGGGAAGCATGGCCGTGGCCCGGCGGCGGAAATTCTCGGCCAGCGCTTTATCCTCAATGGCCGAAGCCACGATTTCGATGTGAGCGCGGGCGGCGTCAAATGCGTCGGCAGCCTGTTCAGCCTGCGACGCAGCCAGGTACGCCTGCGCCAACGCCAGGTAAACCCGCCACAATCGGTGAGGGCAGATACCGCGGGCCTCGTACAGACTGATGACCTGGCGCAACACTTGTTCGGCCTGGATCCAACGCCCCTGCAAACTCAACGCTTGCCCCTGTAAGGTCAACGCTGCCAGATCGAGCAATTGCCGGGCGGGTTGGGTAAGGTGGCTCAGGCGCTGCTCAACCACATGCTGTATGCTGCCGGGAATGTCGATCTGGGTCAGCGGTTTCCGCTCCCAGCGCCCCTCAATCAGATAAATATCTTCACTGGCAATCAACGACGTGAGGATTTCCTCGGTAAAGAAGGGATTGCCTTCGGTCAGGCGGTGGACCGCCGCCACAAATTCGGCCGAGGGCGGCCGGGGCTGGTCAAGGATCGCCCGGAGCATCTGGGCTATATCAACGCGGGTTAGCGGCTTGAGGGGCAGACTCGCGGCGATTGGCTCGCGGTCCAGGCCGGTCAACAGAGGAGCCAAGCCGGTTTGACCTTCGGGGGAACGATAGGTCAACAACAGCAACAGCGGGTAAGGCGCACTACGCCGGACCAGAAAGAGCAGGAACTCCAGGCTGGCCGCGTCGCTCCAGTGTAAATCTTCAACGGTCAACAGCAGCGGTTGGGCCTCGGTTTGGCGTAACAGGAACGTGGTCAGGGCATCGAACAGGCGGCGTTTGTCGGCCTCAGGTTCGGGCGTAGCGGGCTGGTTGACCAGGTGCAGCGCCAGTTCAGGCAGCAGCCGGGCAACATCGGGAGCTTGTGGACCAAGCGTAGCGACGACGTCTTCCGGGTTGCGATGGGCAAAATGGGTGCGCAACAGATCGACCAGCGGGGCATAGGGAATGGCGGTATCCTGCTCAAAGCAGCGCCCGGCCAGGATGGCAAAGTTTCGAGCCACTGCCCGATCTCGCAGTTCGGCCAGCAGCCGGCTTTTTCCGATGCCCGCTTCACCGCTGACCCGGATACAGCGTCCGCCCCCTGCCTGTACGGCCGCCAGAGCCCCATCAAGTTGTTGTAATTCTGCACTGCGCCCAACCAATACGGGCGTGATAAATGAGGCCATCCCGCTTCCTGTTTATTGCACACTGCCTGTCGAGATATTGTCAGGTGATAACAGTAAAGTGGACATTATACCACAGCCCCTCATCTGTCACAGAAGGACGTAACCGCGAGGCGATAACGCCTTCTGTATCTGCGGCAGCCATTGAACGTGAACGTTTTCTCACTGAGATTCGCCATCAAATGGTGACAAAACTCTTCAAACACAGCATCACCCCGCCGAGGGTCGACAGGGTGATGCTGTCCGAAAAAAATCAATCAAACGCAAATCATGTTTAGTCAGGTCTAACCAGGGGCGGCAGTGACGGCACGGCGGCAGTGTAGAGCCAGGCCTGGAAAAAATCGGCCAGCGATTGGCCGCTCACTTCCTCGGCCAGGGCCATAAAGTCGGCAGTGCTGGCATTGCCGTATTGGTAGCGCGTTACCCAGGCCCGCAGCAGGGCAAAGAAGGCGTCATCGCCAAGGCGGAGGCGCAGGGCGTGCAGGCTCCAGGCTCCGCGGATGTAGATGGGCGGGCCAAAAAGCTGGTCGGCGGGCGGTTGGGCGGGGGGCCACATTCTGGCCTGGGCCATGCGCATGTATTGGGCGCGCACCAAGGCCTCAAAAGCCGCCTGGCCCTGGGTGTGTTCCACCCACAGCCATTCGCTGTAGGCGGCAAAGCCCTCGTTGAGCCAGATGTCTTGCCAGGTGGCCGGGGTAACGCTGTTACCAAACCATTGATGGGCCAGCTCATGCAGGTGCTCACTGGCAACGCGCTGCATTGGGAGGATGGTCAGGGTTTGGGCTTCCAGGCCAATCTGGACATGCTCATCACCGATGACGGCCAGCCCGTAGGCTTCAAAGGGGTACGGCCCCAGCATATCCGTGAAAAAGCGGAGCATGGCTGGCGTTTCGGCCAGGGACGCCGCCACCGATTGAGGGGCGTTGGGCGGCAGGTAGTAACGAAGTGGCAGCCCGTCCGGCCCTTCGTCTGTTACCACTTCAAAGTTGGCAATGGCCAGAGTTGCCAGATAGCTGGCCATAGGCCGGTTTTCGGCCCAGCGATAGGTAAGGCTTGGGCCGTTATCAATTTCAGACAGCAGGATACCGTTGGCGGCGGTCACGTAAGGTTTGGCCACGGTGATGGTAAAGGCGTAGGTTGCTTTGTCGCCGGGGTGATTGTTAACCGGATACCAGGTCATGGCCCCGCCCGGTTGGCTGATAACAAAGACGCCGGGGCTAAGACTCAGCCAGCCTACCGGGCCGTAGCTGCGCGGCACCGCCGGGTCATCGGCAATGGGGGTGGGTTGGCCGTGATAGGCGACCGTCACGCTGAAGGGCTGCGCGTTGGCCAGCGGGCTGGCGGGCGTCAGCGTCAACTCGCTGCCGGCGCGATGAAAGCCGGCGGGCTGGCCGTTAATCTCAATCGCGTCGATGGTCAGGCCCAAAAAATCAAGATTAAAGGCGCGCAGTGGCTGCGTGGCTCGCGCCCGGATGGTGGTTGCGCCGCTGATGCTGTTGCCGGCCATATCCACCGCCAGGCTGATGTCATAGTGAGTCACATCGTAGCCACCGTTGCCCAGATGCGGGTAAATGGGATCATCCAGCCCTGCCGCGCCCACGCCGCCGTCGGCAACAGGTTGAACCGAGGCCGGGACCATTACCGATTGAGCGCAGGCGGCCAGCCACAGGCAGGCCAACAGCAGAATATAAATTGAATTGCCGGTTCGCTTAAGCATAATTATCCTTCTCCGGCCAACAAAAAAGCCGCCTGGGAGGAATGCCCCCCGGGTGGCTCCAGGGCGCACACAAATTTACAATTGACTTGCGGCTATTTTAGCCCATTTGTTTGGGGATGGCAGAAGACTTTAGAGCTTAAAGCTCTGAATTGTTTTGCAATGAAATTGCAATTCCCAATCTTATACCGTCGAAAAAAAGGTGGAATCCCTACCTGCGGCGGGAGCGAGCCAGCCAGAACCAGGCGCTAACTGTTCCCACAAAACCAAGCGTGCCAATTGAAAATACAACAACGCCCAGGCCCACTACCAATAGCACCGCCAGCCAGTTGTTGCCAGGATTGGACGGTGGTTGGATCTTAAAGCGGCGGGGCTTTTGGTATGGGGCAGGCGCCTCTACCTCACGTTCAGGCCCGGTTACCGTTTCTGGCGCGGCGTCTATCACAGCAACGGCCTGTATTGACTGCTCCTGAACGGCGGGGGTGACCGCGGCCACAACGGGATTAGCGTCCGTGCTCGCGGCCTGATCAGGCCCGGGCTGCTCCTGAACAGGTGGGGCTGCCGGAGCAGGCGCTTCCTGAATTACCGGGCTGGCTGGCGCGGGCTGCTCTGGGCCGGCCAGAGTATGATCAACTTCGGCCCCACCGCCAATAGTGAATTGAACCCGATCAGTTGCGGCTATCATTTCAACCTTATCTGAACTGAAAAAGCGACCTTCTTGAATTTCAATAATGGCCGGGCCGTTGGCCAGGGCCTGAAACGTAACGGTAGCCAGCAGGCCGTTTCCGGCTGCGGCCGGTTGGCCGGGTTTTAGCCAGACCGCATAATTAATGGTTCCGCCCTGATTGCCAAAATTTTTTTGCAGAACAAAGGCATCGGCATCCGGGTTTGGGCTTAAGAAATCACCGTGGTCCAGGGTTACCACCGCCAGAGTGGTTGGGTCAAAAGTCAGGTGGGCTTCGACCTTGACTGCTGGCGAGACATCTGCGGCCCGCACGGTTACAACCACCTCCTGACCGGCGGCTACCGGCAAAGGCTCCACAGCAAGGGTCAACCGGGGTTCGCCTTCCGCCAGCGCAGAGACCGGAATGAGATTTAAGAGTACAACGGCGAGCGTGATTATTTTGAATATATGTTGATGGGTCATGAGTTCATCTCCCCTCAAACTACCCCCCATCCCCCTCCCAGCCTCTCCGGGCAAGGAGGAGGTTGGGAGGGGGTTAAATTTTCACTACCGGAGCAATGGTCTGGCCGGGTTTGGTTGCGGTTGGCGATAGGTGGCAGGAGCAGGGGGGGATATCCTGCTTTACCACCCATAGCAACAGGTCCTTACCCTCTCCAGGCCCTACTTGTGGATTTTGATATTGCCACCACCAAGGGCAGTGGTTGGGTCACCATTCACATCCACCCCCATCTCGTTATCGTAAACCACCGCGTTGCCATTGCCCTTATCCCAAATTTTGATGCGGAAGGTGTCCACATCATTGGGGCTGCTGGTGGCCTCGGCGTCTATGGCATTGAGCTGGAAGCCATAGTTCCCCGCACCATTAATTGTACCGGTTCCCTTGAACATCGCCTTTGGCTTACCGGTAACCACCAGCCATTCGTACACGTCTGATTGAAAGTTTAGATTGCCGGCCTTAAAGTTAAACTCGGTGTTGCCGATTGGCACATTGGCCCCTTTCTTGTACTTGGCCACAAACCCAAAGTTTGCTTTGCCGGTGGCTGTTGGTTCGGCCACATAGGCTCCCTGCGGTGAGTTGATCCAGCCGCCGCCGGTAACAAAGCCGCCGTTCGGGTCATAGACCACAATGAACTGGTACACCTGGGCGTCAGAAGCGGGATAGCTGTCAATAACCGTTAACGTTACCTGGTAGACGCCGGGCTGGGCGTAGCTGTGGCTGCCGGAGACCTTGTTATTGGCCTGGTCTACCGCGCCAGCCTCTGGGCCGGAGCCGTCGCCCCAGTTCCAGACCGCAGTCTGGTTGTTATTATCATCGGGGTCTGTAAATTCGCCGTTAACCTGAACGGGTTGATTGTTGATGTTTACCGGCTCGCCGGGGCCGCTAACCACGGTGATTACCGGGTCGCAGGCGTCGCCCTGGCCGTCATTGTTGCTGTCGGCCTGGCCGGGGTTGTAAACATTAGGGCAGTTGTCTTGCTGCGGCGATTCAACAATCCACAGCCCGCTATCGCGGTCGCTGCCCAACATGTAGGGCGTGCCGTTCATGTGGTGCAGGTAAATGCCCCAGAAATCGGAGCCGGTGGGGTCTACAAAGCGGCCAACCTCAACCGGTTCACAGGCGGCAACCGGATCGCCGTTGGCGTCACGGCAACTGCTTAAGTCGAAAACGGGCATGCCCTCATGAAACCACGACCACATGGCCAGGTTATCAGAGATCATAACGTTGTGAGACGTGAAATTGCCGGGAGGCAGCCTGGTAACGTTGCCAGTATGCATCTGGCCAATCTCCACCAGATTGCCCGGGTTGCGGCAGTCAAAGACACGCCCGTAACCCCAGCCCGCCTCGTTAAAGAAATCCTCGTCGCCGGTGATGCACAACTTGCCGTCCTCGGTGGGTACCACCACGTGGGTATTGCCGTTGGCCGTACCCCCATGCACCGGGTCGGGATTAATGAAGTCGCTGTCGCCCAGAAAGACCGGGTTGGCCGGGTCGGTCAGGTCCAGCAGCACCATACCCACATCCCACCAGGAGATGTAGCCAATAACCTGACTGCCGTTAGTCTGCGCCCATACATCGTGCACCAGAAAATCGCCGTGGGCCCCATCACTATGCGGATCAAGGTTAGAGTCGTGCGCCAGCAAACCTGGCTGCAAAACCAGCCCCTGGTCAACCAGATCGTGGTCGCTGACGGCGGCAATCTCCACCGGAGCCGCCGGGTTGGTGATGTCTACAATATGCACGCCCTTTTCGCCATCGTCATTGGCCACCAGCAAGTAGGCATTCTGGCCTTGCTGCCAGATGTAGGTATTGTGCGTCTGAAAGTCCAGAAAACTGGTTACAAACGCCACGGGGTTCAGCGGGTCTGTCACATCGTAAAGGCCCACGCCCAAAGGCGGGTCCGCCAGCGGCGGCCCAATCGGGGCGCCCGAATTTATATCTGGGGTAAAGCCAAGCGAACACTTTTCATTGGTGCGGACCATCAGCTCGCCGCTGAAGAAGGGGGTTTCCAGGTGGGCCACCTTAACATCGTTGGGGCGGGTGCTGTGGGGTGAAGGGACAAAAGTGGTGTAGGTTGGGTTGGCCGGATCGGAGATGTCGATAATGTGGACACCCGTTGTCTGCGGTGAGCACAATGGCTTGTCAAATGTGCCCAGGTAAGCGTAATTTCCGTAGGCCCACACATCCGTAATATAGTTTTGAAAAATGTCTGGGTTGAGACCGTCAGGGTGAACGTTACCAGGAGCGCGTGGGTCCAAATGGCCAACCGCAGGCAGAGGCACACTGGTATCTGGCGGGTTAACATGCTCTGAGCCTGGCGCAACCGGCGGCCCCAGCGCTGGGCCGGTCAGGTTCATAAAGCTCAGCCCCAGCATAGCGTTAAGGATGTCAAGCGGGCTATTGGCGCTGTTGAGGTCCAGGCTTTCACCGGATTCAAGCAGGGCCTGGGCAAAGGCGCTATGTTCGTCGGCAATCAGCACGTTCATAAAGCCCGCATCCACGGTAAGCAGGCTTTGCACGGCGTCCCACACCGCGGTGTCGCCCGTGTCCATCGACAGCCGGCCCACCACAGCACCGACCACGTCAAGCAAGGTCAGGTCGAGTTCGCCGGCCAGCACGCTGAACTTGCCCTGGCCTTTAAAGATCATCTCTACCAGGCCGCCCAGGCTGCTCACCTGAAACTCGGTCAGGAGCTGGTTAAAGATCACTTCTTGCGCGGCTTCAATAAGGCCCGAAGCAATCTCATTGCCGCTCGCGTCAAGCCAGCCGGCGTTAACCGCGCCCTGGAGGACGCTCAGGGCGCCAACAGCCTGATCAAAACTGGCGGCACTGCCGGGTTCAAGGCTGGCATTGAGCAGGGCTTGCTGCGCTGTGCCTAAGAACTGCAACTGTAGCGTGCTGGCCAAAGCCTCAAACTGACTGAGCTGCTGATCGTACAGCAGGCCGTTGCCCGCTTCCAGGTTGGCCAGGGCCAGATTGCTACCGGCCAGGTTGAGCAACTGTAGTTCCAACAGCCCCAGGTTGCTTGACAACGCCGACAGTTGGCCCAACTGCTGATCGTACAGCAGGCCGTTGCCCGCGCTTAACTCGGCCAGGGCCAGATTACCCCCGCTCAGGTTGAGCAGTTGCAACTGTAAAAGCTCCAGATTGCTTGACAGCGCCGATAACTCGCCCAACTGCTGGTTGAGCAGCAGGCCGTTGCCCGCGCTTAACTCGGCCAGGGCCAGATTACCCCCGCTCAGGTTGAGCAGTTGCAACTGTAAAAGCTCCAGATTGCTTGACAGCGCCGATAACTCGCCCAACTGCTGGTTGAGCAGCAGGCCGTTGCCCGCGCTTAACT